>NZ_AP023439.1:4427191-4740572 GCF_014701095.1 Streptomyces tuirus | reverse complement strand
TTGGCGGCGGCGACACCGGCCAGGTAGGAGGCCTGCTCCTCGTTGAAGACCAGGTCGGCCACGTTCTTGGTGTTGATCGTGGCGTCGTCGACGATGCCGAAGGTGGTGTCCGGGAACTTCTCCGCGGCACCCTTGACGGCCGCGGCGTACGCGTAACCGACACCGATGACCGGGTTG
Organism: Streptomyces tuirus; assembly: GCF_014701095.1. Lineage (NCBI taxonomy): Bacteria > Bacillati > Actinomycetota > Actinomycetes > Kitasatosporales > Streptomycetaceae > Streptomyces > Streptomyces tuirus. The sequence goes on along the minus strand of NZ_AP023439.1, from coordinate 4,740,395 downwards.
TGCCCCTGCTTGGCCAGGGAGACCAGGCGCTGCTCCTTGTCGGCGTCCGTCTCGCCCTCGGTGGGCTCCACGTCGGCCGTCTGGTACCCGAACTCCTTCTTCGCCTGCTCCAGGCCCGCGTACGCGGCGTCGTTGAAGGACTGGTCGCCCTTGCCGCCGACGTCGTAGGCGATGGCGAGGCCCTTGTCGCCCTTCGAGTCCGAGGACCCGGCGGAGGTGGAGGTGCCGCCGCAGGCGGAGAGCGCGAGGGCCAGAGAGGCGGTCGCTGCGCCTGCGACCGTGATCCGGGAAATCCGGCGCATGTGTGGGTGCTCCTGTCGTACAACCGAGGTGCACAGCGCCGGGACGGTTCAGCTTCAGCGCTGGCTTCGCCGCAGATTAACGCGCGTAGACCTGCCTGAAAACCCCTTCTGTCCACCTTGTTATGCGCCCGTGGCCAAGCCATCACCGGGTCTTGGCCGGGGGGTTGCCGACCGCAAACGGGGGGTGGCGCTGGGTGATCCGGTCCGGAGGAGGTTGGGGGATCCGTTCCGGAGGGGGTGGGGGGATCCGTCCGAACGCGCGAAGCGGGCGGGCACCCAGGGGGTGCCCGCCCGCTTCGGCTGGTCAGACCGGTCGGATCACTCGGTGTTGACCTTGATCTTGCCGTCGATGATCTCCTGCTTGGCCTTGTTCACGGCGTCCTGGAGACCCGCGATCTTCGCGAACTCCGGGTTGGACTCCGACAGGCCCACGCCGTTGACCTTCAGGTCGAACGTCTGGACGCCGGTCAGCGGCTTGTCGTCGTTGACCGACTTGGCCAGTGCGTAGACCGCTCCGCCGACGTCCTTGAGCGCGGAGGTCAGGATGTAGTTCTTGTACGGGGCCAGGGCGGCCTGCTTGTACTGGTCGGAGTCGACGCCGATGGCCCAGACCTTCGCCTTGGCCGCGGCCTCGATGACACCCTGGCCGGACAGACCGGCGGCCGCGTAGAGCACGTCGGCCTTCTTCTCGATCTGGCCCTCGGCGGCGGCCTTGCCCTTGTCGGGGCTGGAGAAGCCGCCCTCCTCGGCCGTCTGCGTCAGGTACTGCGACAGGACCTTCACCTTGGAGTCGGTGTCCTGCACGCCCTGCTTGTAGCCGGCCTCGAACTTGTGGATCAGCGGGACGTCGACACCGCCGACGAAGCCGACGACGTCGGTCTTGGTGGCCTTGGCGGCGGCGACACCGGCGAGGTACGACGCCTGCTCCTCGGCGAAGACGAGGGAGGCGACGTTCTTGCCCTCGACGACCGAGTCCACGATGCCGAAGGTGGTCTTCGGGTACTTGGCGGCAACGGCCTTCATCGCCGGACCGTAGGCGAAGCCGACACCGATGACCGGGTTGTAGCCCTGCTTGGCCAGCGACGCCAGGCGCTGCTCCTTGTCGGCGTCCGTCTCGCCCTCGGTGGGCTCGATGTCGGCCGTCTTGTAGCCGAACTCGTCCCTGGCCTTCGTCAGGCCGGCGTAGGCGGCGTCGTTGAAGGACTGGTCGCCCTTGCCGCCGACGTCGTACGCGATGGCGAGGCCCTTGTCGTTGCTGCCGCTGTCGCCGCTGTCACTGCTGGTGCCGCCGCAGGCCGTGGCGATGAGCCCGAGCGACGCGACCCCCACCGCGACACGGGTCAGTTTTGAAATCCGACGCATCTGAAGTTCCCCATTCTCCAAAGCCCCGCGATGGGTGCTCGGTTCGGCGCACATTAACGCGCGTAGACACTCCTGGGAACGGTTCGCCGCGGGGCCGTTATCCATTCGTGCCGATGGCCGGTTACGCCCTTGTGAACCACGGGATCGAACGGGGTCGAAAGGTGTAGTCGGGGACACGGCGTGTGCCTACCTCGTGACGCGCACCAGGCTGCCGTGGGGGTGCGGTGCGCGCAACCGGAGGCGTTGGTGGGGGGTGGGTGTTGGGCCGGGTGGGGTACGTGGGGTGGGGCGGGGCGTGGGTTGTCTGCCTGGTGCGGCGCCGTCGTGGTCGTTCGCGCAGTTCCCCGCGCCCCCAAGTGCACGTGCGGCGCCGTCGTGGCTGATCGCGCCGTTCCCCGCGCCCCTGAGATCCGTGCGGCGCCGTCGTGGTCGTTCGCGCAGTTCCCCGCGCCCCCCGAAGTGCACGTGCGGCGCCGTCGTGGCTGTTCGCGCAGTTCCCCGCGCCCCCAAGTGCACGTGCGGCGCCGTCGTGGCTTGTCGCGCAGTTCCCCGCGCCCCTGAAGGGCGTGACCCGCCCCCCGAGGAGGGGCTCTGGTGGCTAGCGGAGGCCGTTTACCAGGGCTGCTGCTGTGAAGAGTTCCACTCCTACCGTGATGGCCGATTCGTCGACGTCGAAGTCGCCCTGGTGGAGGTCGCGGATCTGGCGTTCGCCGGGGGTGCGGACGCCGAGGCGGGCCATGGCGCCGGGGACGTGTTCGAGGTACCAGGAGAAGTCCTCGCCGCCGAGGCTCTGCTCGGTGCCCTCGACGGAGTCGACGCCGCGGCGGGCGATCATGGCCTCGCGGAGCAGTTCGGTGACGCCGGGCTCGTTGACCACGGGCGGGACGCCGCGCACGTAGTTGATCTCCGACTTGGCGCGGTAGAGGTTGGCGATCTCGTCGATGGCCGCGACGACGACGTCGGGAGCCTGCCGCCACGCCTCCAGGTCGAGGCAGCGCACGGTGCCGGAGAGCTCGGCGTGCTGGGGGATCACGTTCGGGGCGTGGCCCGACTCGACGCGGCCCCAGGTGATGGCCAGTCCGCTGCGGCTGTCGAAGCGCCGGCCGACCAGCGCGGGGACGTCGGTGACGACGCGGGCGGCGGCGGTGACCAGGTCGGTCGTGAGGTGGGGGCGGGCGGTGTGGCCGCCGGGGCCATCGAGGCCGATCTCCAGCCGGTCGCAGGCGGAGGTGATGGGGCCCTCGCGCAGACCGATCTTGCCCGCGTCCACCCGGGGGTCGCAGTGCACGGCGATGATCGCGCCCACGCCTTCCAGCGCCCCGCACTTGATGACGTCGGCGGCGCCGCCGGGCAGCACCTCCTCGGCGGGCTGGAAGATCAGCCGGACCGGGCGGGGCAGCGCGCCCCGCCGGTGCAGCTCGGCGAGGACCAGCCCGGCGCCGAGGACGACGGTGGTGTGCACGTCGTGACCGCAGGCGTGCGCGCGGTCGGGCACGGTGGAGCGGTAGGGGCAGTCCGTCTTGGTGTCCGGGATGGGCAGGCCGTCGATGTCGGCCCGCAGGGCGAGCATGCTGGGGCCTCCGTCCCACTGGTCGCCCTCGACGCCGATGTCACAGACGAGTCCGGTCCCCACGGCGAGGACGCGCGGCTTGAGGCCGGCCCGCTTCAGCCGCTCCTTGATCGCGGCGGTGGTGCGGAACTCCTGGTTGCCGAGCTCCGGGTGCATGTGCATGTCGCGCCGGAACGCGATGAGCTCCGCCCGCAGAGCGTCGGGCAGCGCACCGGGAAGTACGGCTCCTCCGGGAAGGTCGACCTCGGACTCCAGTGACATCAGTGGCTTCACCCTCTGAAGGGTAGGGCGCCGAGGCGGTCGACCGACCCTGGATCAACAAAACTTCAACCCGAAAGGGGAAGAAAATATGACCGCCGGACGCATAGCTATCAAGTGAGATGGGTAAACTGGCCAGCCTTTTGGGCCGGGCAGGCCCACCCACCCCCCGGAGTGTGACGTCACCCACATGCGCGTCACGACTTCGGTATCCATCCATCCTCTCCACGGATACCACGCCCTGCGCGGCGAACACGGGCGTGTTCATCTGCCGGACGGGCGCCCCGCTAGTCTGCGCCCCGTGCGCGCTCCCGAGTTCCTCCAGTCCACGCAGGCCTCGTACGACGCCATCGCCGAGGCCTACACCGCCGAGCACCCCGACAGCCTGGCCGGCAGACCGCTGGAGCGGGCGCTGCTGACGGCCTTCGTGGAGCTGGTCCGGGAGCCCGGGCTGCCGGGAAATCCGCCAGTCGCGGACGTCGGCAGCGGGCCCGGGTACGTGACGGCCCGGCTGCACGAGGCCGGGCTGCCGGTGTTCGGGGTCGACGCGTCGCCCCGCATGGTGGCCCTGGCCCGCCGGGCGCACCCGGGCCTGCGCTTCCACGTCGGTTCCATGACCGAGCTGGACCTGCCGGACGAGACGCTCGGCGGCATCGTCGCGCTCTACTCGATCATCCATGTGCCGGACGATCATCTGCCGGCCGCCTTCGCCGAGTTCCGCCGTGCCCTGCTGCCGGGGGCGCCCGTGCTGCTCGGCTTCCAGTCCGGGGACGAGGACGGGCACCAGCGCCTGACCGAGCGCTACGGGCGGGAGATCGCGCTCGACTACTACTGGCGCACCCCGGACACGGTCGCCGCGCATCTCGCGGAGGCCGGCCTGGAGCTCCACGCCCGCGTCCTGCGCGAGCCCGGCCCCGGGGAGAGACTGCCGCGCGCGTTCCTGCTGGCACGCAGGCCCGGGCCGGTGCCGCGGGAGGTGTGAGCGGGGCGCGTCACGACGCCGCCGGGCCGACCAGGCCCGCGGAAGGCGGCGTGGCGGTGAAGGGCGCCGGGTCGGTCGGGCTCCTCGGGTTCACCGGGTCCGGGGCGGTCGCCGGAGCCGTCGGGGAGAGCCTCTGGACGTCCCGGGCCGTGCCCGTGACCCCGGCCAGGAAGCCCTGGGCCCGCGGGGAGGCGTCCTCGGTGAGCCAGGCGGGGTCGATGTCGCAGACGGCGACGCGGACCTCCGTGCCGGACAGGGCGAGCGGGAGGGTGTGGACGACCGTGGACGGGAAGCTGAGGACCGTGCGGCCGATGGGGCCGCGGCGGGCGATCAGTTCGAGGGGGAGTTCGGGGCGGACGATCTCCAGGCCCGTCGCGGCCGCGAGGCGGCGGAGCTTGTCCGTGCTCTCGCGGCGGTGGGCGAAGTAGCGGGTGGCGCCGTGGGCCGCGGCCAGGGCGTGGACGGCCTCCAGATAGCGGCCGTCGTCCACGACCCCGGTCTCCACCAGGGACGTGCCCACCATGTCCGCGCCCTTGGTGATGCGGGGCGGGCCGAAGCGCGTCCGGGTCCAGGCGAAGGTGTGGGCGCGCACGGTCACGCCCGCCGGGGTCTCCTCCATCGGCATGGAGGAGAAGATCTCGATCTGGCGGCGCTCGCCGGGGGTCAGCCGGCGGCGCGCCGACGCCGACACCGGCGCGAAGATCACGTCCCGCGGGCCGGGGCGGCCGCCCTTGCGGTGCCAGCGCACCAGGCGTTCGCCCCGGGCCAGCTGCCCGACGAACTCCATCGTCGCCGTGCCGTCGTCGACGACGACCAGGTCACGGGCGTGGGTGATGGTCAGCAGCAGCTGGACGTAGCGGGAGAAGGGGTCCCCCAGCACGACCCGGCGTGCCTTGTGGAGCAGGCCGGACAGGCCGCCGATGGTCCGGAAGGGCGCCAGCGGCCCGCCGCGCGCTTCCTCCCAGCGCACCTGGTGCCCCTCGTCGCGGGCCAGGTCGGACATCCGCCGCAGCTGGCCGCGCGTCATCGGGTCGCGGGGTGACAGCACCACGAGGGTGAGCCCCACGCCGGGCGCGTGCGCGTGCGCCCACTCCAGCACGTTCAGCAGCTGTACCGGGCTCTCGACGAAGGCGAGAGTGTGGGGGCCGGCGTTCCCGGCGCGGGGGCTCATCGACGTACGACCGTCCCGAGGTGAGGGGGGTTGTGGGGGTGGGGGATCAGACGCCTACCGGCTCGCCCGCCGCGTCGGCGATCTCCGCCTCGGCGACCACACCGCTGACGCGGCGCAGCTTCTTCATCGGGCCGAGCTCGGACTCGTAGACCTTCTTGACGCCGTCACCGAGGGAGGCCTCGATGGTGCGGATGTCGCGGACGAGGCGCGTCAGGCCCTGCGGCTCCACGGACGCGGCCTGGTCCGAGCCCCACATGGCGCGGTCGAGGGTGATGTGGCGCTCGACGAAGGTGGCGCCGAGCGCGACCGCGGCGAGGGTGGTCTGCAGGCCGGTCTCGTGGCCGGAGTAGCCGATCGGGACGTTCGGGAACTCCTGCTGGAGGGTGTGGATGACGCGCAGGTTGAGCTCCTCGGCCTTGGCCGGGTAGGTCGACGTGGCGTGGCACATCAGGATGTTGTCGGAGCCGAGGACCTCGACCGCGTGGCGGATCTGCTTCGGCGTCGACATGCCGGTGGAGAGGATCACGGCGCGGCCGGTGGAGCGCAGGGCGCGCAGCAGCTCGTCGTCCGTGAGGGAGGCGGAGGCCACCTTGTGGGCGGGGACGTCGAACTTCTCCAGGAAGGCGACGGCCTCGGTGTCCCACGGGGAGGCGAACCAGTCGATGTTCTTCGACGTGCAGTAGTCGTCGATGGCGCGGTACTCGTCCTCGCCGAACTCCACGCGGTGGCGGTAGTCGATGTAGGTCATCCGGCCCCAGGGGGTGTCGCGCTCGATGTCCCACTGGTCGCGCGGGGTGCAGATCTCCGGGGTGCGCTTCTGGAACTTGACGGCGTCGCAGCCGGCCTCGGCGGCGGCGTCGATCAGCTTGAAGGCGTTCTCGAGCTCGCCGTTGTGGTTGATGCCGATCTCACCGCAGACGTAGACCGGACGGCCCGGGCCGACCTCGCGCGAACCGAAGCGGCGGATACGGGAGTTGGTGCTCATGGCAGAGATGTCCTTACTTGGTGAGGGAATCGAGAGAGGGGCCGAGGATCCAGCTGGCGATCTCTCGGATCGCGCCGTCGCCGCCGGGGACGGTGGTGACCGCGCGTGCGGCGCCGCGCACGACGTCGTGGGCGCTCGCGACCGCCACGGGCCAGCCGACGAGGGCGAAGCACGGGAGGTCATTGACGTCGTTGCCGACGTAGAGCACGCGCTCCGGCGCGATGCCCTGCTCCTCGCACCACTGCTTCAGCGCGAGGTCCTTGCGGTCGATGCCGTGCAGCACCGGGAGCTTGAGCTTCCGGGCCCGGGCGGCGACCACAGGGTTCTGTTCCGTGGACAGGATCAGCATCTTCAGGCCGCTCCTGCGGAGGGCCGCGATGCCGAGTCCGTCCCCGCGGTGCACGGAGACGAACTCCCGTCCGTCGGAGTCGACGAGCACCCGGTCGTCGGTCTGGGTGCCGTCGAAGTCGAGGACGACCGCGTCGATGTCGTCGGCGGTCGGGAGCGCGCCGGGCCGGGCCGCGTCGAACAGCGGCGCGAGGGCCCGGGCGCGGGCGAGGTCGTGCGGGTCGTCGATCTCCAGCACGCGCGCGGGGTCGGTGCGGACCAGCTCGGTGCGGCCGAAGAAGCGGTGCTGGTGCTTGCGGAAGCCGGAGGCCTCCATGGCGTAGGCCGCGCCGGTCTCCAGCAGGTCCTGCGGGCGGTCCTGGCGGCGGGGCCGGAAGGACTTGTCGTGGTTGACGCCGTGGCCGCCGCCGGACGCGGCGTGCTCCGCGACGGAGCCTGCCGCGACGACGTCCTCGGCGGACTCGGCGTCGCGCCAGATGAACCCGTGGAAGGGGGCCACCGTCACCGCCGTGTCGGCGCCGTTCTCGACGATCGCGCCGGCGACCCCGTCGATGTCCTCGCGGACGATGAACGGGCTGGTGCACTGCACGAGCAGGACCACGTCCACGACCGCGCCGTGCAGGGCCTCGTGCGCGTCGACGGCGTGCAGGACGGCGGCCTCGGAGGTGGCGGTGTCGCCGGCGATGGCGGCGGGCCGCAGGACGACCTCGGCGCCGGCCTCACGGGCGGCGGCCGCTATGGCCTGGTCGTCGGTGGAGACCACGACGTCGGTCACCAGCCGGGCGGCCCGGCACTCACGGACCGCGCGTGCCACCAGCGGGACGCCGCCGACGGGGAGGAGGTTCTTCGCGGGGACGCCCTTGGAGCCGCCGCGGGCGGGGATCACCGCGAGCACGCGGCGCATCGAGGCGCCTTGGCCCGCTTCCGGTCGGGACATGATGTCTACTCCTTGGGCAGGGGGCTCGGGGCGGCTCACAGCTCGCCCATCCGCCGGATGACGGGCGCCACGCGCTGGACGCCGTGCCGGTAGGCGCCGCGCGCCGCCCGGCGCACGATCTGCCGGACCGGTCCGGGCTCCTTGTCGGCAGCGGGGGCGCCGGGCAGCGGGGTGCCGTCCGGGCCGAGGTGGTGGCGGGCGAGGATCCCGGGCAGATAGCCGGGCGCGGTGACGGGGGTGTAGTACGGGGTCAGCGGGGGCAGGCCGCCGGGCCGGCCGAGCAGCTCGGCGATGCGCTTACGCGCCGCGTCGAAGGCGGAGTCGTAGCTGCCGTCCGCCGCGACGCCCTGCCGGGAGACCCACTCCTCGTCGGGTGTGGGCCGGTGCCCGGCGTCGAGCTGGTCCCAGGAGGCGAGGCAGCCGGAGCCCACGAAGTGGTGGTTGCCGAGGGACTCGCGGATGCCGAGGTCGCTCAGCACGACGGTCGGGATCCGGCGGTGCAGCGACTCCAGGGCGGCCGTGGAGCTGACCGTGACGAGCAGGTCGGTCCGGTCCAGGACCTCGCCCATGTTGCCGTAGACCAGGCGGAAGTTGGCGGGCGGATCGAGGCGCTGCACCAGCTTCTGGTAGGGCAGCTCCTCGATGTGGGTGGTGTGTTCGCCGGGCTTGGAGCGCAGCTTCAGCAGCACCTCGCGCTCGGGGTGCCGGCGGGCGTGCCGCACGAGCCGGTTCAGCAGGTACGTACGGTCCTTGCGGCTGTCCGGGACGGAGGGCTGGGCGGCGAACACCACCGTGTAGGGCCTGCGCCCTTGCTTCGCAGACGGGTCGTGTTCACCTTCGTACGGCGCTCCGCCGAGGAACGGCAGGGCCACCTCGGTCACCGCGGAGGCGTCGGCGCCGACCCCTTCGTAGACGGCCCGGAAGCGGTCCGCGTCCTGGCGGGAGTTGGCGAGGACCAGGTCCGCGCCGTGCCGCAGCAGCAGGCCGTCGGCGAGCTTCTCGTAGACGACACCGACGTAGCCGGTGACGACGACGGGCCGCGAGGTGCGGTGCTCCCAGACGCGTGCCAGACCGTGCAGCATCGCCTGCACGGCGCCGCCGACGAGGGACAGGACGAGGACGTCGTAGGTCTCCTCGGCCATGGCGCGCAGGAACTCGGCGGCGGTGACCTCCCGCAGCGAGTCGGCGCGCACGCCCACTTCCTGAAGCTGGCGCGGGGTGGGCGTGGCCCGGCCGCGCAGCAGGAATCCGTCGAGGAGGGGGCCGATTTGCGCGCCCTCGCGCGGTGCGGCTTCCATGGACGGTCCCGGGGCGATCCGGTCCGCTGTCAGCGCACCCCATTTCCATCGGGTGTCGCTGTCCGCGAGGACCGCGATTCGCGGGCGCTTCGGTGTACTTGCTGGCACGTCGAAGACGCTAGGAAGCAAATCCGAGGTATGGCGGAACCGCGACTCAACGAAAAGTTAACAACAGCCCACCGAGAGCCGAACTGGCCTGCTGGAGGGCCGGAAGTACACGTGGTGCACCGTTCTGACACATTGAGTTCACCCGGTGTACCTCCATCGGAAAGTTCCGCTGCCGGGCGGCCTCCTAACGTTTTGCGGGTGCCTAAGCTTTCCGTGATCGTGCCGTTCTACAACGTGCAGCAATATGCCCCGGACACCCTCAGAAGCCTTCGCTTGAACACCGACCGCGATTTCGAGTTCATCCTGGTCGACGACCATTCGAAGGACGAAACCCCGGCCATTCTCGAACGAGCGGCCGAGGACCTTTCGGATGTCGCCCAGGTGCGGTACATCCGCCACGAGAAGAACGGTGGGCTCGCCACCGCCCGCAACACCGGCCTGGACGCGGCGCAGGGCGAGTACCTGACGTTCCTGGACGGCGACGACTGGCTGGCCCCCGGCTACTTCGCCGAACTGGTGTCCGCGATGGACGACCTGGGGTGCGACTTCGTACGCACCGACCATGTGCAGGCCACCGCCCGGGCCCGTTCCGTGAGCAGGGTGCCGATCGGCCGGCGCTGGGAGGTGTTCAGCCCGCGCGAGGCGATCCTGCCCGCCCACCGCTCGACCTCGGTGGACTACGCCTACGCCTGGGCCGGCGCCTACCACCGCCGCCTGGTCGACCGGGGCCTGCTGCACTTCACCGACGGGCTGCGCACGGCCGAGGACCGGCCGTGGATCTGGAAGCTGCACCGCGAGGCGGAGTCGTTCGCCGTGGTGAGCCTGCTGGGCGTGTTCTACCGGCGCGGGGTGGCCTCGTCCCTGACGCAGATCGGCGACGTCCGCCAGCTCGACTTCATCCGGGCCTTCGACCAGGTGATCGAGGAGACGGCCGCGGACCGCGACGCCGACCGGCTGCTGCCGAAGGCGGTGCGGACCTACTGCGCGATCATCGCCCACCACCTCTCCAACGAAGACAGGTTCGAACCGGCCGTGGCCAGGCAGCTGCGGTCGATGAGCGCGGCGGCCATCAAGCGCATGCCGCAGGACGCGCTCGGTGACGCACTGGAGGCCATGGACATGGACCGATCGTCCAAGCTGCGGCGGCTGCGGCGCCGGGTCACCACGACGGGAGCGGCCGCCTGATGCCCGGGACCACTCAGATCTTCTGCGCCTCGACGCTCTACGGCGTCGCCACCCTGGCCGCCGCGATCGACTCCGGCCTCTTCGACGAGCCGGACCGCCGGATCCTGCTGGTGTTCAACAACTCCGCGACGCCGGAGACCACCCCGGCCCTCGACGAGATGCCGGGTTTCGCGCCGCTGCGCGAGCACTTCGACGAGGTGCTGTCCTGGAACGAGGCGATCCGCCCCTTCCACCCCGGGGCGTGGACGCCGCGCGCCGACGACGTCCCGCTCTTCGAGCGCTATCTGCGGATGCTGTGGAACCTCGGCGACGACCGGGTGAGCCTGGTGCTGGAGTCCATCCAGGTGGCGCCCGCGCTGACGGTGGCCCAGCTGTTCACCGACGCCCCCGTCGACGTGTACGCCGACGGGCTGATGAGCTACGGCCCCACCCGCAACAAGCTCGACCCGCTGGTCGGCACGCGCGTGCGGCGGCTGCTGCACCTCGATCTGGTGCCGGGGCTCACGCCGATGCTGCTCACCGAGTTCGGCGTGCCGGCGCACCTGGTGCCGACGCCCGCGTTTCTGAAGGTGCTCGGCGAGGTCACCGAGACCGTGCCCGACCTGCCGGACGTGCCCGGCGACTCGGCGCTGCTGCTCGGCCAGTACCTCTCCGCGCTGAACATCCTCTCCCCCGAGGAGGAGGAGGACCTGCACGTGCGGATGATGCGGGGCGCCGTCGCCCGCGGCCACCGCACGGTCGTCTTCAAGCCCCACCCGACCGCACCGGCCCGCTACAGCCGCGCCCTGGAGACCGAGGCCGACAAGCTCGGCGTGGACCTCACCGTGCTGGACACGCCCGTGCTCGCCGAGGTGCTGTTCGACCGCGCCCGGCCCGCCCTGGTCGTCGGCTGCTTCTCGACCGCCCTGTTCACCGCGTCGGCGTTCTACGACCTGCCGGTCGCCCGCATCGGCACCGAGCTGCTGCTGGAGCGGCTGACGCCGTACCAGAACAGCAACCGGGTCCCGGCCACGCTGGCGGACGCGCTGCTGCCCGGCCTGGAGAGCGCAACGGACGGCGACGTCCTGCCGGCCGAGCTGCTGTCCGGCCTCCTCACGGCCCTCGGGTTCACCATGCAGCCGCAGATCTACCCGGAGCTGCGCCCGCAGGCCGAGCGGTTCCTCGCCCGGCACCTCGGCCAGCGCACCCGGCGCTACTTCAAGAAGCGCCGCCTCACCGCGCTCGGACTGCCCGGGGGCATTCCGCAGCGGCTGGCGTTCCTGCCGCGCAACTCCACGGCACGCCGGGTGGTCAGGCGGGCCCGGGCCCTGCGCAAGGCGGTCCGCCGCTGAGCCGGTCCGGCCCGTCCGCCGCCCCCGGCGACATCCAGATGAACCCATGGGGACAGCCAGGCGAAGCCTGTCGCCGTCGAACGCATTTCCGTCAACTGCCGTCCTAGGGTGACAGGCGCCCGCCCACAGGCGGGTCAGGCAAGGGACATACGAGCCACACAGAGGTTTCCAGCGTGACCGAGACGGTCGTCAGCACCCGCAAGCCCCGGCCCGGCGTCGCCGTGCTGGTCGAACCACCGGGGGCCACGACCGTCCCACGGCGCGCGAAGGACTCCGGCGGGCGGCTGCGCGCCCTCGACGGACTGCGGCTGGTGGCCGCGCTGATGGTGGCGCTGTACCACTACGGCGGACGCGGCGGTGAGGTCTCCCAGGCCTGGGGCACCTCACCTCAGGAGCAGTTCCCCACCCTGCACCCGCTGTTCGCCTACGGCTGCCTCGGCGTCCAGGTCTTCTTCGTGATCAGCGGTTTCGTGATCTGCATGAGCGGCTGGGGCCGTCCTCTGACGTCGTTCTTCGCCTCCCGCGCGTCCCGGCTGCTGCCCGCCTACTGGGCGGCCGTCCTGCTGGTGACCGCCGTCTTCGCGCTGCCGGTGGTCGCCTACCAGGCCGTGTCGCCGAGCGACGCCCTGGTGAACCTGACGATGCTCCAGATGCCCCTGGGCGTCGACCGGGTGCTCGGGGTGTGCTGGACCCTGTGGGCGGAGGTCCGCTTCTACGCCCTGTTCGCCCTGTGCGTCGTGCTGCCCGGGGCGAACCGCCGCCGGGTGATCATGTTCTGCGCGGGCTGGATGCTGGCCGCGGTGATCGCGGAGAACGCGAACATGCCGCTGCTCGACATCGTCCTGATGCCCGAGTACGCGCCCTTCTTCATCGGCGGTGTCGGCCTCTACCTCGTGCACCGCGACCGGCGGGACGTCCACGGGTGGGGCATCGTGGCCGTCAGCTGGCTGATCGGCCAGCACTACGCGGTGCGGGGGCTGTGGCACGCCCCGGACCCGGAGGCCTTCTCCTACCGCTCCTCGTTCGGGATCATCGCCGTCGTCACGTTCGGTTTCGTGGCGGTCGCCGCGATCGCGCTGGGTCTGCTGGGCCGGGTGAACTGGCGGTGGCTGACCGTCGCGGGCGCGCTGACGTACCCGTTCTACCTGGTCCACGAGCATCTCGGCTGGGTGGTGATCCATGCCCTGCACCGCTCTGTGGGGCTGCCCTCGGGGGTGACGTTCGCGCTCACGGTGGCGTCAATGCTCCTGCTGGCGTGGTTGCTGCACAAATATGTGGAGAAGTCGCTGACGCCCCGGCTGCGGACGGCGCTGGCGAAGACCCGCTGACCCTGTTCACGGGACGTTCAACCGGCCGTCGGTTCGGGCAAGGCTCAGAGAGAAGGCTCGTCTCATGACCAACGCACAGGCAACCGACAAGCACCCCGGCGAACTCGCCGACGTCCCCGGCTGGTTCCCGCCGCTGGACCAGATGCTGTTCACCTGGTTCCTCGAGCAGCAGCAGAAGGCCGGCATAAGGGGTGACCTGCTCGAACTCGGCGTCTACATGGGCAAGAGCGCGATCCTCCTCGGTCACCACCTCCAGGACGGCGAACGGTTCACCGTCTGCGACCTCTTCGAGGGCGACGCCCCGGACGAGGCCAACAAGGCGGAGTCGTCGAAGTCGTACGCCTCGCTCACCCAGCAGGCCTTCGAGCGGAACTACCTCTCCTTCCACGACACCCTGCCGACGGTGATCACCGGCCCCAGCTCCCTGGTGGACGAGAAGGTGGCCCCGGACAGCTGCCGCTTCATCCACATCGACGCCTCGCACCTGTACGAGCACGTGTACGGCGACATCGGCGCGGCCCACGACATCCTGCTGCCCGAGGGGGTCGTGGTCCTCGACGACTTCCGCTCCGAGCACACCCCGGGTGTCTCGGTCGCCGCCTGGGAGGCCGTCCTCAACCGCGGTCTGCGCCCGGTCTGCCTCAGCACGCAGAAGATGTACGCCACCTGGGGCGACCCCGAGCCGCTCCAGGAGGAACTGCTGGAGATGCTGGGGCAGCGCTCGGACGTCGGGCTGAGCGTGCAGGAGGCGGCCGGACACCGGCTGATCCGGACCCGCTCCCGGGGCATGAAGCCGCCGGCCTTCCCGCCCTCACGGCACTACGAGGAGCCGGCGCCCGCACCGGCGGCCGCCCCCACGGTCACCGAGACGCGGGCGGCGCGCCCGGCCCGTCCCGCCCCGTCCCGGGCCCGGCGGCTCGCCAAAGACCTGCTGCCGCCCGTGGTCACCCGGGCCGTACGACGGGCCCGCGCGAAACGGCCCTGAGCCTTCCGCGGCCGGCACGACCTGGCCCGCTTCGGCCGGGACCGGCGCCGCCGGCTAAGAACTCGCCAGCGACAGCTTCACCGCGAACCCCAGGAACAGCGCGCCCGCCGCCGAGGTCGCCCCGGCCGACAGCCGCCGGCGGCGGCGGAAGGCCGCGGCCAGCCTGGTGCCGCCGAATATCAGCGCGCTGAGGTAGAGCACGCTGGCGAACTGGGCGAGGGCGCCGAGCACGACGAAGGACAGGGCCGGATATGCGTAGTGCGGATCCACGAACTGCACGAAGAAGGCGACGAAGAAGAGGATCGCCTTGGGGTTGAACAGGCTGACGACGAAGGCACGGCGGAAGGGCCGCTCCTCGGCGGGCGCGGGCGCCTCACCCCCGGCGGTCCGCTCCCCGCGGGTGCGCCACATGCCCCACGCGGCCCGCAGCATGCCGATGGCCAGCCAGGTCAGATATCCGGCCCCCGCGTACTTGACGACGGCGAACAGCACGGCGTTCGCCTGGAGCAGCGAGGCGACCCCGGCCGCGGACAGCGTCATCAACACCGCGTCCCCGCACCAGACTCCGGCGGACGCGGTGTACCCGGCGCGCACACCGCGGCGGGCCGCCACGGACAGCACGTACAGCGAGTTGGGGCCGGGCAGCAGAATGATCAGGACGAGGCCCGCCAGATAGGTGGGCAGATCGATGACACCGAACATGGGACTGAGTGTCGCACGCAGGTCCGACATCCCCACCCCGGCCGTCGCTCAGAAGGCGTCGGACGGGACGTGCGGCCCCCACACCTCGCGCAGCGCGTTGCAGACCTCACCGACGGTGGCCCTGGCCCGGAGCGCTTCCTTCATGGGGGAGAGGACGTTGTCGTCACCCTGGGCGGCCTTCCCCAGCGCGGCGAGGGCCGTGTCGACGGCCGGCTGGTCGCGTTCGGCCCGGAGGGTGGCCAGGCGTTCGGCCTGGCGGGCTTCGATGGCGGGGTCCACACGCAGGGGCTCGTAGGGCTCTTCCTCGTCGAGCCGGAAGCGGTTGACCCCGACCACGACCCGCTCGCCGGAGTCGGTCTCCTGGGCGATGCGGTAGGCGTTGCGCTCGATCTCGTCCTTCTGGAAGCCGCGTTCGATGGCCTCGACCGCGCCGCCCATCTCCTCGACCCTGTCCATCAGCTCCACGGCCGCCGCTTCGACGTCGTCGGTCAGCTTCTCGATGGCGTAGGACCCGGCGAACGGGTCGACGGTGGCGGTCACGTCGGTCTCGTGGGCGAGGACCTGCTGGGTGCGCAGGGCGAGACGGGCGGACTTGTCGGTGGGCAGCGCGATGGCCTCGTCGAAGGAGTTGGTGTGCAGCGACTGTGTGCCGCCCAGCACCGCGGCCAGGCCCTGGACGGCGACCCGGACCAGGTTCACCTCGGGCTGCTGGGCGGTCAGCTGCACCCCGGCGGTCTGGGTGTGGAAGCGCAGCATCAGCGACCTGGGGTCGCGCGCGCCGAACTCCTCGCGCATCACCCGCGCCCAGATCCGCCGCGCGGCACGGAACTTGGCGACCTCTTCCAGCAGGGTGGTGCGGGCCACGAAGAAGAACGACAGACGGGGCGCGAAATCGTCGACGTCCATGCCCGCGGCGACGGCGGTGCGCACGTACTCGATGCCGTCGGCCAGGGTGAAGGCGATCTCCTGCGCGGGCGAGGCCCCCGCCTCGGCCATGTGGTAGCCGGAGATGGAGATGGTGTTCCACCTCGGCATCTCCGCCCGGCAGTACTGGAAGATGTCCGCGATCAGCCGCAGCGACGGCTTGGGCGGGAAGATGTAGGTGCCCCGGGCGATGTACTCCTTCAGCACGTCGTTCTGGATCGTGCCGGTCAGCCGGTCCGCAGCGACCCCCTGCTCCTCGGCGACCAGCTGGTACAGCAGCAGCAACAGGGCGGCCGGGGCGTTGATCGTCATCGACGTCGAGACCTTCTCCAGCGGGATCCCGTCGAACAGCACCCGCATGTCGTCGATCGAGTCGATCGCCACGCCCACCTTGCCGACCTCGCCGTGCGCGATCGGCGCATCCGAGTCGTGGCCCATCTGGGTGGGCAGGTCGAAGGCGACCGACAGGCCCGTCGTGCCATGGGCGATCAGCTGCCGGTAGCGGGCGTTGGACTCCGTCGCCGTGCCGAAACCCGCGTACTGGCGCATCGTCCAGGGGCGGCCCGTGTACATCGACGGGTACACGCCACGGGTGTACGGGTACGCCCCCGGCTCCCCCAGCTTCTCCGCCGGATCCCAGCCCTCGAGGGCCTGCGGCCCGTAGACCGGCTCGATGGGCAGTCCGGACTCCGACTCACGCGCCATGGTGGTGTGCCTCCCGCAGAGCAGTGACCTCGCTCACCACCATGCCCCCTGGTTCGCGAGCGGTCACGTCCGGGGAACATCTCAGGTGACATCCGGGCACACCGGTGAGACGAGCGGGGGGCCGTGTGCGTACCACGGGCATGGGAAGAGCGTTCGTAGCGGGACTCGCCGTGCTGGCCGCGCTGACCGGCTGCACGGTGCAGACCCCCGACCGCGAGGGGAAACGCCGCTCGCCGGTGCACATCGAGCTGCCCGGCGACACCCCGGCCCCGGACCGCACGCCCGCCGGCGGCGGCGCGCCGAGCGCCGCGCCCGCACCGGACGACGACAAGCCGGGTGCCGCACCCGCCCCGCCCCGTGTGCTGTGGTCCCGCGGTGACACCGGCCGGGACGTCCGGGAGCTCCAGGCCCGGCTGCGGCAGGTCGCCTGGCTCTTCGAGGGGCCGACCGGGACGTACGGCGAACAGACGGAGCGCGCGGTCAGCGGCTTCCAGGGCAAGCGCGGGCTGCCGCGCACCGGGAAGACCGACGCCGTCACCTGGCAGCGGCTGGTGCGTATGACGCGCGAGCCGGGCCGGTGGGACCTCTATCTGATGGGCGGCCAGCAGGCCGACCCGCCGGACGCGCGCTGCCGGACCGGCCGGGTGCTGTGCATCGACAAGACCAGCAGGACGCTGCGCTGGATGATCGACGGCCGGACCCTGTCGACGATGGCGGTCCGCTTCGGCTCGCGGGGCACGCCGACCCGGGAGGGCGTCTTCTCCGTCTACTGGAAGTCCCGCGACCACGTCTCGACGCTCTACGACTCGCCCATGCCCTACGCGATGTTCTTCAGCGGCGGCCAGGCCGTGCACTTCTCGGCGGACTTCGCCGCCCGGGGCTACGCGGGCGGCTCGCACGGCTGCGTCAACGTCCGGGACGAGCCGGCGATCGCGGAGCTCTACGCGCAGGTCCGCAACGGCGACAAGGTCGTCGTGTCCTGGTGACGGCGAGGAGAGGAAGTTGGGGCGCGGGCGGGACCGGGGGAACGTGTCCCGCCCGCGCTCAGGTGCACGAGCCGTAGGTACGGGGGGAACCCCGGCTCTGTGCGACGGCCGATGACCAGTCGGCTCACTCATTACTGCGCCGGGGCGGCCGAAAACGTCACACCGTCGGCCAGAAGATTTTCAGGGAGTGCGAAACCGCAGGTCGCAGCGGTGCGAGAGAGGTCCGGACGCCGCCGCGGTCCGCGTCGTCATCGTCGTCGCCCTTCTTCTCGGCGCGCTTGTCGGCCTTGCGGTCGGCCTTGCGGTCTGCCTTCCGCCCGGCCTCGTCCTGCTTGCGGTCCTGCTTGCGGTCCTGTTTGCGGTCCCGGCCGGTGTCCTTGCCCTGCTTCCGGCCCTTGTCCGCGTGGTCGTCGCTCCCGCGCCCACCGGAGCCGGGGGCGGCCGAGGTCAGCACGCCCTTGCAGTACTTCCACACCCGGTGGCCGTTCGCCGCGTCCCGCAGGGCGCGCCTGCGGTCGGGATCCAGCCGCTTGCCGTCGCGGAGGTCGCGGCAGGCGGCGGTGACCTCCCCGCGGCCCTCGCCGGAGCCGTCCTTCCGGCCGTCCGGCTTGGGGGCCGCGTCGTCCCGCTCGTCGTCCCGGGCGCCGGCCCCGCCCTTCGACGAGCCTCCCGGGGTGTCGTCCGGGGTGGAGCCGCCCTGCGCGGCGTCGCTCGGCGACGGCGACACCAGCGGGCGTTCGGGATGGGTGACGGAGGCCGAGACGGAGGCGCCGGGGTGGGGCTCGTCACCGCCGAACGGTGCCCTCAGGGCTCCGGTTCCGGCCGCGAGAGCCGCCCCGCCGACCATGCCGACGGCCAGCACGGCGGCCAGGGCGAGGCGCGCGGGACGGGCCCAGCGGGGCGGCCGGGCGGTGCGGGTGCCGCTGTCGCGGGGCGTTCCGATCCGGACCAGCCCCGCGTCGGGGACGCCTGCCGCGTCGCTGCCGCCGGTGGCCGCGAACGCCCCGGCCGTGTCGGCGCGTTCCGCGCGGGCCTTGCGGAAGGCGGCCATCGCGGCGGCCTCGCCGTGGAGTTCATCGCTGGTCAGCGGGGGTGTGGCGGACAGTGCGCCGAGGGTCCTGGCGAGCTGTTCGGCCTGGTCCCGGCCGGCGCCTTCGACAGCTCCGGGTGGCTCTCCGCTCAGCAAACGCTCCGCTGTTTCGCGGTCCAGCCACCTGTACTGCTCGTCGGCCATCACACATCCTTCTGCGTCCGCGCAACGCTATGCGTCACACCTGCGGACGTCACGGCACCGCCACGCCGTTCTCGCTGGGGCGGCAGGGCGTCGAGCACCCCGGCCGATTCCGGATCGGCCTGCGGGTCGTCGCCGAGCAGTTCGGCGAGCCGCTTCAGACCCCGGTGCGCAGCCGTGCGGACCGCGCCCGGGCGCTTGCCGAGTGTCTCGGCGGCGGACTTCGCGTCGAGCCCCACCACCACGCGCAGCACGACCGCTTCGGCCTGGTCCTGCGGCAGCCGGGAGATCAGGGAGAACGCGCCGTCGGTGGCGAGCGCCTCGATGGCCTCGCCGGCGGTGTCCGACTCGGCGGCACGACCGGTCAGCTCGGTCTCGTCACCGCCGATCGCCGGCCGGCGACCGCGCATGCGTATGTGGTCCAGCGCGCGGTTGCGGGCGATCCGGGCGGCCCAGCCGCGGAACCGGTCGGCGTCGCCGGTGAACCGCTCCAGATCGCGGGCTATCTGAAGCCACGCCTCCGACGTCACATCCTCGGCGTCGGGGTCGCCGACCAGCGTCCGTACGTACCCGAGCAGCCGCGGATGCACGGTGCGGTACACAGTCCGGAACGCGTTGTCGTCTCCGTCCTGTGCCGCGCGCACCGCGGCGGTCAGCTCCGCGTCGTCCCCCAGCACCGCGCGCCCTTCTGCGCCTGAACCGGCGCCGCTCTCGCGGACCGGGTTCTCGCCGTCGTGGTTCCTCAATTGATTGTCGCGGTATCAGGACCGCAGGTGGTCGCGGTATCAAGACCGCAGGTGGTCGCGGTGGTCGTACCGCCTTCGCGTTGGCGCGAATGGCACGTTACGACCTGAAACCATGCCCCGTCCATGTCCGTCCGGGATGCAACCAAGCCGTGACGCAGCGGGGTGTGACAGAAAACGCACCCTGGACGCTGTAGGTAGTACGGGCCGCCGCGCGGCCCGTGCCGCGCGACGGCCGGGGCCTCTCCTGTGGGGGGTGGCGGCCTCGGCCGTTGCCAAGGCGGGGCCGTTCGGGCCCGCGCGACGGGCAGGCCGTGACGGCCGGTGCTCGCGGATTTCCTTACCGGTGACGGCCGTTGGGCTGGGAGCGCTTGCTCCCGCTCTTGTCGGAGCTGTCGTCCCCGCGGTTGCCGGAGCCGTTGCCCGCCGGGTTCTTCGCGGCCGGTGCACCGTCGTTCCTGGCGGAACCGCTGTTCCCGGAGCCACCGCCGTTCCCGGAGCCACCGCTCCCGCTCTTCGGCGCGTCCAGCTGTTCGGCGCAGTACGCCGTGACCTTCCTCTCACCGCCCGCGGCGGCCACCAGGCGCTGCCAGGACGTCGCCTCCATGGCCTTGCCGCGGCGGCCGACCCGCTCGTAGGCGCGGCAGTGGGCCTCGGTGTCCTGGGCGGTGGCCGGCCGGTCCGGGGAGGGGCCGGTGCCGGGGATGGGGCTGTGGCCGTCGCGGGACGGCTGCTCCGAGGGGTCACGCGGGGCGCTGCTAGGGGCGGGTCCCCGCTCGGGGGCGTCCTTGGTGCCGTGCTCCGGCGATCCCGCCACGCCGATCGCGGCCACGGCGACACCGCCCAGCGTGAGACTGGCGAGCAGCACGGAGAGCGTCGCCTTCAATGACCGGCCCAGGTGCCGCCGTTGCCGGGCCCGCCAGTCGTCCCGGCGGCGGGTGCCGGCGCGCAGCCGGCGAGCGCGCAGCCCGCGGGTGCGCAGGGCTCCGGCGTCCCGGGCGGCCCGGAAGGCGGCCACGGCCCGCTGTTCGGCCTCGGCGTCGACGCCGTCCCGGATGAGGCAGGCGACGATCAGAGCTTCGACGTCGGCGTCGAGGAGGGCGTGCCGGGAACCACGGCCGGACAGCCCGCCGTCGCTCTGCCGTTCACCCATGTCCGTTTCCGTCTCTGCTCGATCCGATCGATCCGTCCGCCCGGCGGCGCCGGCCGGCCCCACCGGGCCCCAGTACGTCCCGCCGGTCCGCCCTGTTCACGGCACCGGCTCCGCAGGGCCCGACCGGGCCGCACGCGAAACCGCCGGTTCCGCTATGTCGACTCACCCAGCGTCCGGGGACCCTCATCCGTCACACTCTCCGCGCCCAGCTGCGCGGCGAGGCGTTTCAGGCCCCGGTAGGCGGCCGTGCGCACCGCGCCCGGCCGTTTGCCCAGAACCCGCGCCGCGGCCGGGCCGTCGAGGCCGACCACGACACGCAGCAGCACGGCCTCGGCCTGGTCGCGCGGCAGCCCCCGGACCAGCTCCAGGGCGTGCTCGGTGGAGATGGCCTCCAGCGCCTGGTCGTGCGTGCTCTGCGGTCCCGGCAGTTCCAGGACGTCCTGCTCCAGCGCGGACGACCGGGGCCGTACCCGCTGCCGGCGCAGGTGGTCCAGCGCCCGGTGCCGGGCGATGGTCGCCGTCCAGCCGCGGAAGCCGGCCCCGTCGCCCCGGAACCGCCCGAGGTCCCGGGCGATCTCCAGCCAGGCGTCGGACGCCACGTCCTCCGCGTCATCGCCGACCAGACCGCGCAGGTAGCCGAGCAGCCCGGGCTGCACGAGACGGTAGGCGTCCGCGAAGGCCGCCTCGTCACCCTGCTGGGCCCGCGCGACGGCCGCGCCCAGTTCCCCGTCGTACGCCTGCCCGCGCCGGGGTTCCGTTCCCTGACCCAAGTACCGTCCTCGTCCGTGCCGAGTGCGCGCCCTCCCACGCTCATCAGCGCCGGTCCGCGCGGAAGTGTCACAGCACGTCAGGCACCGGGCGTCCGCGACCGTTCGGGTCAACCCCGCCCGCCGTCCTCGGGAGCCCGGCCCCGCGGAGGTTTCGGCCAAGTGCCGTACCGGGGACCTCTGCTCGCGATGCCACCGCCCACGAAAGGCGAGCGCCGTATGACACCCCGCCTCCTGCGCACCGCCGTCGCCACCGCCCTGGCCCTCGGCGCACTCGGACTGGCCCAGCCCGCCCGTGCCACCTCCTCGGACGGTGTGCACACCCTCCGGGTGCCGGACGGAGACCCCCACGACCGGTCTCTCGCACCGCGCACCACCGAGCCGTTCAGCCTGATCGGCGTCACCTGGGACGACCCGGACGCGGCCCTGGACGGCACCGTCCAGGTGCGCACCCGCTCCCGGGAGAGCGGCGCGTGGAGCACATGGCGCCTCCTGGACGGCGACAGCCGTACGCCCGAGACCGGCCCCGACCGCGACCGGTCCGGGGTGCGCGGCAGCACCCAGCCGTTGTGGACCGGGCCCTCGGACGGCGTCCAGGTGCGCGTCGCGGGCTCGCACCTGCCGGAGGGGCTGCGCGTCGAACTGGTCGACCCCGAGGCCGGGCCGGACTCCCCGCACACCGCGGTCGTCGACCCGGGCGTCGTCCCGCCGGCCGCCGGTCCGCAGGCGGCCGAGCGTCCCGCCATGACCTCGCGCTCCGCCTGGGGCGCGGACGAGTCCCTGGTGAAGGACCCGCCCACCTACACCGGCGACACCAAGGCGGTGTTCGTCCACCACACGGCGGGCACCAACGACTACACCTGCTCCCAGTCGGCGTCGATCGTGCGCGGCGTGTTCCTCTACCACGTGCAGAGCAACGGCTGGAACGACATCGGCTACCACTTCCTCGTCGACAAGTGCGGCACCGTCTTCGAGGGCCGTGCGGGCGGCGTCGACAAGCCCGTCCTCGGCGCGCACACCTACGGGTTCAACACCGCCACCAGCAGCGTCTCGGTGCTCGGCGACTACTCCGCGGCGGCCACGAACGCCGCGGTGCGCGCGTCGGTCGCGAAGGTCGCCGCGTGGAAGCTCGGCCTCTACGGCCTCGACCCGACCGGGACGAGCGTGCTGACCTCCGGGGCCGACAACGGCAAGTACAAGCTGGGCCAGAAGGTGACGTTCCACCGCATCTCCGGCCACCGCGACGGCTACCCGACCGAGTGCCCCGGGCAGCACCTCTACGACGATCTGCCCGAGATCCGCACCCTGGCCGCGAACGCCGGCAAGCAGACCGAGCCGGCCGCCGAGCCGCCAGGGCTCCCGGAGGAGGACGAGACCGAGGACGTCGCCGAGGGCGTGCTCGGGCGCTGACGCTACGGCCGGGGCCCGGTGCCCACCGCGTCCCGGCACAGCAGCCGCAGCGATCCGTGGCCGGCGTAGCAGCGGCGGGCCTCCTCGAGGGGGTCCCACAGGCGCCCGTCGGGGGTGCGGATCCAGTGGTCGCCGCCGGTCGCCCACCACTCGGCGCCGGACTGACGCGCCATCACCTCGCCCGCGTAGGCGCCGAAGCCCCGCAGGGTCTCCCGGACGGCGGCGTCGGGCGCTCCCTCCCGCCGTATCCCCTCGATCATCCGGTCGACGCTCCACAGGCTCTGCGGCGAGTAGTCGAGGTGCAGCCGGGCTCCCTCGCGCATCGTCGCCACTGTGTCCGCCGCCCATCGCAGCGGCTTCGCAGCCGCCGATGGCCTGGTCTCCGCTTGAGTCGTCACATCCCGGAAAGCGCTGCGGCGAAGCGTTTCGTCACCCGGAATCGGCGGCTTCCCCGAAGCAGCGCAGGACCGCCCCACCGCGCCCAAGGGACAGTCACAGGACTCTTCCAGGAAGGGGGTTTAGACCTGTCGGGGCATCTGGAGCGCGTTCCCTCAGCTCTGATGCCGACTCCGGCGGGACACCACGGCGCGCAGCACCCGGCGCCCCTCGACCGACACCTCCAGCGCCCGGCGCAGCCCGGCCGGGCCGTGTCCGGCGAGGACCTCCAGGACGGTGATCTGGCGGCGCAGTTCGGCGGCGACGAGGGGGGACATGCCGTCGGTGCTTCCCTCGCGGCGGGAGTCGACGCAGGAGGCCTCGTCCTCGGCGGTGTCCAGGAGCCGGTGGATCTGGAGGGAGGCGACGGAGCAGGCGTCGGCCCAGACCCGCACGTCCGCGGCGGACCGCTCGGCGGGAGCGGCCTCGAGCATCCGGTGGGCGAGCGCGGCCGCCTCGTCCCCGGCGCCGGCCGCGTCCAGCTTGCCGCGCGCCTGCTCCAGCCGCTCACCCCACTCACCGGCCTCCGCACCGTCGCTGAGGCTGGCCCACACCGGCCGCAGGATCTCGTCCTCACCGCCCAGCAGGGGCACGCACCGATCCAAACAAGCCAGCCCGCTCGCGGCCAGCCCGCGTTCGTCGGCCTGTGCGATCAACTCCACCAGGCTCATCCACGCCTCCCTCCGCGGGCCTCTCCGGGGCCCTATCAGGCCGCTGACGGCCTTCACCCCTTACGGAACCCGCACTTCCCCTTACTGCGTGCAACGGCCCCGGAGTGTCACAGGGGCACCACACCCAGTCTGTCGAGGAAACGGAACAAGAGGTTTTCGGCCAGGGGATCAGGGTCTGACGTCAGTACGTCCACGAGGGCGTCGGCGTTCACCTCGCACCCGGCCTCGGCGGCCCAGCGCACGGCACGCTCGGCGGCGTCGCCGGGTTCCAGGAAGTAGTCCTCCAGCGTGAGGCCCTCCCGGCCAGCCCCCACGTACCCGGCCATGGCCGAGCGCGCGAGGCAGGTCGTCCACGCCCCGCTCTCCGGGGCCGCGGCCTCCAGCACCACGCACTCGCTGTTCATGACGTACCCGAAGAGCGCGGGCGCCCCGGTCTCCCGGGCGAGGGCGTTCATGTTCCCGATGTCGCCGTCACTGCTCGGGTACTCCCACACCTGCCACCCGCCCGGCGCCGAGGCGCGCCGCGTCAGGCCGTCCCCGGCCCCCGCCAGCGCCTCCAGCTCCGACAGCGGCCGTTCCCCCCGGCCCACGACGAAGTAACCCCAGTAGCCCATGTCCCGGTTCCCCCCGGCATATTCGGTGCCCTTCGCCAGAAGACCACCACAGCCGTGCGGGAGTTCGCAGCCGTATGCGCCAATTCGTGTCGGTCAGCCGAGCCTGTCCGCCAGCGCCCGGAACTGCGACCAGGTCAGCTCGGGCTCGCCCGGGTCCCACAGCTTCTGGACCGTCGCCCGCAGCGGCATCCGGATCCCGGCCGCGACCTGGCCTTGCGTCTGGGAGTTCGCCAGGTCGCACCAGACGGCGAAGTTCCCGCCGAGGATCTGGTCGTCGAAGCTCGCCGGCACCGCCGCCGTGCCGCGCAGCACCCGCGGCGTCCACTGCTCGTAGATCCGCTGGCCCGTCGGGTAGACGAAGGTCTGCGGCTCGCCGAGCACGTAGTACAGGAACTCGTCGTTGTAGTTGATCACCTTGCGGCCGGCCTGGAGGTACTCCAGGGGCGGCCTGGCGCCGATCTCCTTGCCGGTCCAGTAGGCGACCTGGATGTCCTTGTCGGCCTGGACGGATCCGCCGCGGAAGAAGCCGTCGTTCCACGCGCGCGGGACGCGCTCGTGCTTGCGGACGGTGGCGGCCCGGTCGTTGAGCCAGCCGGTGGTGAGGTCGGCGACCGTGGCGCCGGAGCCGTACTTCTCCTGCGCGGCCGCGGCCAGCTGCGGGAAGGACGCCTCCGGGTCGGAGCGGACCAGCGCCTGGTACTCGTCGGCCCCGAGGTGCCAGGGCTTGCCGGGGAAGAGGTCCGCGTACTCGTTCAGCAGCCCGTCGACGATCTCGGCGCTCTCGGGCTTGGAGATGTCGATGGCGCCCTGCACCGCCGACCCCTGCGCGGTGCGCAGCTGGAGGTCGGGGTGGGCGCGCAGGACCGCGCCCAGGTGCCCGGGCGAGTCGATCTCGGGCACGACGGTGATGTGCCGGCTCTCCGCGAGGTCGATGATCTTCCGCACCTGCGCCTTGGTCAGATGCGGCTCGGACACGATCGCCGGCTGCGTGTCGGACTCGATCCGGAACCCCTGGTCGTCGGAGAAGTGCAGCCCCAGCTGGTTGTACTTCAGGTCGCCGAGCTCCCGGACCCGGTCCTCGATCCAGTCGGCCGTGAAGTACTTGCGGGCGATGTCCAGCATGAGCCCGCGCTGCGGCTTGGCCGGTGCGTCCTTCACGACGCCCTCGGGCGCGGTGCCGCCGTCGTGGGTCTCCTGCTTGAGCGTGCGGGTGCCGTAGAAGACCCCCGCGTCGGTGGGCCCGTCGATCTCCACCCGCCCGTCGCGCACGGTCATCGTGTACGACTCCGGGTTCGCGCCCTTGTCGTCGTTCAGCGCCAGCCGCAGGTCCCCGGCCTTCTTGTCGCCCTTCTCGCCCGCGTACGCCATCCCCAGCTCGCCGGCGACCAGCCGTCCCTCGTCGGCCAGCGCCGGGTCGTCCACGACCACCCGGTTGCCCTTCTCGGGCTTCCAGCCCGGCCCGCGCGCCGGCTCGTGGTCCCGCACGGCGGGGATGGTGCGGGGCGTCTCGGACAGGGGGTAGGAGCGGGTCGGGCTGGGGGTGGGAGCCGCCTCCGGCGCCCCGTCCGGCGGCGCCGCCGCGCTGGCCCCCTGCGAGGATCCGGCCTGAGAGCCGGTGGACCCGCCGTCGCCGCCCGAGGTCGCCCAGAGCCCGAGACTCACCCCGGCCGCGACCACGACCAGGGCCACAGCCATGGCCACGACCAGCACCTGCCGCTGTTTGTCCTGCTTCGCCGGAGTCCGGCGCCTGTGCTGACTCACACGGCCAACCTAAAACCCGCAGGCGCCCGGCGCGCGTCCACCACGCGTTCGGAAACTCTCCCTCCCGGGTGAAATTCAGGCATCCTTCGGACACGCCGTGGTCGCACTCGATAGCGTGACGTCACATCTCTCACACCACGCCCTGCCGACACACGTGACGCCCACGAGGACACACGCTGCCTGCGCACCGTCTCCCAGACCTCCCCGGCCGGCTGGCCATACCGGTGGAGCACTTCAACACAGCCTCCGAGGAGGACCTGGAGCAGGCCCTCCTCTCCTGCCTCCGCAGCCACCGCTGGGCCGGGCGTGTCGCGGCCCACCGCCCCTATCCGGACCTGGACGCCCTGCTGGCCGCGGCGGACGAGGCGGCCTACGACCTCGGCTGGTCCGACCTCACCGAAGCACTGGCGGCCGAGCCGCTGCCCGCCCTCCCGCCCGACACCTACGCCGCGGCCCACACCGCCCTCAGCGCGGCCCACGCCGCCTACGAGGCCCGCTTCGGACACGTGTTCGTCATCTGCCTGAACGGGGTGTCCCCCTCCGAGACGCTGGACCGCCTCCTGGAGGCCATCCGGTCACGATTGACGAACGATCCGGAGGAGGAGCGGGCGGTAGTGGCCGATGAGCTGCGGCGCCTCGCAAAGGAACGGCTGGTGGGCGCCCTGAGGGGCGCGGGGAACTGCGCGCTCGACCACAGCGAGCCCGCACCCGGCCGATAACAGGACAGGGCCCCTCAGAAGCCGCTCGGGTAGCCCGTACGCATGCCAGTTTGATCACACAGCCAGACCCCGGCGCAGCCCGGCCGCGACGCATCGCTACGATGCTGGGGGCCGGTGGACCGTACCCGGCCGGGCCCGACCGACACACCAAGCCGGCGCGGCCCCAATCCCCGCTCCCGGAGGAAACTTCCGTGCCGGCTGGAACGCTGTACCGCGGCCGGGAAGGAATGTGGTCCTGGGTGGCTCATCGAGTCACCGGCGTCCTCATCTTCTTCTTCCTGTTCGTTCACGTGCTGGACACCGCCCTCGTCCGTGTGTCCCCTGAGGCCTACGACAAGGTCGTGGCCACGTACAAGACGCCGATCGTCGCGCTGCTGGAGTACGGCCTCGTCGCCGCCATCCTCTTCCACGCGCTCAACGGCCTGCGCGTCATCGCTGTCGACTTCTGGACCAAGGGCCCCCGCTACCAGAAGCAGATGCTCTGGACCGTCGTCGCCCTGTGGGTCGTGCTGATGCTCGGGGCCATCTACCCCGTCCTCGGTCACGCCGCTCGTGAACTCTTCGGGAGCTGACGCACATGTCCACGACTGACAAGACCGCCGGCGTCGGCCCCGTCGAGGGCGGCGCCGTCTACACCGTCGACAACCCGGCGCCCTTCATCGAGGCCCCGCGCCGGCGCACCAAGAAGACCCCGAAGACCACCCGGGGCAACTTCGAGCTCGCCGCCTGGCTCTTCATGCGCCTGTCCGGCGTCGTGCTGGTCGTCCTGGTCCTCGGCCACCTGCTGATCCAGCTCGTGCTGGACGGCGGCGTCTCCAAGATCGGCTTCGCCTTCGTGGCGGGCCGCTGGGCGTCCCCGTTCTGGCAGGTCTGGGACCTGCTGATGCTGTGGCTCGCCATGCTGCACGGCGCCAACGGCCTGCGCACGGTCATCAACGACTACGCGGAGCGCGCGAACACCCGGCTGTGGCTGAAGGGCCTGCTCTACACCGCCACGGTGTTCACCATCCTGCTGGGCACGCTGGTGATCTTCACCTTCGACCCGAACATCCGCTAGGCACGGGGTTGCGAGAATCATGAAGATCCACAAGTACGACACCGTCATCGTCGGCGCCGGTGGCGCGGGCATGCGCGCGGCCATCGAGTCCACGAAGCGCAGCCGCACCGCCGTGCTGACCAAGCTGTACCCCACCCGCTCCCACACGGGCGCCGCGCAGGGCGGCATGGCCGCCGCGCTCGCCAACGTGGAGGAGGACAACTGGGAGTGGCACACCTTCGACACGGTCAAGGGCGGTGACTACCTGGTCGACCAGGACGCCGCCGAGATCCTGGCGAAGGAGGCCATCGACTCGGTCCTCGACCTGGAGAAGATGGGCCTGCCGTTCAACCGCACGCCGAACGGCACGATCGACCAGCGCCGCTTCGGCGGACACAGCCGCAACCACGGCGAGGCCCCGGTCCGCCGCTCCTGCTACGCGGCCGACCGCACCGGCCACATGATCCTCCAGACGCTGTACCAGAACTGCGTCAAGGAGGGCGTGGAGTTCTACAACGAGTTCTACGTCCTGGACCAGCTGATCACCGAGGTCGACGGCGTCAAGAAGTCGGCCGGTGTGGTGGCGTACGAGCTCGCCACCGGCGAGATCCACGTCTTCCAGGCGAAGTCCGTGGTCTACGCGTCCGGCGGCTGCGGCAAGTTCTTCAAGGTGACGTCGAACGCGCACACGCTGACCGGTGACGGCCAGGCGGCCGTCTACCGCCGCGGGCTGCCGCTGGAGGACATGGAGTTCTTCCAGTTCCACCCGACCGGCATCTGGCGCATGGGCATCCTGCTGACGGAGGGCGCCCGCGGTGAGGGCGGCATCCTCCGCAACAAGGACGGCGAGCGCTTCATGGAGAAGTACGCGCCGGTCATGAAGGACCTCGCGTCCCGTGACGTCGTCTCCCGCTCCATCTACACGGAGATCCGTGAGGGCCGCGGCTGCGGTCCCGAGGGCGACCACGTCTACCTCGACCTCACGCACCTCCCGCCGGAGCAGCTGGACGCCAAGCTCCCGGACATCACGGAGTTCGCGCGCACCTACCTCGGTATCGAGCCCTACACGGACCCGATCCCGATCCAGCCCACCGCGCACTACGCCATGGGCGGCATCCCGACCAACGTCGAGGGTGAGGTCCTGGCGGACAACACCACCGTCGTCCCGGGCCTGTACGCGGCCGGCGAGGTCGCCTGCGTCTCCGTGCACGGCGCCAACCGCCTCGGCACGAACTCGCTGCTGGACATCAACGTCTTCGGCAAGCGCGCGGGCATCGCCGCCGCCGAGTACGCGCAGAAGGCGGACTTCGTCGAGCTGCCGGAGAACCCGGCGGAGCTCGTGGTCGAGCAGGTGGAGCGGCTGCGTGACGCCACCGGCACCGAGCGGGTGGCGGAGCTGCGGCGCGAGCTGCAGGAGACCATGGACGCCAACGTCATGGTGTTCCGCACCGAGCAGACGATCAAGACGGCGGTCGAGAAGATCGCGGAGCTGCGCGAGCGCTACAAGAACGTCTCGATCCAGGACAAGGGCAAGCGGTTCAACACGGACCTGCTGGAGGCCGTCGAGCTGGGCAACCTGCTCGACCTCGCCGAGGTCATGGCGGTCTCCGCGCTCGCCCGCAAGGAGTCCCGCGGCGGTCACTACCGCGAGGACTACCCGAACCGCGACGACGTCAACTTCATGCGGCACACCATGGCGTACCGCGAGGTCGGCGCCGACGGCTCCGAAACCGTCCGTCTCGACTACAAGCCGGTCGTCCAGACCCGCTACCAGCCGATGGAGCGTAAGTACTGATGGCTACCCCTGTTCTGGACAAGGAAGACGCGGCCGGCAAGCCCGAGCCCGGTTTCGCCGACTCCCCCTACATCACGGTCACCTTCCGCATCCGCCGTTTCAACCCCGAGGTCGCGGCCGATGCGGTGTGGGAAGACTTCCAGGTGGAGATCGACCCCAAGGAGCGTGTCCTCGACGCCCTCCACAAGATCAAGTGGGAGCTCGACGGCACGCTGACGTTCCGCCGCTCCTGCGCGCACGGCATCTGCGGCTCCGACGCCATGCGGATCAACGGCAAGAACCGTCTCGCCTGCAAGACGCTGATCAAGGACATCAGCCCCGAGAAGCCGATCACGGTCGAGGCCATAAAGGGCCTCACGGTCCTGAAGGACCTCGTGGTCGACATGGAGCCGTTCTTCCAGGCGTACCGGGACGTCATGCCCTTCCTCATCACGAAGGACACGAACGAGCCCACGCGTGAGCGGCTGCAGTCCGCCGAGGACCGCGAGCGCTTCGACGACACGACGAAGTGCATCCTCTGCGCGGCCTGCACCACGTCGTGCCCGGTCTTCTGGAACGACGGCCAGTACTTCGGCCCGGCGGCCATCGTCAACGCGCACCGCTTCATCTTCGACTCGCGTGACGAGGCCGGTGAGCAGCGCCTGGAGATCCTCAACGACCGCGACGGCGTGTGGCGCTGCCGCACGACCTTCAACTGCACGGACGCGTGCCCGCGCGGCATCGAGGTCACGAAGGCGATCGCAGAGGTGAAGCGTGCGCTGATCACGCGCCGCTTCTGAGCTCGACCGCTTGCGCCTGAGGGCCCTGTTTCCGCTGGAGACGGGGTCCTCTGGCATATGCCTCACCATCGGGTGAACGAGTCCGGGACCGGACGCGCGGGGGGTGTCCGACCTACGATGATGCTCTCGACACCAGTTCCCAGGAGGCACCTGATGTCCGCAGCTTCCGTCGAGCAGCCCTTCCACGACGAAGAGCCGGTCACCCTGACGACCATCGCCGACGAGATCATGGAGCGCCATCCGGGCTACCGCGTCGAGATCATCGGAGGCCATCTCCTCGTGACCCCGTCCCCTGACGGCGCCCATGCTCGCGCGCTGACCAAGCTCATGCGTCCCTTCATGGCAGCCGACCTGGATGGAGGAGAAACCGAACTCCTTCAGGGCGTCGGTCTTTGGCTGCCCATGGAGCCGGAGGACTACGCCATCCCCGACCTTGCGGTCGTGGACGCCGATTTCGAGGACCACCACGTCGAGAACAACGCCTACGAACCGGTCTGCTTCCGCCTGGTGCTGGAGGTCACCTCCACAAACTGGAAGAACGACCTCAAGACCAAGGTCGCCGCCTACGCCGAGGCGAAGGTCCCTGTCTACGTCATCGTGGACCGCAAGCACCAACGCCTCCACGTCCTGACCGACCCGGTGGGAAGCGGCTACGAGAAGCACCGCCCCCACGCCCCCGGCGAGCTCGTCACCCTCCCCGACTCCATCGGCGCGAAGGTGACCCTCGACGTGGCCGAGATCCTCAAGGCCGGCCAGGCGAGGACGAGCGAGTGAGTCTCACAACTGGCTCAGGATCGAAGGGTCCGTGATCTTCGTGTCCGCTGCCAGCATCATCGCCTTGCTCAGGATGACCGCGAGCAGGCGGTCGCCCTCGTAGGGGAGGTAGCCCGTCCCGGGGGTCGCCGGGGTGGACTTGGGGACGATGCAGAGGTACTGGTCGTTCGGGGTCATGAGGATGTTGCCCGAGCCCAGGTGGATCTTGTAGGTGTGGCGGTCGCCGCGGACGTGGAGGAAGCGGCCCTCCAGGGTGCAGCGGTCGGCGATGGCCAGGCGGGGTATCAGGCGGGCGAGCAGGGTGCGGCGGGTCTCGGCGCTCGCGTTCAGTTCACCGAAGCCGTACGACGTCCAGTACTCGCGGAAGCGGCCGTCGGGGCCGCCGTCCTGCCAGGTCGGGTCGTTGCCGACGCTGGCCACCCCGACGAACAGGTCGACGTCGCGCAGGACTTCGGAGAGGACCAGGGGCGGGATGTCCGCGAGGGGGACCGGGGCGACGGGGGCCTGGCCGGGGCCGAGCCACATGGCGTATGCGCCGCCGGAGCAGTGCGCCGAGTTCTGCGGGGCGTCGATCGGGTAGAAGCGGACCTGGTCGGTGCGCAGGCGCAGATAGCTGCCGGACTCGGTGGTGTCGACGCCGTACTCCTCGCCGTCGCCCTCGATCCAGTACTCCGCGCGCAGGCCCCACTGCGGCAGCTCGCGGGTGGCGGGCGGGACGGAGTCGTCGACGCGCAGGCGCAGCTTGTTGTGCCAGCCGCGGATCGCGGCCAGGGAGTGGAACTGGTGCTGGCGCAGGATGTGGGCCGCGAAGCGGTTGGAGTAGGTGCCGGTGGCGCGCTCGGCGTCCGTGAGCAGGTAGATCTCGCGGTGGGCCTGTTTGAACGGCTGGGTGATGCCGTGCCGTTCCAGCCAGTCGCGCCAGGCGACGATCTCGGCGGGTTCGCGGCCGGCCGGGTGCCAGAGTTCGACCTGAGTGCCCTCCGACAGCGGTTCGTCGGCGAGGGTGCGCAGTGCGCCGTCGGCGTAGCCGGCCGTCCTGCCGTCGATCGTCCACAGCAGGCGTCGGGCCAGGGTGCCGACGAGCGGGTGGTCGAGGTAGCGCTCGCGCCAGGTGGCGTAGGGCCAGGTGCGGCGGGCCAGGAACTGCCGGTCCAGGCGCTCGCTCTGCGCCGAGAGCATCTTGTCGATGTCCTTGACCGCCGTCTTGAGGTCCTTCAGTTCGTCCGGGTGGTCGCGCTTCACGGCCACCGGCACGGCCTTGACCGGCTTGCCGGCGGCGTTGCGCCAGCTCAGCACGGTTCGCGAGCCGCGGACTTCGAGGAGTGCAGTCGCCTCGCCCAGGCGGTGTTCGGCGTGGCCGATGTCCGTCAGGCCGTAGGCCGGGACGGCCAGTTCCTCGATCTCCTCGCGGCTGAGGCCGAGGGCGGTGGCCCGGGCCTCCAGGGCCGTGTCGAGGAGCTTGGCCGTGTTCTTGTACGTCACGCGGGTGGCCAGCCGGGCGAGTTCGGCCAGGGCCGCCTCGGAGTCGACGCGGGCCAGCGCGATCACAGCGGCGTTGGCGACCTTCGGGTTGCGAGGGCCGGTGCCCGCGACCTTCTTCAGTGACGTCTCGACCAGGGCGCCCAGGGCCCGGGCCGTGCCGGCGTGGGGCGGCAGGAGGGAGAGGAGCCAGGCCAGGCCGCGCAGGGCCGTCGCGTTGTACGGGTCGTAGGCGTTGTTGATGTCCGGCTCCCACGCCCGGCGCTCCAGGGGGAGGGTGCGGGGGCGGCCGACGAGGGCGAGCCAGGACAGGACCGTGTCGCGGACGCGGTCGGTGCCGAGGGTGTCCAGCAGGGCGCGGGCCTGCTTGTCCCACTTGGCCGTGGGCTTCGAGGCGGTGGCGGTGAGGGCGTGGGCCAGCAGGGCCTGCCAGTCGGGGGTCGTGGCGTCGCTCAGGGCCTGTTCGGCCCATGCCTCGCCGACGTTGAGGACGGGATCGGTGAGCTGCCGGGTCAGCGCGACGAGTTCGTCCGAGCGGTGGGCGTCGAGGGCGGCACGGCGGACCACGGCCACGACGGGCGCCGGAAGGGGGCGGCCCGCGGCCAGTTCGGCGCGGCCCAGGACCTCGAAGCGGGCCGCGTACCAGAAGGACTGCCGGCGGGCGAGGTCATCCAGGGCCTTGCGGCGCTCGGCGGCCAGCGGGTCGTCGGTGAGGCGCTCCGCGCCGTCGAGGCCCTCGGCGACCAGGGTGCACAGGGCGAGATGGCGGCAGCGGGCCTCCGTGTCGTCACCGGCCTGGTGGAAGCGGTCGGCCAGGGCGTGCAGCAGCTGGCGGCGGTGCTCGGCCGACAGGGCCCTCAGCTGGTCCAGCGCCCGCTCCCAGCCTGCGCCCCAGGCCCCGCGGCTGGAGTCCATGACGCGCAGCGCCTCGTCGGCGACCCGGTCGATGTCGCCGTCGGCGATGCGGTTGCGCAGCCGGTCCGTGTGCGACCGGGGTGTGCGGAAGGAGTTCATCAGCCACCGACCAGGGGGACGAGCTTCAGGAAGGTGACCTCGGTGCCGAGCGTCAGCTCGATCTCCTCGTCCGGGTCGGTGACCTGACGGTCCCCCACCAGCACCAGGAAGCCGTTCCCCGCGAAGGCCTTCTCCGCGAGGACCGTCTGCGCCTCGGGGTCGATCCGGCGGGGTGTGCGCACCTGGTAGCCGTTCAGCACGCGCTCGGCGTCCTCCGGCCGCACGAGGCCCTGGAAGACCTCCGGCGTGCGGGCGTTGTACTCGGCGACCTCCTGGAACACCCGGCGCCGGATCAGTTCCCTTACGGTCAGCCGCTCTTCGGCGATCTCCAGCCCCCAGGCCGTGCGCCGCTCCCCCGCCGTCGTCTCGTCGACGAACGTCACGATTCCCATGCCGACGACAGTACGAGGCACCACTGACAATCCCCTCGGCGCCTTGTGTTGAACATGTTCAAAAGTAGGTCTACAGTCATCCCCGACAGCGTTTTGAACGTGTTCAAGAAGGGCTGGAGCCATGGACCGCACGGTCATCGCCTACGTCATCTACCTGCTGGTCAGCATCGGTCTGACCATCTGGGTGGCCCGCACGCTCAGCCGGAACGGCAGGGTCTTCCTCGCCGACGTGCTGCACGGCAACGAGAAGCTCGCCGACGCCGTCAACCACCTCCTGGTGGTCGGCTTCTACCTCGTCAACCTCGGGTTCGTCGCGCTGTACCTGAGCGACGACGAGACCATCACCGACGCCCGCGGCATCTTCGAGGGCCTGTCGACCAAGCTCGGCGTGGTGCTGCTGGTGCTCGGCGTGATGCACCTGGCCAACGTCTACGTGCTCAACCGGATCCGGCGCCGGGGCGCCATGGAACGGGAGCAGGTGCCCCCGGTGCCGCCGCAGGGCTGGGTGGCCCCGCAGGCGCAGGCCTGAGCGGAGGAGGCCGACGTGAACGCCACCGGCACGAACGCGACTGGTATGAACGCCATCGGCACGAGCCCGACCGGTATGAACGCGGCCGGTACGAACGCCAACGGCACGAACGCGGCCGGTATGAACGCACCCGCACCGGTCCGCCGGCTCACCGTCCTGTACGACGCCGAGTGCTCCCTGTGCGCGTTCCTGCGCGACTGGCTCCTGCGGCAGCCCCAGCTGGTGCCGCTGGAGCCGGTCCCGGCCGCCTCCGAGGAGGCCCGGCGGCGCTTTCCCGGACTCGACCACGGCGCCACCCTCGACGAGATCACCGTCGTCGGCGACGCCGGGCAGGTCTACCGGGGCCCGGCCGCCTGGGTGGTCACCCTGTGGGCACTGCGCCGACACCGGGCGCTCGCCCACCGGCTGAGCACCCCCTCCGGCGCCCTGCTGGCCAAGGGCGCGGTGCTCGCCGCCGCCCAGTGGCGCGGGGCGCGGGCGCACCGGGGGCAGCACGGCGGCGCGCAATGGGGCGGCCAGGTGTACCGGCGCGCGGACGGCTGGTCGTACGACCCCGTCACCGGCTGGAGCCACACCGCGCCCGGCTGCGCCGACGGCACCTGCGCCCCTCGGTAGCCGCACCCGTGCTGACGTTAGGCTCTCTTTCCGTGCCCGCGAAGAACGACGGCCCCGACGACGGCGCCACCCCCACCAAGTCCGAGCAGACCCGCGCCCTGATCCTGGAGACGGCCATGCGGCTGTTCCAGGAGCGCGGCTACGACAAGACGACGATGCGGGCCATCGCCAAGGAGGCAGGGGTCTCCGTCGGCAACGCGTACTACTACTTCGCGGGCAAGGAGCACCTGATCCAGGGCTTCTACGACCGGATCGCCGCCGAGCACCAGGTGGCGGTCCGGGAGATCCTGGACCGGGAGCACGACCTGGAGACCCGGCTCGCGGGCGTGCTGCGGGCCTGGCTGGACATCGCCGCGCCCTACCACGAGTTCGCGGTGCAGTTCTTCAAGAACGCCGCCGACCCGGACAGCCCGCTCAGCCCCTTCTCGCCGGAGTCGGAGCACGCGCGCGAGGAGGCCATCAGCGTCCACCGGGAGGTGCTCGCCGGGGCCACGAAGACCAAGGTGCCCGAGGAACTGCGGGACATCCTTCCCGAGTTGATGTGGCTGTCCCAGATGGGGCTGGTCCTGTACTGGATCTTCGACCGTACCGAAGGGCGCGAGCGCAGCTACCGGCTGGCCGAGCGCGGCGCCCGGCTCACCGCGCGGGGCGTCGCCCTGGCCCGCTTCCGGGTGCTGCGGCCGCTCGTGCGCGAGGTGCACGAGCTGTTCACGGAGTTCCTGCCGGGGATGACCAACGCCATCCCCGACCCGGCGGCCCGGCGGCGCTCCGACTCCTGAGTCGTCGGAGGTGGGTGAGGCTCCACAGACGGAACACACTCGTGCCCTCCGACTGGGTACTGCCGGCCGCCGACGTCCTCGGAGGCCGCCCGCCCGTCAGGCCTGCCTCGACGCCAGCTCGATGACGGTGATGTCCGAGGGTGCGCCCACGCGGGTGGGCGGGCCCCAGGCGCCGGCGCCGCGCGAGACGTAGAGCTGGGTGTCGCCGTAGCGGTCCAGGCCCGCGAGGGTGGGGTTGGCGCCGGAGGCGATGAGGTTGCCCGGCCAGAGCTGGCCGCCGTGGGTGTGGCCGGAGAGCTGGAGGTCGACGCCGTGCTCGACGGCGTCGTGGATCTGGACCGGCTGGTGGGCGAGCAGGACGCACGCGCGTGCGGTGTCGCGGTCGCCGAGCGCCTTCGCGAAGTCGGGGCCCTGGCCCTCGTTCTCGCCCGCGACGTCGTTGACCCCGGCCAGGTCGAAGTACGGCATCTCCCTGCGGGCGTTCTCCAGGGGGGTGATGCCCAGGCGGCGGACCTCCTCGACCCACTGCTCGGCGCCGGAGAAGTACTCGTGGTTGCCGGTGACGAAGTAGGAGCCGTGACGGGCCCTCAGCCGGGCGAGCGGGGCGGCCGCGGGGCCGAGGTCCTTCACGCTGCCGTCGACCAGGTCGCCGACGACCGCGATCAGGTCGGGCTGGGTCGCGTTGATCGTGTCGACGACCTTCTGCGCGAAGCCGCGTCCCAGGACCGGGCCGAGGTGCACGTCGCTGACCACGGCGATCCGGTACCCGTGCGCGGCGCGCGGCAGCTTGGCCAGCGGCACGGTGACCCGCTTGACCTTCGGCCCACGCAGCACGCCGTACGTCCCGTACCCCACGGTCCCCACAGCGGCCGCCGCGGCGGCCCCCGCGACGACCCGGGAGACGAAGAGACGACGGGTGGGACCGGCGGGGGCGACGGGGGCGGGGGCTCCATCGGCATCGCCGGTCGCGGGGACGGTCGCGGTCTCGGGCGCGGGGGCGGTGTCGGGGGCGGGCGCGGGGGCCACGCCGTTGCCGTTGGCCTGCGGCGCCGCGGTCTCGGCCGTGGGTGCCCCCGCAGCCCGGCCGGGCTGCGACGCGACTGCCGACGCCCCCGCCGCACAGTCGGGCTGCGACGCGGCTGGCGGCGTCGCTATGGCAGTGGTCGTTCCGCCGCCGGCCGCACGCGAGGCGGACGCGGGGGTGGTCGCACCGGGGCCGTTGCCCTGGGGGGCCGGCTCAGGGGAGCCGGGTGTCGTGGGCGGCGTGCCCGCGGAATCCGCCGGGGCGGGGCGCGTGGCCTCGTCCGTTCGTCTCGCGCGGTGTTCCAGGAAGCGGCGCAGGAGGGGCCGGACGATCTCGCCGGCCACCACCGCCAGCAGCAGGTATATCGACAGGGCCAGCCACAGGAAGCCCGGCCAGGCGAGGACCTGCTGGAGCCAGAAGGGCGCGCCGGAGCGCTCGGCGACCAGGGCCGCGACCGCCAGGACC
The DNA here is from genome assembly GCF_014701095.1 of Streptomyces tuirus. Classification (NCBI taxonomy): domain Bacteria; kingdom Bacillati; phylum Actinomycetota; class Actinomycetes; order Kitasatosporales; family Streptomycetaceae; genus Streptomyces; species Streptomyces tuirus. Next base: position 4,702,743 of record NZ_AP023439.1, on the reverse strand, counting down.
CAGCCGCCGGCGATCAGGACCGCGCCCGCGCGGCGGACGAGGCCCGGGCCGCGGGTCGTGTCGCGGAACAGGCGGCGCCACACGTACCAGTTGGCCGTCACGACGACGGCCAGAACCAGTACGGCGACGAGTACGAAGACGATGACCACGGTGCCGTTTCTCCCGATCGCCGCTATGACGTCCGGCGCAGTGCGCGCAGACCACGCAACCCGATGGCCCCTACGACCGTCCCCAATACGAAGGAAACGACCGCGAGCAGCAGGTGCACCCAGAAGTAGGCCGTGGGATCACCGTCGTCGAAGGCGAGCCCGCTGCTGTCCTTGACGAGGTTTTTGACGAAAGTGATCCAGATGACCCAGCTCCACACCCCGAAGGCGAGCAGGAACCAGGAGACGGGGCGGCTGAGCTTCACAAAATCAGACCTTTCATCACAACGCCGGGCTCCCGGGGGCGGCCGGGGGTCCGGAGGTTGTCCCCCGGACGAGCACGGCATGAGTCCAGTATCGCCAGAGCGTGTCCGGTTCCGTTCACGGGGTGGGGCCGGAGGCGGGACTTCGCCCCGTACGGCATGTACGTTTCCGACCGTGCCCGCTCCGAAGAAGACCGCCAGGCGATCCCTGCTGGTCACCTCCGCCGTCCTGTCGTCCCTCGCCCTGGCCGCGCCCGCCGCCCTGGCCGCCCCGAAGCCCTCGGGCAGCCCCTCGGCGAGCGCGAGCCCCTCGGCCACTCCCCCGGCGTCGATGTCGAGCGTGGGCGGTGCCCGGCTCGGCAGGCCGGGGACGCAGGTGAACCTGGCGAGCGGCGTACCGGTGCTGCCGAAGGACGTGAGCGCCCGCTCCTGGATCGTCGCCGACGCCGAGTCCGGCGACGTGCTGGCCGCGCACAACGCGCACTGGCGCCTCGCCCCCGCGAGCACGCTGAAGATGCTGTTCGCGGACACGCTGCTGCCGAAGTTCCCGAGCGACACCGAGCACAAGGTCGTGCCCGCGGACCTGGCCGGCATCGGCACGGGCTCCAGCATGGTCGGAATAAAGGAGGAGGAGACGTACACGGTCCACGACCTGTGGCTGGGCGTCTTCCTGCGCTCCGGGAACGACGCCGTGCACGTGCTGTCCGCCATGAACGGGGGCGTCGAGAGCACCGTCAAGGAGATGAACGAGCACGCCGAGGAGCTCCAGGCCCTCGACACGCACGTCGTCAGCCCGGACGGCTACGACGCCGAGGGGCAGGTCTCCTCCGCGTACGACCTGACGCTGTTCGCCCGCTCCGGAATGCAGAAGAAGGACTTCCGCGAGTACGCCTCGACGGTCCGCGCCAAGTTCCCCGGGCAGACCAGGAAGGGCAAGAAGGGCAAGAAGGTCCGCGAGTCCTTCGAGATCCAGAACACCAACCGGCTGCTGGCCGGTGACGCGGACGTGCCCGTCTACGAGGGCATCGCGGGCGTCAAGAACGGCAACACCACCAACGCGGGCGCCACCTTCACCGGCGTCGCCGAGCGCGGCGGCAAGGTGCTGCTGGTGACGGTGATGAACCCGGGGAAGTCCGAGCACAACGAGGTCTACAAGGAGACGGCCCGGCTGTTCGACTGGGGCTTCAAGGCGGCCGGGAAGGTGCGGCCGGTGGGCGAGCTGGTGCCGCCCAAGGGCGCGGCCCAGGCGAAGCCCGGTGCGAACCCCTCCGGTGAGGCGGGCGGCTCCGGGGACGGCGGCGGCGGCACGGCCGGGACCGGTTCGAAGCCGGTGGCCGGCGCCCCGGCCACGGGCAGCTCCAGCGGCATCGGGACCGCACTCGGCATCACGGGCGGGGTGCTGGTGCTGCTGGCGGGCGGGGCGTTCCTGGTCAACCGCCGTTGGCCGCTGCCGGATCTCGTGCGCCGCCGCACTCGTCCCTGATCTCCGGAACCTCGTCCTCCTTGCTCTGCGTCGCCGTCCAGGCGGCGCAGAACAGCACCAGCTTCGAGGTGAAGTTGATCCACAGCAGCAGCGCGACGGGCACCCCGAACGCGCCGTACATGCTCTTCGCGGCCACGCCCTGCAGATAGCCGCTGAGCAGCAGCTTCAGCAGTTCGAAGCCGATCGCGCCGGTCAGCGCCGCGACGAACAGGCGGTGGCGCGTCGGCTCGACGCCGGGCAGCAGGGTGAGGACGTAGAGCAGGAGCAGGAAGTTCGCGAGGACGGCGATCAGGAACGCGGCCATGTGCAGCAGGACCCCGCCCCAGCCGCCCTCGTCGATGCCGAGCTGCCGGGTGACCCAGCCGATCATCGCGGAGGCGACGGCGGAGGCGGCGATGGTGACGAGGAGCGCGCCGCCGAGGCCGACCAGGACGCCGGCGTCCTTGGCGTAGCGCAGGAGCGGGTTCTCCTCCTCGTCGGGCAGCTCCCACACGGCGCGCAGGCACTCGCGCATCGAGCCGGCCCAGCTGATGCCGGTGAAGAGCAGCAGCCCGCCCGCGATGAGGCCGATCGTGCCGGCGTTGTCCACCAGGCCGGCGATGTCCAGCTGGTCGGAGATGCCGGGGACCTGCTCGGCGAGCTTGTCCTGCAGCTTGTGCTCCTGCTCCGTGCTGAGCGTGGCGGCGGCGATGGTGGCGGACACCGTCAGCAGCGGGAACAGCGCGACGAAGCTCCGGAAGGTCATCGCGGCGGCCAGCCGGGGCCACTTCACGCGGTCGAGCCGCTCGTACGACCGCCACGCGTGGGTGATCATCAGCCGCTCCGACCACGGCCCGATCACCGGGAGCTTTTTCAGCCAGTCCATGATCCGACTCTGCCCTCCGCCCGGAACACCCATGTACGGGTACCCCAGAACCGAAGGACTGTGGCCAGCGCCATACCGATGACCGCCCCGGAGACGGTGTCCGCGCGCTGCGAGGTGAGGCCGAGGCCGTAGTGGCTGAACGCCAGGCAGAGCAGTTGTACGGCGGCCCCGGCGAGGTTCACCGCGAAGAACGCGGCGTAGGGGCGCAGGCCCCGTGCGCGCGTGGTCCGGTAGGGGCCGAGGGCGTTGCCCGCGTAGGCGACCGTGCAGGCGGCCAGGAACGACAGGGACTTGGCGGTGAGCGGGTCGAGTCCGGCGGGGCCGCGCAGGACGGTGAACAGGGCCAGGTCGACGGCGTAGGCGAGCAGCCCGGCGGTGGCGAAGCCGATCAGTTCCCGGCGGCACGGGACGCCGGGGCGCGAACGGGCCGGCGCCGCCCGCGGGACCGGCCGCAGGCCGCGCCAGGCGCGCGTGGTCACCAATTCGCCACGGCCAGGCCGTACATCGTCATCCAGGCCACGCCGATGAGCGCGAGGGCGCGGTCGCGCAGGACGACGTCCTCGGGTTCGCCGGCCGTGCCGCGGTCGGCGAAGACGGCGTATCGGAGGATCGCCAGGATGAAGGCCACCATGGACAGTTGGCGCCAGGGCAGCACGCTGGTGTGCGGGACGCCGCCCTCCTCCATGGCCCACAGGCAGTAGCCGAGGACGGCGACACCGGCCGCGAGCTGCCAGACGAAGCGAAGGTAGCCGGTGGTGTACTCGGTGAGCAACGCCCGTGTGGCGCCCGCCTTTCCGGCCATCTGGACGGCTTCCGAGTAGCGCTTGGCCGACACCATGAACAGCGCGCCGAAGCCGGTGGTGATCAGGAACCAGCGGGACAGCGGGATGCCGAGGGCGAGTCCGCCGATCATGGCCCGCATCAGGAAGCCGGTGGTGACGACCGCGAGGTCGACGACGAGGACGTGCTTGAGGCTGATGCAGTAGGCCAGTTGCATGGCGAGGTAGGCGGTCAGCAGGGCGGCGACGGCGGGCCCGCACAGCCAGGCCGCGGCGGCGGGCGCGAGGACGCCGAGGCAGCCGCCGGCGGCGTAGGCGACGGGTACGGGGACCTGTCCGGCGGCGACGGGGCGGTGCCGTTTGACGGGGTGGGCGCGGTCGGCGTCGGCGTCGCGGGCGTCGTTGACGAGGTAGACGGCGGCGGCGCAGGCGGTGAAGAGGACGAAGACCAGGGCGAGTTGGACGAGGGCGTGCCGGGAGAACAGCTCGCCGGCGGCGGCCGGGGCGGCGACGACGAGGACGTTCTTGACCCACTGCTTGGGGCGCGCGGTCCTGAGGAGACCGGCCGGGAGACCCCCCTTGCGGGGTGGGGCGGGCCGCTCCTCGTGGGTGCGCTGCCGCAGGACGGCCGTCTCAGTCATGGTGGACGCCTCCCCGCATCCAGCGGGCGCCGAGCCGGGCCGTGAGGGCGCCGAGGGCCGCGCCGGCGGCGATGTCCGTGGGGAAGTGGACGCCGGCGACCAGGCGTGAGACGCACACCAGGCCGGCGAGCGGCGGGACCGCGTGGGCGCCCAGGGCGCCGAAGGCGACGGCGGCGGCCGCGGCGGAGGTGGCGTGGGAGCTGGGGAAGGAGTGCCGGCCGGCGGTGCGCACCAGGGGTACGACGTGCGCCGGGCGTGGCCGGCGCACGACCCGCTTCACCCCCATGCTGACCAGGTGCGCCCCCGCGGTCAGCGCGGTGCCGCGCAGCCAGGCGCCGCGCCGTCCGCCGTCGACGGCGGCTCCGGCGAGCCCCGCCGCCAGCCACAGGGCCGCGTGCTCCCCCGCCCAGGACAGGGCACGCGCGGCGCCGGCCACGCGCGGGTCGGTGCCGCACTCCCTGAGCGCCGAAACGATCCGGTGGTCCATGTCGTGCAGGTCGTCGAGGTCGTCCATGTGGACTCACTGTTCACGCCCATCAGGCCTGAACTCCGGCAATATTGAGCGACATCCCATTAATCACCCATTTCGGGGAGGGATGCCATGTTCCCGAACTGATCGGCCAGACCAGGGCGATACGGTCACGGACATGTCTGCCGACACCGATTCCGACCCGGACGTCATGGGCCTGGACCACACCACTGTCACGGGCTGGGGCCGCACCGCCCCCACCGCCGCCCGGCTGATCCGCCCCCGGTCGTACGAGGAGGCCGCGGCAGCCGTCCGGGACTGCGGAGCCCGCGGCGGGATCCCCCGGGGCCTGGGGCGGGCGTACGGGGACGCGGCGCAGAACGCGGGCGGGTCCGTGCTCGACATGACGGCCCTGGACCGGGTGCACGCGATCGACGCCGACGGCGGGACCGTGCTGTGCGACGCGGGCGTCTCCCTGCACCGGCTGATGGAGGTGCTGCTGCCGCTCGGCTGGTTCGTGCCGGTCACGCCGGGCACGCGCTACGTGACCGTCGGCGGGGCGATCGGCGCCGACATCCACGGCAAGAACCACCACGTCTCGGGCTCCTTCGCGCGGCACGTCCTCGCCCTCGAACTCCTTACCGCCGACGGGGAGATCCGCACGGTGATCCCCGGCACGCCGCTCTTCGACGCGACCGCCGGCGGCATGGGCCTCACCGGTGTGATCCTCACCGCCACGATCCGGCTCCAGCCGGTCGAGACCTCGCTGATGTCGGTCGACACCGAGCGGGCGACGGACCTCGACGACCTGATGGCCCGGCTCGCCGCCACCGACCACCGCTACCGCTACTCGGTCGCCTGGATCGACCTGCTGGCCCGCGGGGCCGCCACCGGCCGCGCCGTCCTCACCCGCGGCGACCACGCCCCGCTGGACGCGCTCCCCGCACGCCTGCGCCGGGACCCGCTGGCCTTCCGCACCCCGCGCCTGCCGGCCACCCCCGAGATCCTCCCCGAGGGCCTGCTCAGCCGGACGACCGTGGGCCTGTTCAACGAGCTCTGGTACCGCAAGGCCCCCCGTGCCCGGACGGGCCGGCTCCAGCGGATCTCCCCGTTCTTCCACCCCCTGGACGGCGTGCCGCACTGGAACCGCGTCTACGGCCGCGGCGGCTTCGTGCAGTACCAGTTCGTCGTCGGCTACGGCCGCGAGGACGCCCTGCGCCGCATCGTGCGCCGCATCTCCGAACGCCGCTGCCCGTCCTTCCTGGCCGTCCTCAAGCGCTTCGGGGAGTCCGACCCGGGGTGGCTGTCCTTCCCCGTGCCGGGCTGGACGCTGGCGCTGGACATCCCGGCGGGCCTGCCCGGCCTCGGCGCGTTCCTCGACGAACTCGACGAGGAGATCGCCGCCGCGGGCGGACGCGTCTACCTCGCCAAGGACGCCCGGCTGCGCCCGGAGCTGCTCGCGGCCATGTACCCGCGCCTCGACGACTTCCGCGAACTGCGCGCCCGACTGGACCCGCGCGGGGTGTTCGTGTCCGACCTGGCCCGCCGCCTCAGTCTCTGAGCAACCCCTAGGAGCTGCTGTCATGAAGGACGCCTTCGGCCTCCCCCAGTCCCTGCTCGTCCTCGGCGGTACGTCCGAGATCGCGCTGGCGACCGCCCGCCGGCTGATCGCCCGCCGCACCCGCACCGTCTGGCTGGCGGGCCGCCCCTCCCCCGCGCTGGAGGAGGCCGCCGGGCAGCTGCGCGGGCTCGGGGCCGACGTGCACACCGTCGCCTTCGACGCACTCGACCCGGCCTCCCACGAGGCCGTGCTCGGCAAGGTCTTCGCCGAGGGCGACGTCGACATGGTGCTGCTCGCCTTCGGGCTGCTCGGCGACCAGGCCCGCGACGAGCGGGAGCCGGAGGCGGCGGTGCGGGTCGCACAGACCAACTACACCGGCGCGGTTTCGGCAGGGCTGGTGTGCGCCCGCTCGCTCCAGTCCCAGGGGCACGGCTCGCTGGTCGTGATGTCCTCCGTCGCGGGCGAGCGGGCCCGCCGCGCGAACTTCATCTACGGCTCCAGCAAGGCCGGTCTCGACGCCTTCGCGCAGGGCCTGGGCGACGCGCTGCACGGCACGGGCGTGCACGTCATGATCGTCCGCCCCGGCTTCGTCCGGACGCGGATGACCGCCGGTCTGCCCGAGGCGCCGCTCGCGACCACGCCCGAAGCGGTCGCGACGGCCGTGGAGCTGGGGCTGCGGCGCCGCACGGAGACGGTGTGGGTGCCGGGGACGCTGCGCGTGGTGATGGCGGCGCTGCGGCACCTGCCGCGCGCGGTGTTCCGGCGGCTGCCGGTCTGACCCGGCGAGCGGGTCAGCGGATGGGGACGGAGCCGCGCTCCATCCGCCCGGCCTGCGGGGGCACCACCGAGCCGCCGAAGGGGAACTCGCGGAGCTTGCGCCAGACGCCGTCGGCGCCCTGCTCGTAGAGGGCGAAGCCGGTGCAGGGCCACTCGGCCTCGTAGCCGGCGAGTTCCTCGAAGGCGCGGTCCATGGCCGCCTCGTCGATGCCGTGCGCCACCGTGACGTGCGGGTGGTAGGGGAACTGCAGTTCGCGGGGGGCCGGTCCGGCGGGGTCTCGGACCTGCTGCTGGAGCAGCGTGCAGGCCTCCGCGCCCTCGACGACCCGGACGAACACCACCGGCGACACGGGCCGGAAGGTGCCGGTGCCGGACAGCCGCATGGGGAACGCGCGGCCGGCCGCGGCGACCTCGGCCAGATGCGCCTCGACGGCCGGCACGGAAGCCTCGTCGACCTCGGTCGGCGGCAGCAGGGTGACGTGCGTGGGGATGCCGTGAGCAGCGGCGTCGCCGAAGCCCGCGCGCAGCTGCTGGAGCTCGCTGCCGTGAGGCTCCGGGACCGCGATCGAGACACCGATCGTTACGGTCCCCACGTCGTCTCCTGTCATGTCAGTGTGGCCGCTGATACGACCACCCGGTTATCGACTGTACGGCCACGACCGGGTTACGGGCAGGCGCAACCGGAGTGATGTACAGCGCTGTTCGGTGGTACGGCTGTGCGCGGGGGTGGCGTTCAGTGCTTGGCGGGCAGGAAGCCGACCTTGTCGTAGGCCTGCGCGAGGGTCTCCGCGGCGACCGCGCGGGCCTTCTCGGCGCCCTTGGCGAGGACCGAGTCGAGCGTCTCGGGGTCGTCCAGGTACTGCTGGGTGCGCTCCCGGAACGGCGTCACGAAGTCGACCATGACCTCGGCGAGGTCCGTCTTGAGCGCGCCGTACATCTTGCCGGTGTACTTCTCCTCCAGCTCGCCGATGCTCTCGCCGGTGAGGGTCGAGTAGATCGTCAGGAGGTTGCTGACGCCCGGCTTGTTCTCGGCGTCGTAGCGGATCACCGTGTCGGTGTCGGTGACGGCGCTCTTGACCTTCTTGGCCGTGGCCTTGGGCTCGTCGAGGAGGTTGATCAGGCCCTTCGGCGTGGAGGCCGACTTGCTCATCTTGATCGACGGGTCCTGGAGGTCGTAGATCTTCGCCGTCTCCTTGAGGATGTACGGCTTGGGGAGGGTGAAGGTCTCGCCGAAGCGGCCGTTGAAGCGCGCGGCGAGGTCACGGGTGAGCTCGATGTGCTGGCGCTGGTCCTCGCCGACCGGTACCTCGTTGGCCTGGTAGAGCAGGATGTCCGCGACCTGGAGGATCGGGTACGTGAACAGGCCGACCGAGGCGCGCTCGGCGCCCTGCTTGGCGGACTTGTCCTTGAACTGGGTCATCCGGCCGGCCTCGCCGAAGCCGGTGAGGCAGTTCATGATCCAGGCGAGCTGGGTGTGCTCGGGGACGTGGCTCTGCACGAAGAGCGTGCAGCGGTCCGGGTCGAGACCCGCCGCGAGGAGCTGGGCCGCGGCCAGGCGCGTGTTCGCGCGCAGGTCCGCCGGGTCTTGCGGGACGGTGATCGCGTGCAGGTCGACGACCATGTAGAACGCGTCGTGAGTCTCCTGCAGGGCCACCCACTGGCGGACGGCGCCGAGGTAGTTGCCGAGGTGGAACGAGCCGGCGGTGGGCTGGATCCCGGAGAGCACGCGAGGTCGGTCAGAGGCCATGCTCACCATTCTCTCAGGTCCCGGGGGCCGATCCGGAACCGGCCGGAAACAGACGGGCCCCGTTCGGCCCCGGGGGTGTAACAGGGGCGGGGCGGCGTCGGGGGCGGGTGACGTCCGGTGGGCGGTGACGGCGGGGCGCTGGGGGCTCGCCGCCGGGGCGGGCGGCACGGTGCTGGTACGCCGCGCGGCGGCCCGGCGGGAAGCCGGACCGCCGCGGGAGGAGCCGCGTCAGGTGCTGGTCGACCTGGACGAGTGACAGACGCGGGCGTCAGCCCAGGTCGATCTCCGGGTAGAGCGGGAAGCCGGCCACGAGGTCGGTGGCGCGCTGGGAGATCTCGTCCGCCACCTTCGCGTCGAGGACGTGGGACGCCTTGGAGGGGGCGCCCGACTTGGTCGTGCCCGGCTCCGTGGTGGTGAGGACGCGGTCGATGAGGCCGGCGACCTCGTCCATCTCGGCGGTGCCCAGGCCACGGGTGGTCAGGGCGGGGGTGCCGATGCGGATGCCGGAGGTGTACCAGGCGCCGTTAGGGTCGGCGGGGATGGCGTTGCGGTTGGTGACGATGCCCGAGTCGAGCAGGGCGGCCTCGGCCTGGCGGCCGGTGAGGCCGTAGGAGGAGGCGACGTCGATCAGGTTGAGGTGGTTGTCCGTGCCGCCCGTGACCAGGGTCGCGCCCCGGCGCATCAGGCCCTCGGCCAGCGCGCGGGAGTTGTCGACGATGCGCTGGGCGTAGTCGCGGAAGGACTCCTGGCGGGCCTCGGCGAGGGCCACGGCCTTGGCGGCCATGACGTGCGGGAGCGGGCCGCCGAGGACCATCGGGCAGCCGCGGTCGACCTGGTCCTTGAGGGAGTCGTCGCACAGGACCATGCCGCCGCGGGGGCCGCGCAGCGACTTGTGGGTGGTGGTCGTGACGATCTGGGCGTGCGGGACCGGGTCGAAGTCGCCGGTGAGGACCTTGCCCGCGACCAGGCCGGCGAAGTGCGCCATGTCGACCATGAGCGTCGCGCCGACCTCGTCGGCGATCTCGCGCATGATCCGGAAGTTCACCAGACGGGGGTAGGCGGAGTAGCCCGCGACGATGATCAGCGGCTTGAAGTCGCGGGCGGAGGTGCGCAGCGCCTCGTAGTCGATGAGGCCCGTGGCCGGGTCCGTGCCGTAGGAGCGCTGGTCGAACATCTTGCCGGAGATGTTCGGGCGGAAGCCGTGGGTGAGGTGGCCGCCGGCGTCCAGGGACATGCCGAGCATGCGCTGGTTGCCGAAGGCGCGGCGCAGTTCGGCCCAGTCGGCCTCGGAGAGGTCGTTGACCTGGCGGGCGCCGGCCTTCTCCAGGGCGGGGACCTCGACGCGCTGGGCGAGGACCGACCAGAAGGCGACGAGGTTGGCGTCGATGCCGGAGTGCGGCTGGACGTAGGCGTGGCGGGCCCCGAACAGCTCCTTGGCGTGCTCGGCGGCGAGGGACTCGACGGTGTCGACGTTGCGGCAGCCGGCGTAGAAGCGGCGGCCGATGGTGCCCTCGGCGTACTTGTCGCTGAACCAGTTGCCCATGGTCAGGAGCGTGGCCGGGGAGGCGTAGTTCTCGGAGGCGATCAGCTTGAGCATCTCGCGCTGGTCGGCGACCTCCTGGCCGATGGCGTCCGCCACGCGGGGTTCGACGGCGCGGATCACGTCGAGGGCGGCGCGGTAGGCGGTGGATTCGGGGGACAGGGGCTCGGCTGACATGTGTGGACCTCCGGACGTTGCGTTCAGCGTTCACGGTACGGCCCAGGCGCACGGCTCTGTCTGCTCGGGCCGCTCCCCGATGGTTCATCCCATCCCAGCGCGCCAGTCACGGCCCTCGGTCAGCCTACCGGGTTGCTCTTCGTTGCCGGGTGCGGGTGCGTTGTGGTTGATCGCGCAGTTCCCCGCGCCCCTGAAGGCGTCAGCCCTCCACCCCGCTCAAAGGATCACGTGGGGCAGGAATCTCGCGTACTCGTCCGTTATCAGGCCCGACGACTCGCGGATGCCCAGGCCCGCCGACTCGTTCTCCACCACCCAGGCGCCCAGGACCACCCGGTTGCCGTCGAAGTCAGGGAGGGGGGCGAGCTGCTGGTAGCAGCACGGCTCGTCGCGGAGGACGGGGGCGGATCCCGGCTCGTGGATCGTGACGCCCGCGCCCTCGCGGCCGAGGAGGGGCTTGGCCACCCAGCCCGTGGTGGACAGGTCGCGAGGGCCGTCCAGATACGCGGGGAGGAGGTTCGGGTGGTCCGGATACAGCTCCCAGAGGATGGCGAGCAGCGCCTTGTTGCTGAGGAGCATCTTCCAGGCCGGTTCTATCCACAGGGTGGAGCCCGTGCCGCCGCCGTTGTCGAGGGTGGCCAGGACGTGGTCGGCGAAGCGGTCGGTGGTGAGCCATTCCCAGGGGTAGAGCTTGAAGATGCTGCGGATGAAGCGGAGGCGGTTGTCGACGAAGCGGCCGGAGAGGCGGTCCCAGCCGATCTCCTCCATGGCGATCCAGTCGGTGGCCAGGCCGGCCTGTTCGGCGGTCTCCTTGAGGTAGGCCACCGTCATCATGTCCTCGCCGAGTTCGTCCGCCGAGGAGTACGCGAAGTAGAGGGGGCTGCCCGGCGGAAGGAGGGCTGCCTGCTTCTTCCAGGCGTCGATGAGGCGTTCGTGGAGAGAGTTCCACTGGTCGGCGCCGGGGAAGCGGTCCTCCATCCAGAACCACTGGGGGGACGCGGCCTCGACCAGGGAGGTGGGGGTGTCGGCGTTGTACTCCAGGAGCTTGGCCGGGCCGGTGCCGTCGTAGCGGAGGTCGAAGCGGCCGTAGACGGAGGGCAGTTCGGCGCGGCGGTGCCAGGCCTCGGCGACCGCGTGGGCGACGCGGGGGTCGGTGATGCCCAGGTCGGCGAAGCGGTCCTCGGCGACGATGTGGCCGGCCGCCGCCAGGCACATGCGGTGGAGGTCCTCGACCACCTCTTCGAGGGCCTCGATCTCCTCCAGGGAGAAGACGTAGTGCGCGCTCTCGTCCCAGTAGGGGCGCAGGGAGTCGTCGGGGTAGCGGGTCAGGGGGTAGATCAGGCCCTGTTCCTCGACGGTCTGCTGCCATCCGGGGCGGGGCTCGGCGGTCCGGCGTTCCATGGCTGGGTCCGCTCTCAGCCGCCGCCGGAGCCGGAGCAGCCGAAGCCGCCCCGGTCGACGGCCTCGCTGCGGCTGAAGGTGCCGTCCTCGGCGTAGCCGCCGCTGACGTCGGCATCGTAGTACCAGTCGGCGTCCGCGACCCTGGTCTTACCGGTCTTCTTGCGGCCCTTGCCGGCGGAGGACGTGCCGGACGAGCAGTTCTTGTCGGCGACGATCTTGTAGCCGTTGATGTAGTCGTAGCTGTCCCGGTCCACGCAGCGGCGGTCCGGGTCGGAGCCGCAGGCGGACAGGGCCGCCGCGAGGACGCCCATGCCGCCCAGCACCACCGTGCTCGAGCGCAGTTTTCGCCGTGTTTCGGCCATGTGCGTGTCTCCCCCATGTCGCCCCGTCGTGCACTGCCAGACGGTCAGCCTAGAGATCGGTGTGGACGGGCGTGCATGGCCCCCCGTCCACGGCCGCTCCCCTACTGTCGATTTGTGATCTTTGGAATGGTGTGCGCCCTTGGTGCAGCGGTCTGTTTCGGTACGGCGACGGTGTTGCAGGCGATCGCCGCGCGCTCGGCGGCGGCGACCGGGCCGGGCGGGGACGTGGCGCTGCTGTGGCGGGCGCTGCGGCAGTGGCGGTATCTGGCCGGCCTCGCGCTGGACGGGCTCGGTTTCGTGCTGCAGATCCTCGCGCTGCGGTCGGTGCCGATCTACGCCGTGGGGGCCGCGCTGGCCGCGAGCCTGGCGGTGACGGCCGTGGTGGCGGCGCGGCTGCTCGAGGTGCGGCTGAGCCGCGTCGAGTGGGGCGCGGTGGCGGTGGTGTGTGCCGGGCTCGCGCTGCTGGGGCTGGCGTCGGGGGCGGAGGGTGACGAGTCCGGGCCGGGCTGGCTGCCGTGGGCGATGCTCGGGGCGGCGGCCGGGGTGCTGTTGCTCGGGGCGTTCGGCGGGCGGCTGCCGGAGCGGGGGCGGGCGCTGGCGCTGGGACTCGGGGCGGGGCTGGGGTTCGGGGTGGTGGAGGTGTCGGTGCGGCTCATCGACGGGTTCTCGCCCGGTGAGCTGTTCCCCAATCCGGCGACGTACGCGCTGCTGCTCGGCGGCGGGGCGGCGTTCCTGCTGCTGACGTCGGCCCTGCAGCGCGGGTCGGTGACCACGGCCACGGCCGGGCTGGTGCTCGGGGAGACGGTCGCGCCCGCGCTGATCGGGGTGGTCTGGCTCGGGGACCGCACGCGGCCGGGGCTGGGGTGGCTGGCGATCGTCGGGTTCGCGGTGGCGGTGGCGGGGGCGCTGGCGCTGTCGCGGTTCGGGGAGGCGCCGGTGGCGGCGGAGGAGGACGCCGTCGCGCCGCGGTGAGCGGCAGCATGGCGGGAAAGGCGGGGGAGAGCGGGGTCAAGGCAACGCCGGGTCGGATTCCACCCGGCGCATCTCCGGTATTCGACCCGGCGCATTTCCGGTAACCGCGCGATTATCCGGGCAGGACCGCGCACAGCGCGTCCAGCGCTCCGGACCAGGCGTGGTCCGGGGGTGTGCCGTAGCCGACGACCAGGGCGTCGACGGGCTCGGCCGGCGCGGCGGGGTGGGTGTAGCGGGCGAGTCCGTGGAGTGCGAGGCCCCGCCAGTGCGCCGCCTGGACGACCGACTGCTCGGTGCCGGGCGGCAGGCGCAGCAGGACGTGCAGGCCGGCCGCGATGCCGGTGACACGGGCTTGCGGGGCGCGGGCCGCCACGGCGGCGACCAGGGCGTCCCGGCGGCGCCGGTAGCGCAGCCGGGTGGCCCGGACGTGCCGGTCGTAGGCGCCGGAGGTGAGGAACTCGGCCAGGGTCAGCTGGTCCAGCACCCCGCACGTGTCGACGCCGCCCTTGGCGGCCGCGGTCTCCTCGGCGAGGCCCGGCGGCAGCACCATCCAGGCCAGCCGCAGTCCGGGCGCGAGGGACTTGCTGGCGGTGCCCAGGTAGACCACCCGGTCGGGGTCCAGGCCCTGGAGCGCGCCGACGGGCTGCCGGTCGTAGCGGAACTCACCGTCGTAGTCGTCCTCCAGCACCAGTCCGCCGGTGCGCCGGGCCCAGTCCACGACGGCCGTACGGCGGTCCCGGTGCAGGGGCACGCCCATGGGGAACTGGTGGGCGGGGGTGAGGAGAACGGCCTCGGCGGCCGCCAACCCGCCCGGGTCGGTGCCGAGTCGGTCGAAGGGCAGCACGGTGGTGCGCAGTCCGGACCCGGCCAGGATCCTCCCGTGCGCGTCGAGACCGTACGACTCGACGGCGACCGTCTGTGCGCCGCGCGCCCGCAGGACCGTGCCGAGCAGCTTCAGGCCGTGCGCGAACCCGGCGCACACCACGATCCGTTCGGGGTCGGCGCGTACGCCCCGGGCCCGGGAGAGGTACCCGGCGAGCGCGGCCCGCAGCTCGGGGCGGCCACGGGGGTCGCCGTAGTCCAGGGCCTGATCCGGGGCGGCCGTGAGGGCGCGACGGGCCGCCTTGAGCCACTCCGCGCGCGGGAAGGACGCGAGGTCGGGGCTGCCCGGGCGCAGATCGTAGGCCGGGCGGGTGAGGGCGCGGGGGTGGGGTGCCGTGCCGGACGGCGGGACGACCCGCCGCTCTGTGACCCGGGTGCCCGAGCCCTGCCGGGCCGTGAGCCAGCCCTCGGCGACGAGGTCGGCGTAGGCGTCGGCGACGGTGTTGCGGGCGATGCCCAGGTCGGCGGCGAGCGCGCGGGAGGAGGGCAGCCGGGTGCCGGGGGCCAGCCGGCCGGAGCGCACGGTTTCGCGCAGGGCGTCGGTCAGGCCCCGGCGCAGTCCCGGCCCGGTCGGCTCCACCAGCAGGTCGATGCCCAAAGTGGCCCACGGTTCCGCCATGGAAATGGACCATACCCCTGGGCTGCTTCCTTCCTAGGGTCGAGGGCATGACGACGCACACCGAGACCGCGACCACCGTGGAGTACGCCCCCGAGCGGCCCGCCCGCCTGGAGTGGGCCGAGCACGCGCCCGAGGTCTACAAGGCGATGGTCCGGCTGGAGACCGCCGCCCGTAAGGGCCTCGACCCCACGCTGTACGAGCTGGTGAAGATCCGCGCCTCCCAGATCAACCACTGCGCGTTCTGCCTCGACATGCACACCAAGGACGCTCTCGCGGCGGGTGAGAGCGTCGAGCGGATCGTGCAGCTCGGCGCCTGGGACGAGTCACGGCACTTCTACACCGCGAAGGAGATCGCCGCGCTGGAGCTGACGGAGGCGGTGACGGTCCTGACTGGGGGCACCTCCCAGGCTTTCGGCTCTGGTGGAGGGTTCGTGCCGGACGAGGTCTACGACAACGCCGCGAAGCACTTCGAGGAGGCCGAACTGGCGCAGGTCATCGCCGCGATCACGGTGATCAACGCCTGGAACCGGTTCGGGGTGACCTGCCGGATGGCGCCGGGGCACTACGCGCCCGGCCAGTACAAGTGACGGCCCGGACCCGGCTGCTGGACCCGGCGGTCGCGCGGGCCATGTCGGCCGTCAGCGCCGCCGCGAAGAAGGGGCTCGGCGACCCGGCCCTCGCCGAACTCGTCGTCGTCCGCGCCTCGCAGCTCAACCACTGCGCGTTCTGCCTGGACATGCATCTCGCGCTCGCCCGCGCGTACGGGGTGAGTGAGCGGCAGCTCGATCTGCTGGCCGCGTGGGAGGAGGCGGAGGGCGTCTTCGACGAGCGGGAGCGGGCCGCGCTGGCGCTGACGGAGGCGGTCACGGTCCTCACGGCCGGGTTCGTGCCGGACGCGGTGTACGAGCGCGCCGCCCGGCACTTCGACGAGACGCGGCTGGCCCATCTGATCGGGCTGGCCGTCGCCATCAACAACTGGAACCGGGTGATGGTGAGTCACCGGATTCCGCCAGGGGGTTACACGCCATGACCAAGGCCGATGTGTTCCGGGCGCTGCACCGGGGCCGGGTGCCCGGTGATCCGCTCGTGCTGCCCGGGCCGTGGGACGCGGCCAGTGCGCGGGTGTTCGCCGAGGCCGGGTTCCCGGCGCTCGCCACGCCCAGCGCCGGGGTCGCCGCCTCGCTCGGCTACGAGGACGGTCAGGTCCCGGCCGACGAGATGTTCGCGGCGGTCGCCCGGATCGTCCGGGCGGTCGATGTGCCCGTGTCGGCGGACGTGGAGGGCGGCTACGGGCTCGCGCCCAAGGACCTCGTGGAGCGGCTGCTGGAGGTGGGTGCGGTCGGCTGCAACCTGGAGGACTCCGCGGACGGGGTGCTGAAGGACCCCCGCGCGCACGCCGCCTGGCTGGCCGAGGTACGCGAGGCGGCCGGTGACCGGCTGTTCGTCAACGCCCGCATCGACACCTTCGCCTGCGGGACCGACGACCCCGGCCCGGCGATCGAGCGGGCCGCGCTGTACGTCGCCGCCGGGGCCGACTGCGTCTACCCGATCGGGGCCCCGCCGCGGATCCTGCCGCTGCTGCGGGCCGGGATCCAGGGGCCGGTCAACGTGGGGGCCCCGGCCGACGGTGGCCCCTCGCCCGCCGAACTCGGCGCGCTCGGGGCCACCCGGATCACCTTCGGGCCGGGTCTCCAGCGACGGGCCGCCCGGGCCCTGCGGGAGATCGCCGACCGGCTGGCGTAGCGGACGTCAGGACAGCCACTTCTTCCACGTGGACTCGTGGCTGTCCACCCACTTCTTCGCCGCGTCCTCCGGCGTCATCTTCTTGTCGGCGATCATCAGGGAGACCTCGTTCTGGTCCTCGGTCGTCCACTTGAACTTCTTCAGGAAGGCCGCCGCCTTGCCGCCCTTCTTCGCGAAGTCCGCGTTGAGGTACTTCTGCAGCGGGGTGTGCGGATAGGCGCAGGCGACCTTCTCCGGGTCGGCGTCGCAGCCCTCCTTGTACGGCGGCAGCTTCACCTCGGTCATCGGGACCTTCTTGAAGAGCCATTGCGGGGAGTACCAGTAGGTGAGGAAGGGCTTCTTCTCCTTGGCGAACTGCCTCATCTGCGTGATCTGCGCCGCCTCGGACCCGGCGAACACCACCTGGTAGTCCAGCTTCAGGTTCTTCACCAGCGCCTTGTCGTTGGTGACGTAGGACGGCGAACCGTCCATCAGCTGGCCCTTGCTGCCGCTCTCCGGGGTGCGGAACCGGTCGGCGTACTTGTCGAGGTTCTTCCAGTTCGTGATGTCCGGGTGCTTCTTGGCGAAGTACGTCGGGACGAACCAGCCGATGTGGCCGGTGACGCCGAGTTCGCCGCCGGGCGCGATCGTCTTCTTGTCCTTGACGTAGCGCTGTTCCTGCTCGGGGTGGCCCCAGTCCTCCAGGAGCGCGTCGACGCGGCCCTGGCTGAGGGCGTCCCAGGCGGGTACCTCGTCGACCTGGACGGTGTCGACGCGGTAGCCCAGTTCGTGCTCCAGGAGGTACTGGGCGACGGCCACGTTGGACTGGGCGCCCACCCAGGACTGCACGGACAGGGTCACCGTCTTGGCGCCCTGGGCGTTGGCGAACGGCGAGGCCTGCTTGGTCATGTCGGCGGCGCCGCAGCCGGTGAGCAGCGCCAGGGAGCTCACCGCGGCGACCGCGGCAGTGGTACGGACGCGCATGTCAGGCTCCCTTCTTCGCGCGGCGTTCGGTGGGCTGGGTCACCCGGTCGAGCATCAGGCCGAGGCAGACGATCGCGCCGCCGGCCACCAGACCGGTCGCCAGGTCGCCCTGGGCGAGGCCGAAGACGACGTCGTAGCCGAGGGCGCCACCGCCGACCAGGCCGCCGATGACGACGACGGCGAGGACCAGGACGAGGCCCTGGTTGACGGCGAGCAGCAGCGCCGGGCGGGCCAGCGGGAGCTGCACCTGCTTCAGCTGCTGCCAGCTGGTCGCGCCGAGCGAGCCGGAGGCCTCCAGCGCGGCCGGGTCGACCTGGCGCAGGCCCTGGGTGGTGATGCGGACGACGGCCGGCAGCGCGTAGACGATCGCGGCGGCGACGGCCGGGGCGCGGCCGACCCCGAACAGGGCGACGACCGGGATCAGGTACACGAACTGCGGCATCGTCTGGAACACGTCGAGGACCGGGCGCAGCGCCCGCTCCAGGCGGTCGCTGCGGGCCGCGGCGATCCCCACGGCGAAGCCGACGACCAGGGTGACGGCGACGGCCGCCAGGACCTGGGAGAGGGTGTCCAGAGACGGCTTCCAGACGCCGAGGACGCCGATCGCGGCCATGGCAAGGACGGCGGTGAGCGCGGTGCGCCAGGTGCCGATGACCCAGGCCAGTGCGGCGACGATCAGCAGGACCGCCCACCAGGGCAGCGCCTGGAGGCCGTCGCGCATCGGGTCGAGGACCCAGGTGGTGAAGTGGCCGGCCCAGTCGGCGGTGCCGCCGACGACGGGGACGCCCGAGTACAGGTGCGCGGTCATCCAGTCGACGGCGCGGTTGACGGGCTCGGCGATGCCGACGACCCAGGCGTCCGGCCAGTCGAGGCGGCCCGCGAGCCGCCCGGCGACCGCCACGGCGACGACACCGGCGAGGGCGAAGAGCCAGCCGCGGCCGCTGTGCGGCTCGGGTTCGGCGCCGAGCTTCTCCCCCGCCGCGCCGGTGACGCGGTCGAGGACGACGGCCAGCAGCACGATCGGGATACCGGCGGCGAGGGCGGCACCGACATCCACGGAGGCCAGGGCCTGGTAGACGCGGTCACCGAGACCGCCCGCGCCGATGACGGCGGCGATGACGGCCATGGACAGCGCCATCATGATCGTCTGGTTGAGCCCGAGGAGGAGTTCCTTGCGGGCCAGCGGGATCCGGGCCGTCAGCAGGCGCTGGCGTGCCGTGGAGCCGAGCGACTCGACGGCCTCCAGCACCTCCTTGTCGGCGCCGCGGAGCCCGAGCGAGGTGAGGCGGGCCATGGGCGGGGCGGCGTAGACGACGGTGGCCAGGACGGCCGCCGGGACGCCGATGCCGAAGACCAGCACGACCGGCAGGAGGTAGGCGAAGGCGGGCAGCACCTGCATGGTGTCCAGGACCGGCCGCAGCACGCGGTCCATCCGGTCGGACAGCCCGGCGGCGAGCCCGAGCAGCACGCCCACCACGGCCGACGCGAGGACCGCGACGACCATCAGGGCGAGCGTCTGCATGGTCGGCACCCACATGCCGAGCAGCCCGCAGGCCAGGAACGCGACGCCGGTGCCGAGCGCGAGCCGGATGCCCGCGACGCGCCAGGCGACCAGAGTGCCCAGGGCCGTGACGCCGGCCCAGCCGACGGCCAGGAGGCCGAGGTAGACGGCCCGTACGGCGATGACGACGACATTGCTGACGTGGCCGAAGAAGTACAGGAACAGCGGGTGGCTGTCGCGGTTGTCGATGATCCAGTCGCTGGCCTTGGCGAGCGGCTCGGAGAAGTCGAGCGTCAGCGCGCTCGGCCAGGTGCCGCTCGCCCAGCGAGCGTTGGCCAGCGGCACGAGGATCGCGGCGGCCAGGGCGAGCAGCAGCAGCTTGTGAACCACCCGGTGCCTGAGGAGACCGGGCAGGCCGACGCGGGGCGGGTTCGCGGTGATGCTCGCCATCAGACCGCCTCCTTGGGCTGCTCCGTCCCGGGCGGAGCGGGCTGCTCCGTGCCGGCGACGACGCCGAGGAGCGTGTCCGAGTCGACCACGCCCACGCACCGGCCCTTGTCCACGACCCGGGCCGGAGCGCCGGCGCGGGCGACCGCCTCGATCGCCTCGGACACCGTCGCGTCGGGCCGCACGGCCGGTCCGCTGCCGTCCTGGCCGGCCGACGGGCGGCGCATGGCCGTACGGACGGTCATGACCTGCTCTCGCGGGACGTCGCGGACGAACTCGCGGACGTAGTCGTCGGCGGGCGCGCCCACGATCTCCTCGGGCGTGCCGAGCTGGACGACCCGGCCGTCGCGCATCAGGGCGATGCGGTCGCCCAGCTTGAGGGCTTCCTGGAGGTCGTGGGTGATGAAGACCATCGTGCGGCCCTCCTCGTGGTGGAGCCGGACCACCTCCTCCTGCATCTCGCGCCGGATGAGGGGGTCGAGCGCGCTGAACGGCTCGTCGAAGAGGAGGACTTCGGGGTCGACGGCGAGTGCGCGGGCGAGGCCGACGCGCTGCCGCTGGCCGCCGGAGAGCTGGCTCGGGCGGCGGTGCTCCATGCCTTCGAGGCCGACCTTGGCGACGACCTCGGCGGCCCGCTCGCGCCGCTCGGCCTTGCCCATGCCCTGGATCTCCAGGCCGTAGGCGACGTTGTCGAGGACGGTGCGGTGCGGCAGCAGGCCGAAGTGCTGGAAGACCATCGCGGCGCGGTGGCGGCGCAGTTCGCGCAGCCGGGAGCGGTCCATGGCGCGGACGTCCTCGCCGTCGATGGCGATGGTGCCGGCCGTGGGCTCGATGAGCCGGGTCAGACAGCGCACCAGCGTGGACTTGCCGGAGCCGGACAGGCCCATGACGACGAAGACCTCGCCCTTGCGCACGTCGAAGGTGACGTCGCGGACGGCGGCCGTGCAGCCGGTGCGGGAGCGCAGCTCGGCGGGGTCGAGGGCGGTGAGCTCGGGGTCGCCGGGAACGCGGTCGGCCTTGGGGCCGAACACCTTCCACAGGCCCTCCACCGAGAAGACGGGCGTGGTGTCCATGGTCTGCTCCGTGGGGGGTTCGAGGGTCGCGGTCACTTCGCACCACCACCGATCAGCTCGGCGGCCTTCTCCCCGACCATGAGGACTCCGATCATCGGGTTGACGGTGGTCATGGTGGGGAACACGGAGGCGTCCGCGATGCGGATGCCCTCCAGGCCGCGGATGCGCAGCTCGGGGTCGACGACGGCCTGCTGGTCGTCGGCGGCGCCCATCCTGCAGGTGCCGGCGGGGTGGTAGACGGTGTGCGCGACCTTGCGGGCGTACTCGCCGAGCTCCTCGTCACCGGTGACGTCCGGGCCGGGGGCCACCTCGCGCTTGAGCCAGCCGGCCAGCGGCTCGGTTTTGGCTATCTCGCGGGCGATCTTGATGCCGTCGACGAGGGTCTTGCCGTCGTAGTCGTCCTCGTCGGTGAAGTAGCGGAAGTCCAGGGCGGGCTTGACCTCGGGGTCGGCGCTGGTCAGGTAGAGCCGGCCGCGGCTCTTCGGCTTGGGGATGTTCGGGGTCATCGAGACGCCGAACTCCGGCCGCCGGTAGCCCAGTCGCTCCGGGTTGTCCGTGAACGGGATCTGGTAGAAGTGGAACATCAGGTCGGGGTGCGGCCGTTCGGGGTCGCGGCGCACGAACAGGCCCGCGTCGGAGTCCATCGCGGAGTTCTCCGGGATGGGGCCGTTGGTCTCCCAGACGATGACCGACTCGGGGTGGTCGAGCAGGTTCTCGCCGACGCCCGGCAGGTCGTGCGTGACGGGGATGCCGAGCTTCTCCAGGTCGGCCCTGGGGCCGATGCCGGAGTGCATCAGCAGCCGCGGCGAGTCGACGGCACCGGCGCAGAGCAGCACCTCGTTGCGTGCCTTGACGAGGATCTCCTCGCCGTCCTTGGTGCGCACGTGCACGCCCTCGGCGCGGTTACCGTCCAGCTGGAGCTTGTACGCCCAGGTCTCCAGCAGGATCGTCAGGTTGGGCCGCTCGTCCATCACCGGGTGCAGATACGCCACCGACGCCGAGGAGCGCTTGTTGTTCTCGGGGTGGTAGGCGAGGTCGAAGAAGCCGACGCCCTCGGTGAACGGCTTCTTGTTGAAGCCCTCCACGCGCGGCACGCCCAGGGCCTCCTGGGCCGCGTCGACGAAGTCGCGGGCGATGGCGTTCCGGTCCTTCTCGTCGACCGGGACGATGTTGTTGTTGAGCCGCGCGAAGTACGCCTCCATCTGCACCGCGCCCCAGCCCTTGGCGCCCGCGGCCTCCCACTCGTCCCAGTCCGCCGGCAGCGGCTTGAAGGCGATCAGGGTGTTGTGCGAGGAACAGCCGCCCAGGACGCGCGCCCGGCTGTGCCGGATGTGCGAGTTTCCTCGTGGCTGTTCGGTGGTGGGGTAGTCGTAGTCGAGCTCGCCGCCGAGCAGGCCCATCCAGCGGCGCAGGGTCAGCACGTCGTCACGGCCGACGTCACTGGGGCCGCCCTCGATGACGGCGACGGTGACGTCCGGGTTCTCGGTCAGGCGGGAGGCGATCACGGAACCTGCGGTTCCGCCGCCTATCACGACGTAGTCGTACTCGTGGCTGGTCTGGGACATGGCGTACTTGCTCCAGTGGGGATGAAGTGAACGGGCTCGAGGGACGGGGACGTCAGCCCGGGATGTGGGGGTCAGCCCGGGTCGGGGGTCGGCGGTCAGCCCGGGTCGGGGGGCGGCTGCCCCGCGGGGCCCGGCGGCGAACCGTGGGCCCGGCGGGAGACGGGACCCGGCGGGGAACCGGGGGCCCGGCGCGGGCGGGCCCCCCGGGGAACCGTGGGCCGTCCGGGGCGGGAGCCTGGCGGGGGGGCGGGGGTCAGCCCGCGAACCAGCGCACCGGCTTCGGGGCGAGGTTCTGGTAGACGTGCTTGGTCTCCCGGTATTCGGCGAGGCCGGCGGGGCCGAGTTCGCGCCCCACTCCGCTCTTGCCGAAACCGCCCCACTCCGCCTGCGGCAGGTAGGGGTGGAAGTCGTTGATCCAGATCGTGCCGTGGCGCAGCCGGCCGGCCACGCGGCGGGCGCGGCCCGCGTCGGCGGTCCAGACACCGCCCGCGAGTCCGTACTCGGTGTCGTTGGCGAGCGCGACGGCCTCGTCCTCGGTCCGGAAGGTCTCCACGGTGACGACCGGCCCGAAGACCTCCTCCCGTACGACGCGCATCTCGCGGTGGCAGTGGTCGAGGACGGTCGGCTCGTAGAAGTAGCCGTTCTCCGGACGCTGCGCGGACGGCTCGGGGCGCTTGCCGCCGGAGCGCAGTACCGCGCCCTCCTTGAGGGCGGACTCGACGTACATCTCGACCTTGGCGCGCTGCTGCTCGGAGACGAGCGGGCCGCACTCGACGCCGTCCTCGGTGCCGCGGCCCAGGCGGATCTTCTCGGCGCGGCGGGCGAGTTCGGTGACGAAGCGGTCCCGGACCGACTCCTCGACGATGAGGCGGGCGCCGGCCGAGCAGACCTGGCCGCTGTGGATGAAGGCGGCGTTGAGGGCCTGGTCGACGGCGGTGTCGAAGCCCTCCTCGGTGGCGCAGGCGTCGGCGAAGACGACGTTGGGGTTCTTGCCGCCGAGTTCGAGGGCGACCTTCTTCACGGTCGGGGCGGCGGCCTCGGCGACCTTGGTGCCGCTGATCAGGCCGCCGGTGAAGGAGACCAGGTCGACATCGGGGTGCTCGGACAGGCGCGCGCCGACCGAATGCCCGGGGCCCGTGACGATGTTGGCGACACCCGCGGGGAGTCCGGCCTCGACGAGCAGCTCGATGACCGCGATCGTCGTCATCGGCGTGATCTCGCTCGGCTTGATGACGAAGGTGTTGCCGGCGGCGAGGGCGGGGGCGATCTTCCAGCTGGCCTGGAGCAGCGGGTAGTTCCAGGGCGTGATCATCGCGCAGACGCCGATGGGCTCGTGCACGACGACGCTGTGGATGTCCGGCGAGCCCGCGTCCACGACCCGGCCGGGGGCCTCGGCGGCGACCAGGTCGGCGAAGTAGCGGAAGGCGTCGGCGACACAGTCGATGTCGACGCGGCCCTCCTCGACGGTCTTGCCCGCGTCCTGGGCCTCCAGCCGGCCGAGCTTCTCGCGGTCCCGCACGAGGAGGTCGGCGACGCGGCGCAGCAGCGCGGCCCGCTCGGCGACGGGTGTGTGCGGCCACGGCCCCTCGTCGAAGGCACGCCGGGCGGCGGCGATCGCCAGATCGGTGTCCTTCTCCTCGCCTTCCGCGACCACGGCGAAGGGCAGGGCGTCCGCCGGGTCGAGGATCTCGCGGGTGGCCCCGGAGATGGCCGCTCGCCATTCTCCTCCCGCATGGATGGTTTCACGCGCCTGAAGTTCGGTACTTTCCGCCATGATCGCTCTTCGCCTTCCGTTCCTGATCAGCGCCCCTGTGTCACATACGTGTCACTAAGAGACCGAGGTCGCCTGCCCGACTCCCGGAATTGCATGCGCACCCGTGGCCGAAAGTGCGCTGTGTCACGGGAGATGCGGACAAAAGGGAATGAAAGGGGCGGCGGTGCGGAAGGTGGCCGCGCACGGAACGCGCGAAGGCCCCGCACCGGAGAACCGGTGCGGGGCCTTCGCGGAACCCCGAGGGGTTCCGATCAGATGAGGCCGAGGGCGCGGACCGCCTCGCGCTCCTCCTCGAGCTCCTTGACGGAGGCGTCGATCCGGGCGCGGGAGAAGTCGTTGATCTCCAGGCCCTGGACGATCTCGTACGAGCCGTCCTTGGTGGTGACAGGGAAGGAGGAGATGAGCCCCTCCGGCACGCCGTACGAACCGTCGGACGGGATGCCCATGGAGACCCAGTCGCCGTCGGTGGTGCCGTTGACCCAGCTGTAGACGTGGTCGATGGCGGCGTTGGCGGCGGACGCGGCCGACGAGGCGCCACGGGCCTCGATGATGGCGGCGCCGCGCTTGGCGACGGTCGGGATGAAGTCGTCGGCCAGCCACTTCTCGTCGTTCACGACCTCGGCGGCGTTCTTGCCGGCGATGGTGGCGTGGAAGATGTCGGGGTACTGGGTGGCGGAGTGGTTGCCCCAGATGGTCAGGCGCTTGATGTCGGCGACCGTCGAGCCCGTCTTCTTCGCGAGCTGGGTCAGCGCGCGGTTGTGGTCCAGGCGGGTCATCGCGGTGAAGCGCTCGGCCGGGACGTCCGGGGCGGCGGCCTGGGCGATGAGGGCGTTGGTGTTGGCCGGGTTGCCGACGACCAGGATCTTGACGTCGTCCGCGGCGTGGTCGTTGATGGCCTTGCCCTGCGGCTTGAAGATGCCGCCGTTGGCCTCCAGCAGGTCGCCGCGCTCCATGCCCTTGGTGCGGGGGCGGGCGCCGACGAGCAGACCGACGTTGGTGCCGTCGAAGGCGACGTTCGGGTCGTCGGTGATGTCGATGCCCTGAAGGAGGGGGAACGCGCAGTCGTCCAGCTCCATGGCCGTGCCCTCGGCCGCCTTCAGGGCCGGCGTGATCTCCAGCAGGCGCAGCTTCACCGGCACGTCCGCGCCGAGCAGCTGACCGGAGGCGATGCGGAAGAGCAGGGCGTAACCGATCTGGCCGGCCGCGCCGGTGACGGTGACGTTCACGGGAGTGCGGGTCATGGCGTTCTCCGTATGACAGCTGGCGGTGGGGCGGGGTCCCTGCCCCGGACGTTTGATCGATCTCTTGGCGTCAAGAGATCCATCCAGCCGTCAGGCTATCGCGCATCCGGGATCCCGTACGTCCGGGTCGGTGTGGCCCGGCCCACAACCCCCTTCCGCGCGGCCCCGCCCCTACGCGAGAGGCGGCCGCCCGTCCGGGAGAGGAGGGACGAAAGCGGCCGCCTGGGGGGATACCGACCATGCCGGACTCCCGTGGGGGTACGGTTCGCGTGCCCCCGATTCCGGCGGACATTCCTCCCGTTCGGAAATTCTTCGCGCGGGTTGGGGGGCGGGTTTTCGAGCGGCGGGATGGCTGTCGGCGGGAGGTCTACCGGCGGGAGGTCTACCGGTGCGACGTCAGTCGGCGACCAGGGGTTCGGTGGACTGACGGGCAGAGCGGCCCGGAGACCAGGGGTTCCGTCGACTGACCGGCGGAGCCACACGGCGACCGGCGGTTCCGTCGACTGACGGGCAGAGCGGCCCGGCGACCAGGGGTTCCGCCGACTGACCGGCAGAGCGGCCCGGCGACCAGGGGTTCCGTCAGCTGACCGGCAGAGCGGCCCGGGGACCAGGGGTTCTGTCGACTGACCGGCGGAGCGGCCCGGCGACCAGGGGTTCCGTCAGCTGACGGACAGAGCCACCCGGAGACCAGGGGTTCCGCCGACTGACCGGCAGAGCGGCCCGGCGACCAGGGGTTCCGTCAGCTGACCGGCAGAGCCACGGCGACCAGCGGATCCGCCGACTGACCAGCAGAGCCACCCGGCGACCAGCGGCCCCGCCGACTGACCGGCAGAGCCACCCGGCGACCAGGCAGCGCAACCCGTCGGCCCGGCGGAGCCGCCCCTCGACTACTTCGTGCAGCCCTTCTGGCCGGCCGCCAGGGTCGTGCAGGCCTTGGCGTCGGCGGCGTTCTTCACGGCGACCATCGGGGTGTAGGCGATGGCGTCACCGGCCTCGGTGATGCTGCCGGTCTGCTTCGCCTTGCCCGAGCTGATCTGGACCTCGTCGCCCTGGGTCCCCTGGGTGATGCGGCCCCAGGCCGCCTTGCAGGTCTCGCTGTAGCGGACCTCGACGACGGTCGTGCCGACGGTCGCGGTCTGGGCGGTGGTCACCAGATCACCGCTGCACCCCATGGCCTCCGCGTCCTTGCCGGTGCAACTGTCGCCGCTGCACTTCACGCCGGGCGGCAGCTTCGCGTCGCTGCTGACGGTCGGCGAGGGCGACTTGGTGCCGCCCTTGGCCTCGTCGTCGCCACCGCCGCCGGTGACGTAGAACGCGCCGGCGATCACCACGAGCACGCCCACGACCCCCGCGAGGAAGGTCACGGTCCGCTTCTTGCCCGCGGAGGCGGAGGCGGAGGACGAGGCAGAGGCGGAGGCGGAGGCGGAGGCGGTCCGACGGGTCCCGCCCGCACTACCGCCACCACCTGCACCACGTGCACCACCCGCACCACCGGCCCCGCCCGGGACGGCGTCCTGGGGCTCGGCGTACGGGTCGGCCCCGACGCCGGGCGTCCACCCGAGGCCCGAGGACGATCCGGGGTGCGATCCCCGGCCCGCGCCCGCAGCCGCACCCGCACCCCCGCCCGCGGAGCGCCCGCCGCTCGGTGACGGACCCTGGTACCCGGCCAGCCCCCACGAGTTGACCTCGGGCTCGGCGGCCCGGCCGCTCTCCTCCCGCACACCCGCCCCGGTGGAGTCCTGGACCTCGGGCGCCGTCGGCTGCGGCGGCACCGTCGGGGCCACACCGGCCGGTCCCGCGATGCCCGGCGTGACCGTGGTGCCGCCGCTCCGGCGGGCGGGCTTGCCGCCGCCCGCGGAGGCCGCCCTGCCCTCGTCCGCCGAGGCCGCCTTGCCACCGGCGGAGGGGTCGGAGAAGTCCTGCCCGCCGAACTCCCCCAGCGCGGCGCGCGCCTGGGAGATCCGTATGGCCTCCATCGTCATGTCGTGACGCATCTCCGAGCGGCTCCAGGCGCGCTCGGCGAGCTCCCACATCGTGGTCAGGTGCACCGGATTGGTGCCGGTGACCTCCGCCAGGGCGACGATCGCGCCCTTGGGCGCGAGCAGCCGGCCGTTCAGATAACGCTCCCACGACGTCTTGCTGTAGCCCGTGCGGTCCGCAACCGACGCGACGCTCAGACCGCTGCGGTCCACGAGTCTGCGCAACTGGCTGGTGAACTCCCTGATCTGTGGATCGAGCTCATCCGGCAAGGCCTTCCAACGAGGCATTGCTCCCCCTCTTCCCCCCGGTCGTGCTGATATTTCTCGCGCTGTTCGCCCCGCGCCTGGCGGCCTTGGCCGAGTTCCCGATGTGGATACCCACAGGGATGCGTCCACTCAGGATCTCAGTTCCCCGCCGGGGGGCGCACAGGAGCACGGTGTCCGCGCGCGGTACCCCCTTGGACCGTCCTGATTGTCCCTGCCACCCCCGTCGTCGCACCACTTTGTGCGGTATCGGATCTGAACCGGAAGCAGGACGTACCGGAACTGTCACTTCCGTGCCACAGCGCTCTGACAGCCGTTGAACAGGCCGTTCGCCGTGCACGAGGGTGGGTGGTGACGGCGGGCCGTCCTTCCTCGGGGGAGGGGACGGACCGCCGTCCTCGTCATTCGCTGGTGACCGTGAAGTGCAGGGTGTCCTTCAGGAACGGGATCTGCAGCAGCGGATCCGGCTGTGCCATCAGCGCCAGCAGCACGATCACGGTGCCCATCAGGCCGTAGGTGACGATGTCCGTGAAGCGGGAGCGGACGGCGAGCATGCCGACGTCCGGCAGCAGCCAGCGCATCGCACCACCGCTCAGCAGGGCGACGCCGATCAGCAGCGTGCCGATCCGGAACTGGCCGAACGCCGTCACGAGCAGCCCGAGCCCGGCCAGCCCCAGCACGGCGAGGACGGGCCACTGCCGGGCGGGCGCGGGAGCGTCCCCGGGCGCGGCCCGGCCACCGCCCTCGGGCCGCGCGGTGTCCTTGGTGAACAGCGGGAAGCGCCGGGTGGCCCGCCGCGGCCGCCCTTCGGCGTCGGGCGCGCTGACGGGGTCCCGGACGGTGAGTTCCTCCGGTGACTCGTGTCCCCGCGGCCTCTCCTGCCCGCCGGGCGTCTCGTGCTCGCCCGCGGTCCGGTGCTCAGCGTCGCCCGGGGCCCGCTGCTCGGCCCCGTCCGACGTCCGCTGCTCGGCCCCGCTCGGGGCCCGCTGCTCGGCCCCGCCCGACGTCCGCTGCTCGGCCCCGCTCGGGGTCCGGTGCTCAGCCGACACTGCGCTCCGCCGCCTCGACCACGTTGACGAGCAGCTGCGCACGGGTCATCGGGCCGACCCCGCCGGGGTTCGGGGAGATCCAGGCGGCGACCTCGGCGACGTCGGGGTGGACGTCGCCCACGATCTTGCCCTCGGCGCTGCGGGAGACGCCGACGTCGAGCACGGCCGCGCCGGGCTTGACGTCCTCGGCGCGGATGAGGTGGGCGGAACCGGCGGCGGCCACGATGATGTCCGCGCGCTTGAGGTGCGCCGACAGGTCACGCGTGCCGGTGTGGCACTGCGTCACGGTGGCGTTCTCGCTGCGGCGGGTGAGCAGCAGCGGCATCGGCCGGCCGATGGTCACGCCGCGTCCGACGACCACGACCTCGGCGCCCTTGATCTCCACGCCGTAGCGGCGCAGCAGCGTCAGCACGCCGTTCGGGGTGCAGGGCAGCGGGGCGGGCTCGTTGAGGACGAGGCGCCCCAGGTTCATCGGGTGCAGCCCGTCCGCGTCCTTGTCCGGGTCCATCAGCTCGAGGATGCGGTTCTCGTCGATGCCCTTGGGCAGCGGCAGTTGCACGATGTACCCGGTGCAGGCCGGGTCCTCGTTGAGCTCGCGGACGGCCGCCTCGATCTCTTCCTGGGTCGCCGTGGCGGGCAGTTCGCGCTGGATGGAGGCGATGCCCACCTGCGCGCAGTCGCGGTGCTTGCCGGCGACGTACTTCTGGCTGCCGGGGTCGTCCCCGACCAGGATCGTGCCGAGGCCGGGCGTGACGCCCTTCTCCTTCAGCGCCGCCACGCGGGCGGTCAGATCGGACTTGATCGCGGCTGCGGTGGCCTTGCCATCGAGAATCTGGGCGGTCATGACCCCATCCTCGCGGATGACCCCGCCGCGGTTCCAATCCGCCCGCAATCCGGGCACCGGGGGCTCCCCCACCCCGTATCCGCCCATGATCGGTGATGTTGCACTTGCACAACACATCGGGAATGCGGCTGGACAAGCCGGTCAGTGGTGCAGAACGATGACATGACAAGTGCCGCGGGCAGCTCAACGGGGGGACGGTCGCAATACTGAAGGTTTTCCTCCGTGCGGATGTCACGCGTCGTCCCCGCACAAGGACCAACGGAGGAAAGCCCCCATGAGCTACGGCGACCCGAACAACCCCTACGGCGCTCCCCAGGGGCAGCAGCCGCAGCAGCCGGGCTACGGATACCCGCAGGGCCAGGGACAGGCGCCCGGTTACGGCTACCCGCAGGCCCCTCCGGTCTCCCCCTACGGCGGCCCGGCCGCCCCGACCACCATGCCCGGCTCGGTGGGCGCGGCCCGCGTGATGCTCTGGGTGATCGTCGGTCTGCAGGTCCTCGGCGTGGCCCTCTTCGCCTTCTCCGCCGTGGCCCTCAACGCCGCGAAGGACGACGAGTCCCTCAAGGACAACACCGCCTTCCAGGACCTGGTCGGTGACTCGACCGGCCTGATCTGGGGCTACGTGGTGTTCGGCCTGGCCTGGCTGGTGTTCGCGGCCGTCCTGGCGACCAAGTTCAAGAACGGCGGCAACGGCGCCCGGGTCACCATCCTGGTCTTCGCCATCATCACGGCGGTCCTCGGCATCTACCCGTTCGTCATCGTGGGCCTGGTGCACACCGTTCTCGCCATCCTGGTGGCCGTGTTCGTCGGCAATGCCAACGGCAAGGCCTGGTTCAACCGCCCCCGGTACTGAACGGACCCGGTCGACGACCGGACCAGTTCGCGCCAATCACATCCAAGGGCCGTGTCTCACCCGTACGAGGGGGGCACGGCCCTGGTGCGTCGCCCTACCCTGACGGTGGTAGCTGTTCAGGCACGGGGAGAGCACCTTGTACAGCATCATCGTGGTACCTCCGCCGACCACGGAGGACGAGCGAGACCGCACCCCCGACAGGCTCGCGCGCGGCGCCTTCCGGCTCTTCGGCGGCCTTCGTCCGGCCGGGCCGATCCGGTGACCGAGGCGTACGCCGTACCCGTGCCCAAGGGCTACCGGGTCGGCGGCTGGGAGGTGCGTGAGCCCATCGCGACGGGCGCCTTCGGCAGTGTGTACGCGGCCCGGCGCGTCGGTGACGGCACCGGACTGCCGCCCACGGCCGCGCTGAAGTTCCTGCCCACCGGGACGGCCACGCCCCGCCGGCTGACCCACCTGCGCGAACTGGCCGAGCGGGAGGTCGAGCTGTACCGGCGGCTGCGGCATCCGCGGCTGCTGCGGATGTACCAGACGCTGACGGTCGACGACCCGGGCCGGCCGGAGCTGGACGGCGCCACCGTCCTCGTCCTGGAGCGTGCCGAGGGCTCCCTGTCGGCGCTGCTCGCCGCGACGCCCCGGCCCGCGTCCGGCCCCGCGCTGCTCGCCCAGATCGCCGAGGGACTCGCCCAGTTGCACGGCGCCGGCTGGGTGCACGGCGATCTGAAGCCGGCCAACGTGCTGCTGATGGCGGACGGTTCGGTGCGCCTCGCCGACTTCAACATGGCTGCGGAGCTGGAGGGCACCCACGCCTACACGCCGGCCTTCTCCACCCCCGACTACACCCCGCCGGAACTGCTCTGGACCGAGATCGGCGAACGGGGCCGCCGTATCCGCCCGTCCGCCGACATCTGGGCCTTCGGTGTCCTCGCCCACCTCGTGCTCACCGGCACCTTCCCGCTGCCCGGCGCCACCTCGACCGCCCGGCGCGACGCGGCGGCGGCCTACGCCCGCGGCGCCGACGAACTGCGCCTGTCGCCGGAACTGCCCGAGGAGTGGCGGGAGATCGTGCGCGCCTGCCTGACCCGGACGCACCGGCAGCGCATCGGCGGCACCGTGCTGCTGCGCCGGGTGACGGCGGCCGCGGGCCCGGACCGGCACGTCTTCGGCCTGCCCCGTCTGCACACCGCCCGCCGTCTGAGCACCGCCCGCCGTCTGCACCCTGCCCGCCGTCTGCGCCCTGCCCGCCGCCGCTTGCGCCGCGGGGCCGTCGCGGCCGTCCTGGCCGGGGCCGCCGCGGCCCTGGCCGCCCTCGCCTACGGCATCAGCGTCCGGGCGGGTGCCGGCGGGGCCGGCGGCGGCACCACCGGATCCGGCGCGTCCGCGAACGTCTCCGCCGCCGCGTACGGCGCCTCCGAGCTCCGCACCGACCGGGGCGTTCCGCCCGCCTACCGGCTGCTGATCGTCGAGACGGCGCACGACTGCGACCAGAAGGAGGTCACGCCGGTCCTGATCGCCGCCATGCTGAAGGTGGAGAGCGACTTCGACCCGGATCTCTCCGACCCCGACCACAACGAGTACGGCATCGCCCGCTGGACCCCGCGCGTCCTGCGCTGGTGGATGAACGAGGACGGCACCCCCGGCGAGACGGTCCCCCGGCCGCCCTTCCCGCCCGCCGAGTCCATCCCGGCGATGGGCCGCTACCTGTGCTGGATCGCCCCGCGCCTGCACGAGGGCCTGCCCGGCGACCGGCAAGTCCTGATCGCCTCCGCGTACCGCACGTCGTACCGCACGGTGAACGCGACGAAGGGCGTGCCCCCGGACGTCCGCGCCTATGCCGACCGCGTCGCCCACTTCCTCGAGGAGTACGCGCCCGACAGCCGGAAGTGACGTCGCTGACAAGGGCGTTGACCCGGCGTCAGAGGACGACCCTGGAGACCGGGCGGTACGAGGTCTGACGCCTGAGACGGCGGAGCGGGCCGGCGGGGTTGCGCCGGCCCGCTCCGTCGACGGACTAGTGGAAGAGACGGGTTCAGTGGAAGAGACGGACTCAGTGGAAGAAGTGCCGCGTACCCGTGAAGTACATCGTGACGCCGGCCTTCTGCGCGGCCTCCACGACCAGCTCGTCACGGACCGAACCGCCGGGCTGGACCACGGCCTTGACTCCGGCGGCGGTGAGGATCTCCAGGCCGTCCGGGAAGGGGAAGAACGCGTCGGAGGCGGCGTAAGCGCCAGCGGCACGCTCGGCACCGGCCCGCTCGACGGCCAGCTTCGCGGAGTCCACCCGGTTGACCTGCCCCATGCCGACGCCGACCGAGGCGCCGTCCTTGGCGAGCAGGATCGCGTTGGACTTCACCGCGCGACAGGCCCTCCAGGCGAACGCCAGCTCGGCCAGCTCGTCGGCGCTGAGCGCCTCGCCGGTCGCCAGCGTCCAGTTGGCCGGGTCGTCGCCGTCGGCCTGGAGGCGGTCGGTGACCTGGAGCAGCGCGCCGCCGTCGATCGGCTTGACCTCGACGGGCGCGGCCGGTCCGTCGGCGCAGCGCAGCACGCGGATGTTCTTCTTCTTGGTGAGGGCCTCAAGGGCCCCGTCCTCGTAGTCGGGCGCGACGATGACCTCGGTGAAGATCTCCGCGACCTGCTCCGCCATCTCCTTGCTGACCGGGCGGTTGACCGCGATCACGCCGCCGAACGCCGACAGCGGGTCACAGGCGTGCGCCTTGCGGTGCGCCTCGGCGACATCCGCGCCGACGGCGATGCCGCAGGGGTTGGCGTGCTTGATGATCGCGACACAGGGCTCGGCGTGGTCGTACGCGGCACGGCGGGCGGCGTCCGTGTCCGTGTAGTTGTTGTACGACATCTCCTTGCCGTGCAGCTGCTCGGCCTGGGCGAGGCCGCCGCCCTCCGGGGAGACGTAGAGCGCGGCGGGCTGGTGCGGGTTCTCGCCGTAGCGCAGGGTGTGCTCGCGCTCCCAGGTGGCGCCGAGGAAGTCGGGGAACTCCGACTCGTCCACCGGCGCGTAGGAGGAGGCGAACCAGGAGGCGACGGCCACGTCGTAGGCGGCCGTGTGCTGGAAGGCCTCGGCGGCGAGCCGCTTGCGGGTGGCGAGGTCGAAGCCGCCGCTCTGGACGGCCTTGAGGACATCGGCGTAGCGGGCCGGGCTGGTGACGACCGCGACCGACGGGTGGTTCTTGGCGGCGGCCCGGACCATCGACGGACCGCCGATGTCGATCTGCTCGACGCACTCGTCGGGCGAGGCACCGGAGGCGACGGTCTCGCGGAACGGGTAGAGGTTCACGACGACGAGGTCGAACGGCTCGACACCCAGCTCGGCGAGCTGCTCGCGGTGGCTGTCCAGGCGCAGGTCGGCGAGGATGCCCGCGTGCACGCGCGGGTGCAGGGTCTTGACCCGGCCGTCCAGGCACTCGGGGAAGCCGGTGAGCTCCTCGACCTTGGTGACGGGGACGCCGGCAGCGGCGATCTTCGCGGCGGTGGAGCCGGTGGAGACGAGCTCGACCCCGGCCTCGTGGAGCCCGCGCGCGAGGTCCTCAAGACCGGTCTTGTCGTAGACGCTGACGAGCGCCCGGCGAAGGGGCCGCTTGTTGCTCTCGGCGGTCACTGGATAACTACCTTTCGTCCCTCAATGCGATGGCCGTTGCGGGCGAGGCGCCCCACGACCTCGACGAGCAGCCTTCGCTCGACTTCCTTGATGCGCTCGTGCAGAGCGCCTTCGTCGTCCTCGTCCCGGATCTCCACCACGCCCTGCGCGATGATCGGCCCGGTGTCGACGCCGTCGTCGACGAAGTGGACGGTGCAGCCGGTGACCTTGGCGCCGTACGCGAGCGCGTCCCGCACGCCGTGGGCTCCCGGGAAACTGGGCAGGAGCGCGGGGTGCGTGTTGACGAACCGCCCGCCGAACCGCGCGAGGAACTCCTTGCCGACGATCTTCATGAACCCGGCGGAGACGACGAGGTCGGGCTCGTACGCCGCGACTGCCTCGGCGAGGGCGGCGTCCCACTCCTCGCGGCTGCCGTGGTCCCTGACCTTGCACACGAAGGCCGGCAGCCCGGCGCGCTCGGCCCGCGCCAGCCCCTCGATGCCCTCGCGGTCCGCACCGACGGCCACGATCTCGGCCCCGTACTCCGGTGCGCCGACGGCGGCGATCTCGTCGAGCAGCGCCTGGAGGTTGGTGCCGGATCCGGAGACCAGCACGACGAGGCGCTTGGCGCGCGGGGCCACGGGCTTGGCGGCCACGGTGGGGGCCTTTCTCGGGGAAGCGTCTGTCCAAGGCGGTCGGCGCTCAGCGTTTTGTACATTCATACGAATGCTTTGCGTCCCCGGATACGGGGAAGCCTACGAACCGGTCGACCGTCAGCAACGATACCGGCACACCGGACGGCCCCCACGGGACGGGGGCAGGGCCGGAAGGTAGCGTCTGGACGGAGCCGGTTCGGGAACGACGTCCGGACGTGGTGCGTTCAGGAAGTGACGGACCCGGGTCCGACGCCGTTCCGTTCTGTCCACACATTGCTCCTCACCAACGGGAAGACGCTCACTTGATGCCGGACCGCAGCCTGCGACTCCTCACGTTCCCCCAGCTGTTGCCGCAGGGAGGGGAGCGCGGCGCCGTGCTGCTGCGGGAGCGCCCCAGCTCACCGCCCGACGCGCCCTCGGACGGCGACGGCGGGCAGGGGCGGGGGCGCGGCTCCCAGGAGGACAACCCCTTCGCCCCGCCGCCCGAGGGCACGCCGGACCGGCCCTGGCAGCCGCGGCGCCCGTCGGGCGACGACTCCCAGGGCTCCGGTGACGGCGACGGCGGAAACCGCTCGCCCTGGGGCAGCCAGTGGAGCGACCAGCAGCCCGGCCGCTCCCCCGGCGGCTTCGGGGAGCGTCCCCGCGGTGGACCCGAGGGCCAGGGCGGCGGCCAACAGGGCGGCGGCCCGAACATGCGCTGGGACCCGACGGATCCCGCGCAGCGCCGGGCGCGCTATGCCCTGCTGTCGGGCATGTGGGCCTTCTTCTTCGCCCTCTTCAGCTGGCCGTACGTGGCACTGCTGCTCGGCGCGCTCGCCCTCTACTGGGCCATCAGCTCCCTGCGCGCCAAGCCCCGCAGGCCCGACCCGGACTCCCCCGCCCCCGAGCAGCAGGGCGGCGGACGTCCCCAGACGACGGCGGCGGTGAGCGGTCTGGTCACGGCGTCCCTGGCGATCGCCCTGGTCGCCGCGACCTTCACGGCGCAGCTGGTCTACCGCGACTACTACACGTGCACCAGCGACGCCCTCACGAACGAGGCGAAGCAGTCCTGCTCCAAGCTTCTGCCGGAGGAGCTCCGGGGGTTCCTGGGGACGAACGACTGACGAGCGCTGACTGACCCCTGAGGTTCAGGTGGTCTCCGGCCGGGCTGACCGGTCCGACGGGGCCGGGTCGGACGGGGCCGGGTCGGACGGCAGGAAGTCGTAGTGCCCGAGGTCTGTGTCGCGGTCCTGATCGCGCAGGCCGTAGAGGGCGTCGTGCTCGTAGGGCTCGGAGGGCTCGTAGGGTTCGGAGGGCTCGTAGGGGGCGTGGGGGGCGAGGGACTCGTTCGACGCCGGGTCCGTGGTGTGCGACGACGGCATCCCGTGAACCCCACCCCAGAAGGCCTCGGCGTCCTCGTCACCCGCGGACGAGCCGGCACCCCTGGAGCCGTCGGTCCGTCCGGCACCCCGAGGCCCGTCAGCGGCTCGAGCACCACCCGTGCCGTCCAAAATCCAAAAGCTCTCCGCGTCCCCGTCACTCGCGGACGACTCGGCACCCCGAAAAGCATCGGCCCGTCGGCCGCCCCGGGTGCCGTCCAGGCCCCCCGCACCCCCGGCCACCCCCGCGATCCCGGCCACTCCGGTGCGCGTGAAGCGGCCTCGGCCCAGTCGGGCGCCCTGCCTCAGCCGCCCGGGGCCGTGGGTGCCCTCGGCCCTGCCCTCTCGCTGGCCGGCGATGCTCGGCTGCTCCGCCCGGGGCGACCGGCACCGCCAGGCCCGTACTCCCACCGCCGTCGGGATCGCGAGCATGGCCAGCCAGGCCAGCGTCGCGGCGGCGGCCTGCCACCAGACCGGGCCGAACCGGGACAGCACACCGGCACCGAGCGGACCGCCCGACAGCCCGGCCAGCGCCCCGAGCACGGCCGCGCACAGTACCGACGCCAGCGCGGCGGCACGGACGGTGCGGCCGGTCGACCAGCCGGCCGCCCGCGTGCTGCCGGGCCCCGTCCCACCACGCTCCGCTGCCACCGCACCCGTGGCCACGATCCAGCCCACGGCCACCGCGGCGACCACCGGCACCGCCCCGGCCGCCCAGTGCAACGGTGTCCCCCGCCCCGCCTCCGGTACCGCCGCCAGCAGCGGGAACGGCGGCAAGAAGGGCGCCGGCGCCGAGGCCAGCGGGCCGACCGCGTGGCCGGCGCCGAGGGCGAAACCGGGGCCGAGGGCGTAGGCGGCGCCCCACACCGCCGCGTTCGGGAGCAGGGCCACACACAGCAGCAGCACGGCGAACCGCCCCGACCACCCCTCGGTCAGCCGGAGCAGCGACGCCTGGGCCGCCGCCCCGTGCCACGCCAGCGACACCACCACCAGCAGCGCACCACCCCCGAGGAGCACCGCCACCCCGGCCGCCGAGGCCCGGGCGGCGACACCGGGGCGTCCGTCCGGGCCGAGCACCAGCGGGCGCACTCCCGCCGGCAGCACGCCCAGCAGCCGCCGCAGCGGCCGGCCCGGACGGCCGTACGCCGACCAGACGCCCGCCCCCGCCGCCACGACGGCGACCAGCGGGATGCACACCCCGGTCCACACCCACGACGGCCGCAGCGCACCGTCGGCGGCGTAGAGGGCGGCGGGCACGGCGACGGCGAGGTAGCCGAGGACGACGCTCGTCCACGCGGTGCGGGGGGAGGCCAGGGGCCGGCCCGCGGCAACGGTGAGGTCCTCTGCATGGCCGTAGCCGTAGCCATAGCCGTGCTCGTCGTCGTTGTCGTCGTCCTCGTCTGCTCCTCCGCCGTCCGTGGCGTCCCGGGCCGCCCGGTGCAGCAGCCACACCGGCAGGGCGAGCAGCAGCAGCGGCGGGAGGCCGAGGGGGGCGGGGACGCCGGAGAGCGTGTCGGTGCGGACCAGCTCGGCACCGTGCGCCAGCAGCCACAGCGCCGCCGCCACGTGCATGGCGCCGCCGGGCCCGCTGTCCGGATACGGCGAGAGGATCCACAGCAGCAGCACGAGCACGGCGAACGACGCGAGCCCGAGGCCCGCCGCGAGCGCGCCGGCCGTGAGGCCGTCGACCAGTCCGGGCGAGCGGTCACGCGTCCGGGTGAGCAGCGGTGACGGCGAACGTCGGCGAGCGGGCATCTCGGTCACGCCCGCCATGCTCCCAACGACACGCGCTTTACCGGCGTAACAGGCGAACCCTCGCTGTGTCGCTCAAAATACGTTTATGTACTTTTTCGGACGGAGGGGCACCCTGTGACGCAGAGCCCTGCCCTCCCGCTCCCTCCACCCAAGGAACGCCGACGCCTGCGCGAGGCAGCCTCGCTGACACGGGCTCAGCTGGCCTCCCGGGTGGGCGTCACCGGTGAGACGGTGCGCGGATGGGAGACCGGCCGGGTCACGCCGCGCGGCCGCAAAGGGGAGAAGTACGCGAAGCTGCTCAACTCGCTGGGCGAGCGATCGGAGGTGACGCCTGCTCAGGGGGACGCCCATGACGACACCCCCGAGCCGGCACCCCCGGCCGCGGTCTCCCGGCGAACCGCCCGGACCCGGCGCAAGGCCGCCGCCGACGACCGGAAGCGACCGCCCGCCACGAAGGACCGGGGACACGGCCCCGTCACCGGCCCGGACCACACCCGCACCCCCGTCACGGACCACAGCCGTCCCCCCGGCACCCCTCATCACAACCGCACCTCAGTCCCGCACCACAGCCGGACCCCCGTCCTCCCTCACGGACAGCACCACGTCATCCTCACCGAGCGCCGGCGTTCGACGCCCCCGCGCCGCCCGGACGACGCCATCGCCGCGCTGACCCCCGATCAGGCCTTCGACGCGCTGTACGCCTTCTGCGCACCCGCGCTGGTCCGGCAGACCTATCTGCTGACGGGCCGTCGTGAACTGGCCCGGGAGTCGGTGGAGCGGGCCTTCCAGATCGCCTGGCAGCGCTGGCCCGAGGTGGCCCGCGACCGCGACCCGGCGGGCTGGGTGCGCGCGATGGCCTACGAGTGCGCGCTCTCGCCGTGGCACCGGCTCCGGCTGCGCCACCGGCACCCCGAGCCGCCGCCGCCCGACGCCTTCGACCGGGCGCTGATGGACACCCTGCTGAAGCTCCCGCCGTCCTACCGCCGCACGCTGGTGCTCTACGACGGCGTCGGGCTCGGCCTGCCGGAGACGGCGGCGGAGACCGAGGCGAGCACCCGCGCGGCCGTGAACCGGCTGGCGCACGCGCGCGAGGCGCTCGCCGAGCGGCTCCCGGAGCTGGCGGACCCGGAAACACTGCACTGGCGGCTGGTCGAGCTGGCCTCCACCGAGCGGCTGCGGGCCGCGAAACCGACGGTCGTGCGCAAGGGCGGGGAACGCAGGGCCCGGTTCTGGACCCGGGCCGCCATCGCCTTCACCGTGGCCCTGATCGGCACCACGGCCCTCACCCTCCGCACGGCCCCCACCCACTACGAGCCTCCGGTACCGGCGGGAGAGACGGTGCAGGGCGTACCGCCACCGGTCGCGCCCGGCCCCCTGTCGGAGTCGGAGCAGGAACTGCGCGCCAAGCTGCGCAAGGAGGAGCAGAAGGGACCGGACCGACTGCTTCCACAGCTGCGGTGACCGGGCTGCGGCTATCGGCTGCGGTGACCGGGCTTGGGTGACCGGGCTGCGGTGACCGGGCTGCGGTGACCGGGCTTGGGTGACCGGGCTTCGGTGACCGGGCTGCGGTGACCGGGCTGCGGTGACCGGGCTGCGGTGACCGGGCTGCGGAAGCGTGGATACGGCGGTGGGCCCGCCCCCCGGTGCAGGGGGCGGGCCCACCGATGAGCCGTAGCTCTGCGGCTCAGCCGTCGTGCGTGCTTCAGCCCGCGAGGATCTCGCGCGCCAGCTTGGCCGTCTCGGTCGGCGTCTTGCCGACCTTGACGCCGGCGGCCTCGAGGGCCTCCTTCTTCGCGGCAGCCGTGCCGGAGGAGCCGGAGACGATGGCGCCGGCGTGGCCCATGGTCTTGCCCTCGGGCGCGGTGAAGCCCGCGACGTAGCCGACGACCGGCTTCTTCACGTTCTCCTTGATGAAGGCCGCGGCCCGCTCCTCGGCGTCGCCGCCGATCTCACCGATCATCACGATCAGGTCGGTGTCGGGGTCGGCCTCGAACGCGGCGAGCGCGTCGATGTGGGTCGTGCCGATGACCGGGTCGCCACCGATGCCGACGGCGGAGGAGAAGCCGATGTCACGCAGCTCGTACATCATCTGGTACGTCAGCGTGCCGGACTTCGAGACCAGGCCGATGCGGCCCGGCTTGGTGATGTCGCCCGGGATGATGCCGGCGTTGGACTGGCCCGGCGTGATGAGGCCGGGGCAGTTCGGGCCGATGATCCGGGTCTTGTTGCCCTGGGACACGGCGTACGCGTAGAACGCGGCCGAGTCATGGACGGCGATGCCCTCGGTGATGACGACCGCGAGCGGGATCTCGGCGTCGATGGCCTCGACGACGGCCGCCTTGGCGAAGGCCGGCGGCACGAAGAGGACGGACACGTTCGCGCCCGTCTTCTCCATGGCCTCGGCGACCGTGCCGAAGACCGGGATCTCGGTGCCGTCGATGTCGACGGACGTGCCCGCCTTGCGGGGGTTCACGCCACCGACGACGTTCGTGCCGTCGGCCAGCATGAGCTTGGTGTGCTTCATGCCCGTGGCACCGGTCATGCCCTGGACGATGACCTTGCTGTCCTTGTTGAGGAAGATAGCCATGGCTGTTTAGTCCCTCGTCCCTTACTTCGCAGCCGCGAGCTCGGCGGCCTTGTCGGCCGCTCCGTCCATGGTGTCCACGCGCTGAACCAGCGGGTGGTTGGCGTCGGAGAGGATCTTGCGCCCGAGCTCCGCGTTGTTGCCGTCCAGACGGACGACCAGGGGCTTGGTGACCTCCTCGCCCTTGTCCTTGAGCAGCTGCAGCGCCTGGACGATGCCGTTGGCGACCTCGTCACAGGCGGTGATGCCACCGAAGACGTTGACGAAGACGGACTTGACGTCCGGGTCGCCGAGGATGATCTCCAGGCCGTTCGCCATGACGGCGGCGGAGGCGCCGCCACCGATGTCGAGGAAGTTGGCCGGCTTCACGCCGCCGTGCGCCTCACCGGCGTACGCGACGACGTCCAGGGTGCTCATGACGAGACCCGCGCCGTTGCCGATGATGCCGACCTCACCGTCGAGCTTGACGTAGTTGAGGTTCTTCTCCTTGGCGGCGGCCTCGAGCGGGTTGGCCGCGTCCTTGTCCTGGAGGGCCTCGTGCTCCGGCTGACGGAACTCGGCGTTCTCGTCCAGGGAGACCTTGCCGTCCAGGGCGATGACGTCACCGGAGGCGACCTTGGCCAGCGGGTTGACCTCGACGAGGAGCGCGTCCTCTTCGACGAAGGTCTTCCACAGGGTGACCAGGACGTTCTCGACCTTGTCGGCGACCTCGGCCGGGAAGTTCGCCGCCTGGACGATCTGGCGGGCGACCTCGGGGGTCACGCCCACGTTGGCGTCGATCGGCGTCTTGGCGACGGCCTCGGGGCGGGTCTCCGCCACCTCCTCGATCTCCATGCCGCCCTCGACGGACGCGATGGAGAGGAAGGTGCGGTTGGCACGGTCCAGGAGGAAGGAGACGTAGTACTCCTCCACGATCTCCGGGGCCGTCTCGGCGATCATCACCTTGTGGACCGTGTGGCCCTTGATGTCCATGCCGAGGATGTTGGTGGCGTGCTCGACCGCCTCGTCGGGGGTCGCCGCCAGCTTCACGCCGCCGGCCTTGCCGCGGCCACCGACCTTCACCTGGGCCTTGACGACGGACTTGCCACCGAGGCGCTCGGTGGCTGCGCGGGCCGCCTCAGGCGTGTCGATGACTTCACCGGCCAGCACCGGTACATCGTGCTTGGCGAAGAGGTCCCTCGCCTGGTACTCGAACAGGTCCACGCGCTTCCGTCCCTATCAGTGATCTCGCGGTTCGTTGTCTGCGTGGGCGTGCCGCGAGGGCAACGTGACGTCCGCTGTCTGTCACAAGGGAGGCGCACACGGTGTCCGAGCGCGCGGCATGTCCGTCTCGCAGGTTATCGCTGCTTCCGGGAGGCCTCTAAATCGAGGGTCACACCTGAGCGGTGATACCTGTCACATGATGCCGCGCTCTCTGGCACGGCGTGCCGGGCGTGAGAAGCGGGTGCGGGGCCTCACCGGGCTGGGGTTGACCCGGTGAGGCCCGCCGGACACCCCCGGAGGAGCGCGAAGGCCCTGTTCAGGGTCCGGCTCTCCGGGGCTCGGGCCGGTCGGTCCCCACCCCAATGGGGACCGGCCGGCCCCTCCACGAGGCTTCGGCCTCGGACCACCGACGGCTTTCGGCCGTCCGGGCGTGACATCTCGTGAAGAGCTGGGGGATCTCTCCGCCACAGAGGGCGGGCCGACGGCGGGTAAGCCTCGGCGCTCTGCCCGTGCTAGCCGGGGAAGA
This sequence comes from Streptomyces tuirus, assembly GCF_014701095.1. Taxonomy (NCBI): domain Bacteria; kingdom Bacillati; phylum Actinomycetota; class Actinomycetes; order Kitasatosporales; family Streptomycetaceae; genus Streptomyces; species Streptomyces tuirus. Next base: position 4,661,095 of record NZ_AP023439.1, on the reverse strand, counting down.
GGGAGATGTCCTGGTGACTGCCCCGGGCATCGGCCGCTTCGTCACGGGCCACGAGCCCGGCCACGAGCGTCAGCGGCGCCCGGAGGCCCGGGGTGACGGCGTGGACGTCACCGTGCCCCGACGAGCCGCCGTCGGCCGGGGCGGGTCCGCCGTGGGTGGCCGACGGCCCGGAGTGGGCGAACGACGGCCCGGGGTGGCTGCCCGACGGCCCGGAGTGGCTGGACAACGGCCCAGGGTGGCTGGACGACGGCCCAGGGTGGCTGGACGACGGCCCGGGGTGGCTGGACGACGGCCCGGGGTGGCCGATGCGGCCGGTGTGATGTGTGCGTCTGCCGTGGTGCATGGGGGTGCCGGGGGACATCGGGCCGCCCGCGGGTGCCGCGTGGGGCTCGTCGCCGTGGCCGACGGTGCCGGGTGTCCCGGCGTGCGACGGCCGTTCGGTGGCGACCGCCACCGGCGTCGTCGCCCCACCCGGTTGCGGGGCGGCCGCGACGGGGGTGGGGAGGGGCAACGCGGGGAGAGGAGGCATTCCTGGGAGCGCGTTGTCACTGGGCGGGGGTGCGGGCGCGGGTAGGGCGGGTGAGTCGGTCCGCACGAGGTGCGACGAAGGCTTGGGCAGGACCGGGTGCGACGGCTCCCTCGACAGCTCCGGCCGCCCGACGCCCGACCCCCGCTCAAACGACTGCGACCGCGACTGCGACTGCGAAGGCGAAGGCGAAGGCGATGGCAGTGACGACGACGGCAGCGACGACGACGTTGGTCGCGACGGCGACGGCGGCTTCACCCGGCCCTCTGCCACCCCCTCTCTCACGGCCTCCCCCGCGTCACCGGCAGCCCCACCGAGCCGCTCCGCCACAACCCCCAGAACGTGAACGCCGCTGACGAACCGCCCGCCCCGCCCCTCCGGCAGCTCCCCTGCGCCGCTCTCCGCATACGCCCGCCCCCCGCAGAGCAGCCCGATGGCCAGCAACCCGCCCACCAGCAGCGCCACTTGGAGCGCACGCCGCCCGGCCGCTGTGCGCAGCGCGCGCAACGCGGCATCGGGCAGGGCTGCTGACCAGGTCACGAGGGGAGCTTCCTCCCGTACGACGGAAGCGGCACTGCCCGGCCGGCAGCAGGCACGGCCGAGCAGGCGCCGATCCTCGCACGGGGGTGCGGAGGTTACGCAAGCCCTTGCTCACCGATGGACCGTCATGTCCGTTTTCCTGCTCCGAGTCGGACGACGGCGCATCGGCACGGCGTCATCTGCCCGCCTCCTCCAGGCCCTTCACGCCGCGTCCGGTATCGGCAACGGCCGCTTCTCGATCGCGGCCGCCATCACCTCCGGGAACAGATCGGGCGTGCAGGCGAACGCCGGTGCCCCAAGTGCCGCGAGCGCCGTCGCGTGTTCCCGGTCGTACGCTGGCGCCCCCTCGTCCGAGAGGGCCAGCAGCGCCACGAACTGCACGCCCGCCGCCTTCATCGCGGCGACCCGCTTGAGCATCTCGTTGCGGATGCCGCCTTCGTAGAGGTCGCTGATCAGTACGACCACCGTCTCCGCGGGCCGGGTGATCTGCGACTGGCAGTAGGCGAGCGCCCGGTTGATGTCCGTGCCACCGCCGAGCTGCGTGCCGAACAGCACGTCGACCGGGTCGTCCAGCTGGTCCGTGAGGTCCACGACCGCCGTGTCGAAGACGACGAGTCGCGTGGAGATCGTCCGCATCGAGGCGAGCACCGCCCCGAACACCGAGGCGTACACCACCGACGCCGCCATGGATCCCGACTGGTCGATACAGAGGATGACCTCCTTCTTCGTGGACTGGGCTGCCCGCCCGTACCCGATGAGCCGCTCCGGCACGATCGTTCGGTACTCGGGCAGGTAGTGCTTGAGGTTGGCCGCGATGGTGCGGTTCCAGTCGATGTCGTGGTGGCGGGGCCGGTTGATCCGGGCGCTGCGGTCGAGCGCGCCGGTGAGGGTGGCCCGGGTGCGGGTGGCGAGCCGCTTCTCCAGGTCGTCGACGACCTTGCGCACGACGGCCCGGGCCGTCTCCTTCGTCGTCTCCGGCATCGCCTTGTTGAGTGACAGCAGCGTGCCGACGAGATGCACATCGGCCTCCACCGCCTCCAGCATCTCCGGCTCCAGCAGCAGCGTGGCGAGACCGAGCCGGTCGATGGCGTCGCGCTGCATGACCTGCACGACGGAGGAGGGGAAGTACGTGCGGATGTCCCCGAGCCAGCGCGCCACCGAGGGCGCCGACGCCCCGAGCCCCGCCGAACGGTCCCGGCCCCCTTGTGACCTGCCTTCCTTTCTGCCGTAGAGCGCGGTCAGCGCCCCGTCCATCGCCGCGTCCTGACCCGACAGCGCGCAGCCGGTGCCGTCCGCGGAGTCCCCTCCGAGTACGAGCCGCCAGCGCCGCAGCCGCTCTTGCGCCGGGTCCGTCACCTCGGCCGTCATCCCCGTCCTCCCTTGCGAGGCCGTTCCCACAGCGGGATCACCGGCACGGTCGTCGCGGGCCGTACTTCCACCCGGAGTCCGCCCGTCGCGGTGTCCCCCGCCGCCGGCCTCGTCGTCCGCTCCCTCACTGCCACGGTCGTCATCCCGTCACCCCCGCCAGGTCGTTGTTCGTGTCCTCGTCCACGTCGTCCAGCCCGAGCAGCAGCCGTACGACCGGCAGCACGGCGTCCGCGCGCTCCAGGTCGAGGTCGGCCGCGAAGCCGGGTATCACCGCGCCGGTGGCGGTGGCGCCACCCCCGGCCCCCGGCCCTCGCCGGACCAGTTCACCGAGGGTCCGGCGCACCCCGGGCTCGTACGCCGAGAACGTCCGCCGCAGCAGCGGCAGTACGTCCGTGAAGGCCTCGGCGGGAACCCCGGTCAGCCACGCGTCGACCAGCCCGAGCAGCCGTTCGTCGTGCACCAGGAGCAGCCCGCCCCCGGAGCCCCCGCCGACGAAGCCCTCGATCCACGCGGCCGCGTCCGCCGGCGGTGTGCCCGGTGACAGGACGAGTCCCATCAGCAGGGCCGCCTCGTCGTGGGCCAGCTCCCCGTCGTCGAGCAGAAGCCGCACGGCCCGCCCCCGGATGACGCCGGGCACGGTGTCCCGCCCGGACAGCACCCGCAGCACCGACTGCCAGCGGCCTCTCAGCCGGCCGTGCCCCGCCGCGGGCGCGTCGCCCAGGAGGCCCACGGCCTGGTGCACCGCCTCCACATGGCGCCGCATCTCCTCGGCGGCGTCGGCGTCGAGCGCGGCGCAGGCCGGGGGCAGCCCGACGAAGACCCGCTCGGCCAGTCCCGCGGCGACCTCCGCCAGGGCGCCGGTGTCCGTGCCGCGCACGTCGCCGTAGCGCAGGGAACGGACCAGGGCCGGGAGGGCCTGGGCGAGATGGCCGACGTCCGTGTCGAGGGCCGCCCGGTCGGCGAGGATCCGCATCACCATCGGCAGCGCGCCGGGCAGTTCGGCCAGGAGGCAGTGCTCGGCGAGCGCGGTGACGTCGGCGAGACCCCGCGCGGTGACGGCGTCCGACTCGGCCTTGGCGGTCGCGGCGGACAGGACGGTCGTGCCCCACACTCCTGCCTCGGCGATCCGAACCGACAGCTCGGGCTCCCAGCGCAGCCGCCACGTCTCCCGGAACGTGCCCGTGCTGCCCCGCGAGGTGGCTTGTTCCCCCCATGCGATGCCGAGCAGCCGCAGCCGGTGCAGCAGTCTGCCGCGGGCGGCGTCGTTCTCCTTGCGCAGGTCGAGTTCCAGCTCGCGCTCCAGCGCCTCCGGCTTCAGCCGCAGCCGGCGTTGCAGCCGGGCGAGGTCCCGCTGCAACGGCACCGCCGGCGCGGACGGCGGCACCTGTCCCAGCACGTCTCCCACGACCAGCCGGTCCCGCACCAGTTCCAGCGGCACGTCCGAGCCCTCGCACATCACCGCCCGCACCGCGTCGGTCGTCTCGCTCAGGCCGGGCAGCGGACGGCCGCGCATCGCGGCGAGGGTCTCGGCCAGCCGCACCGCCTCGATGACATGGGCGGAGGAGACGATCCGGTCCTCGGCGCGCAGCAGCCCCGCCACCTTGGTCAGCCACCGCTCCACCGGCCGGTCGGGGGCGCTGAACAGGTGCCCGTACCAGCCGGGGGAGTCGATACCGGCGCCGTACCCGCTGCTTCGGGACAGCCGCCTGTGGGTCCACGGCACCCAGGTCAGGTCCGTCTTGACCTTGGGCAGGCCCTTGAGCAGCGCCTTGTCGGCGGCGACGGTGGTCTTCCGCCGCAGCGCGGGCACGTGCCACGCCCCGCAGACGACGGCCACCGCATCGTCGAACTCCCGCTGCGCGGCCCGCACCTGGAGCCGCATGTATGCCTCCCGCACCAGGTCCCGGTCGTGTCCCCCGCTGCCGTAGGTCTCCCGGAGTGCGCCCATGGCCTCCTCCAGCGCGGTGAACGGCGCGAGGGCGTCGCCCTCCCCCGCACCCCGGTGCTCCACGACGTCCTCCCACCAGCGCTCCGGGTCGTCGTAGCCCGCGGTCTCGGCGAGCACGCGGAGCGGATCGATCCGCAGGGTGGCCGGGCCGGGGCCGGTGTCTCCGTCCACCGTCGCCGTCTCGGCGTCCGGCGGGCGTTCGCCCTCCGGTGTCTCCGCTTCCTCCTGGCTCCCCCAGGCCAGCGTGTGCGTGGCCGGCAGGTCGATGAAGCGGGCCGGGACGCCGTGGTCCAGGGCCCAGCGGAGGGCGACCCATTCCGGCGAGAACCCGGCCAGGGGCCAGAACGCCGAGCGGCCGGGCTCGTCCACGGCGTGGGCGAGCAGGGCGACCGGCGGCCGCATCTCCTCGTCGGCTGCGAGCGGGATCAGGGCGTCGGCCTCGGGCGGCCCTTCGATCAGCACGACCCGCGGCCGGACCTCCTCCAGCGCCGCCCGCACCGCCCGCGCCGACCCGGGCCCGTGATGCCGCACCCCGAGCAGCACCGGCCCCGCCCCGACCCCGTGGCCCACGGCGCTTTCCACACTGGTCACTTCATCCCCCTCCCGTCCCACACGTCCCCACCCGAACCGGCCACCCATCGCTGCCCCACGGGCCGCCGCCCCACCGCCCGGGCCGTCGTCCCACCGCTCGGTCCGCCGTCCTGCCACCTGGGACAGCCACCCCCGTGTCGCTCACACGCTCACCTCGCGGCAGGCGCGGTAGAAGTCCTTCCAGCCGTCCCGCTCGCGGACCACCGTCTCCAGGTACTCCTGCCAGATGACCCGGTCCGCCGCCGGGTCGCGGACCACCGCGCCGAGGATGCCCGCGGCGACATCGCCCGGCCGCAGCACGCCGTCGCCGAAGTGGGCCGCCAGGGCCAGCCCGTTGGTGACGACGGAGATCGCCTCGGCCGTGGACAGCGTGCCGCTGGGCGATTTCAGCTTCGTCCGGCCGTCGGCGGTGACCCCGTCGCGCAGCTCGCGGAAGACCGTGACGACCCGGCGGATCTCGACCAGCCCGTCGGGGGCGGCCGGCAGGTCGAGGGAGCGGCCGATCTGGTCGACGCGCCGCGAGACGATGTCGACCTCGGCCTCGGGGCTCTCCGGCAGCGGCAGCACCACCGTGTTGAAGCGGCGGCGCAGGGCGCTGGACAGGTCGTTGACCCCGCGGTCGCGGTCGTTGGCCGTGGCGATCAGGTTGAAGCCGCGGACCGCCTGCACTTCCTGGCCGAGCTCCGGTATCGGCAGCGTCTTCTCGGACAGGATCGTGATGAGCGTGTCCTGCACGTCGGCCGGGATGCGGGTCAGCTCCTCGACGCGGGCCGTCATGCCCTCCGCCATGGCCCGCATCACCGGGCTGGGTACGAGGGCGTCGCGGCTCGGGCCGTGGGCGAGCAGCTGCGCGTAGTTCCAGCCGTAGCGGATGGCCTCTTCCGGGGTGCCGGCGGTGCCCTGCACCAGCAGCGTGGAGTCGCCGCTGACGGCGGCGGCCAGGTGCTCGGACACCCACGTCTTCGCCGTGCCCGGCACGCCGAGCAGGAGCAGGGCGCGGTCGGTGGCGAGCGTGGTGACGGCGACCTCGACGATGCGGCGCGGGCCGACGTACTTGGGACTGATCACCGTGCCGTCCGGCAGCGTGCCGCCGAGCAGGTAGGTCGCGACGGCCCACGGCGACAGCTTCCAGCGGGCCGGGCGCGGCCGGTCGTCCTGGGCGGCCAGCGCGGCGAGTTCCTGCGCGAAGGCGTCCTCGGCGTGCGGTCGCAACGCCTGGGCGGCTTCCGTCTCCCCCGCTTCGACGGACGTCGGCTCCACGGACACAGTCATGGCAAAGTCCCCCTCCAGCTCGGCCGGTTTGGATCTGGCACCAACGTTGCACCACACCACTGACAATCCGTCCTGACCTGCGGAAACGCCATGCCGGGGCCGCTCGCGGACCCGATTGTCAGTGGTGGGATCTACCTTCGATGACATGACTCAGCAGGGGGTGCGCTGGACCGCGGACCAGGTGCTGGCACTGGCGCCTGACGCCGCATCACGCAAAGCGGGAAGCAAACTGGGCGCGGCAGGGCCGTGGTCCGAGGCGGGGAGTTCCGACGAGGGGACGGTGTGGGGGCTGTGCAAGGGCAGCGGAAGCAAGCCGTATCAGACGGTCGTGGACATCGCGGACGCCGCAGGTCCCGCGTACAAGTGCAGTTGTCCGAGCCGCAAGTTCCCGTGCAAGCACGCACTCGGGCTGCTGCTGCTCTGGGCCGCCGACGTCGCGGCCGTACCGCGGGCGCAGGCTCCGGAATGGGCCGGGGAGTGGGCGGCGGGGCGGCGCAGGCGCGCGGAGAAGAAGGCCGGGGACGTCTCCGGTGCGCCGTCCGGGTCCGCTGATCCGGAGGCGGCGCGGCGCCGGGCGGAGCGCCGGGCCGAGCGGGTCACGTCGGGCGCGGTGGAGCTGGAGCAGCGCTTGGCCGATCTGCTGCGCGGCGGCCTGGCGACGGCGGAGCAGTCGGGGTACGGCCTCTGGGAGGAGACGGCGGCCCGCATGGTCGACGCGCAGGCCCAGGGTCTGGCGGGCCGGGTGCGGGAGTTGGGTGCGATCCCGTCGACGGGTCCGGGCTGGCCGGTACGGCTGCTGGAGGAGTGCGCGTTGCTGCATCTCCTCGGTCGGGGCTGGCTGCGCCGCGAGCGGCTCCCGGACGGCCTCGCCGCCACGGTCCGCTCCCGCATGGGCCTGCCGGCCTCCGCGGACGGCCCGCCGCTGCGCGACCGCTGGCTGGTCCTCGCCCAGTACGACACGACGGACCCGCGCCTGACGACCCGCCGGATCTGGCTGCACGGCGCGGGCTCGCACCGCACTGTCCTGCTCCTCTCCTATGGCGCCGCGGGCCGCGCCCCGGAGCTGGCGCTGCCGGTGGGACTGGCCCTGGAGGCGGAGGTGTCCGCGTATCCGGGTGACGGGCAGCAGCGGGTGGCCCTGGGCGAGCAGTTCGCCCCGCCCGCGCCGGCGGCGATACGTCCGCCCGGGATGACCACGTCCCAGGCGGCGGCCCGTTACGGCGACGCCCTGCGGGACGATCCGTGGCTGGAGTCCGTCCCGGTGACGCTGAACCGGGTCGTTCCGGCCCCGGACGGCGACTCCTGGCAGCTGGCGGACGCCGACGGGGACGCGGCGTTGCCACTCACCCCCGCCACCCGCTCCCGGCCGGGCCTGTGGCGGCTCGTCGCGCTGTCGGGCGGCGCCCCGGTCAGAGTCTTCGGCGAGTACGGCCACCAGGGCTTCACCCCGCTGACGGCTTGGCCCGAGGGCACGGGTGACGCGGTCGCGCTGTGCTGAGCCGACGGTGGTCTCACCCACGGCGTCACCACCGCATACGCCCTTCTCACAGATCCAACAACCGTTCACGCATCACGGGACAACGGGTGAGGGCGAGCCTTCAACCACCGGGCGTCCCTCGGAAAGGAACCTCATGACCAGGACCTCCGCTCCTGTGGACGCGCCCGGCGCGGACGTCTGGGAGGGGCTCGTCACCACCGCGCTGCTGGGCACCGACCGCCGCACCCCGCCGGGCACCGCACCGGGCCCGGACGCGCCCGCGGCGCTGCTGGACGCGGCGGCCGTGGAGACCGTACGGCGCCGGGCCGGTCGGCGCCCGGCGCGGGCGGCCGAGCCTCTGCAGCCTGCCCCGGAGGACCCGCGTCCGGCCCTGCCCCCGGCGGCCGCCCGCCGACTCGCGATGCTGCTGGCCGACCGGCCCGGCCCGTCCGGCGGCGGCCGGCGGGGAGCGGCGCCCGATCTGACGGAACTGCTGCCGCAGTGGCTCGCTTTGGCGAACGCCCGTGGGTTCGCACCCCCTCCGCAGGTGCTCCCGGCGTTGCTGGACGCGGCCCGGGGCCGTACCGATCTGCGGCCGGCGGCGCTGGAGTTCGCGGGGCCACGTGCCCTGTGGCTGGCCCGGCTGAACCCGGACTGGCGGTTCGCCCTGCGTGCGACCCCGGGCGGCGGAGCGGCCCCGCCGCAACCCCAGGACGACGAGAGCGTCCAGCAGCTATGGCAGGAGGGCCTGTTCGCCGAACGGGTCGCCCTGCTGTCCGCCCTGCGGTCCCGCGAACCGGCCGCCGCACGCGACCTGCTCGCGACGACCTGGGCGACGGAACGGGCCGAGGACCGGCTGATGTTCCTCGACTCCCTGCGCGCGGGCCTGAGCCCGGACGACGAGCCGTTCCTGGAGCAGGCCCTGGCCGACCGCAGCCGCAACGTCCGGGCGACGGCGGCGGAACTGCTGTCCGCCCTGCCCGGTTCGGCGCTGGCCGCGCGGATGGCGGTCAGGGCCGGGGCGTGTGTGGCCATCGACCACACACGGACCGCACAGCCCGGAGGGAACGGCGTCGAGAACGGGGAACCAGCAGGGACCACGACGAATGCTCCGACGATCGCCGTCGAGGCTCCGCACGAGTGCGATCCGGGCATGGAACGCGACGGCGTCGTGGCGAAGGCCCCCGCAGGACGCGGCGAACGGTCCTGGTGGCTCGGTCAGTTGGTGGAGGCGGCACCGCTCGCGACCTGGCCACGGCGGCTCGGCGGACGCACGCCCCAGGAGATCGTGGCGCTGCCGGTGGCGGACGACTGGCAGGGCGAACTGCACGCGGCGTGGTGCCGGGCGGCGGTGCGCCAGCGGGACGCCGAGTGGTCACGGGCGCTGCTCGGCGAGCCGTCGGCGGCGGACGCGGGTGGTCCGGGTGCGGTGTCGCTGGCCGAACGCGCCAAGCTGCTCGGCACGCTGGACGCCGCCGAACGGGCCGAGTGGGTGGCCGGTTTCATCGCCGCGCACGGGTTGTCCGAGGCCTTCCAGCTGCTCGGGGTGTGCGCGGTGCCGTGGGCGGCGCCGCTCGGCCGGGCGGTGGTGGACGCGCTCAACATCGCTCGGGACGCGGGGAGTTATCCATGGAGTTTCAGCGGAGTCATGGGCCTGGCCGAGCGCTGCCTCGATCCGTCCGAGGCCTCCCGGCTCGACGCCCTGCTGGCCGTGCCCGACGAACCGGAGGACGCGTCCCCCGGAGCCGGCGGCTACTGGGCGGAGGCCTTCCAACGCCTGGTCACGACCCTGCGCTTGCGCGCGGCGATGACCGAGGAGCTGGAAGGGGCCTGACGCCCGTCAACGGAGGAGCTGCGAGGGGGCTGACCCCCGTCCACCGAGGAGCTGGAAGGAGCCTGCCCCCCGTCCACCGAGGAGCTGGGAGGGTCCTGCCCCGTCCGCGGCCTCGGCAACGCGCGCCGCAACCCGTTATCCGCGACCCGTCTCTCTCCACGCGCCACCCGTCTCTCTCCACGCGGCAGCCGGCAGCACCAGGCGCCGCCCGGCAGCCGGCCCTTCGGTGCACGCAGACGACTCGTGGGAGCACACCGAGAATGCGTTGGGAGCACACCGAGGATGCGTTGGTCGTTGGAGCACACCAAGGCTTCGTTGGAGCACGCCGACGACCTGGGCGGCCGAGAGAAACAGTCGTTGCGCCCCGCCGAACCGGGGACGCACCGGCCCCGGCCGGGCAACGAACCGGTGGCGCACCGGCCCCGGCCGGGCAAGGGAGCCCGGGCCGGACCGCCGGAGTTCTATGCCTGCGCGGGCTGGCGGGCGTTGGTCCTGACCCAGTCCACGATCGACCCCGTCGTCGCGCCCGGGGTGAAGATCTCCGCGACGCCCTTCTCCTTCAGAAGAGGGATGTCCGCCTCGGGGATGATCCCGCCGCCGAAGACCAGGATGTCCTCCGCGTCCCGCTCCTTGAGCAGTTCGATCACCGCCGCGAAGAGCGTGTTGTGCGCTCCGGAGAGGATGGACAGGCCGATCGCGTCGGCGTCCTCCTGGATCGCCGTGTCGACGATCTGCTCGGGAGTCTGGTGGAGGCCGGTGTAGATGACCTCCATACCGGCGTCGCGCAGGGCCCGCGCGATCACCTTGGCCCCGCGATCGTGGCCGTCGAGCCCCGGCTTGGCCACCACCACGCGGATCGGACCGGCTGCCACACCCATCACTGCCTCCATGAAGCGACTACATCCATCCGTACCGACAAGTACCGCACACATCGGGCAAGCCGTACACGCCGCACCGCACGGACACCCCACCCCGAACCGTCCGGGCAAGTGAACGAACGTTATCTCCAGGATCCCGCAACCGGCAGTTTCGCGGTGGACAGCGAGGGGGAAATCACACGATGGGACAAGCGCAAGGGGAGTCGCACCGAAGTCGCCGTACCGCCGCACCGACCACGCACCGCGGCGGAACCGCGCCTCGGCGAAGGCACACAGGCCAAGCACCGCACGCACAACACGCAGGGCACGCAGGGCACGCAGGGCAGACACGGCGCACCAGCGGGGAGCCTCGTCACCCCACCGATCGGGGACCCCCGTCGCACCACCGGCGTCCCACACGCCACACGCCGCGCTCTGCCCTCGCAGCTCACGCGGCTCACGCCGCTCTCGCGGTCATCGCCGGCCGTCTTCGCAGCTGCTCCCCACGAGGGCACATGGGGGGCGCAGGCGTCCTCCCGCGTGCCGACAGGAGGACGGCCATGAAGGTCACCAGGGCGGCTCTGCCCTTTCTACCGTTCTGCGAGCGCCTGCTGCCGGGCAGGCTGGCGGGACTCTCCCTGGCTCTCCTCAAGGCCACCGCACTGGAGATCGCGATCCTGGCCGGGCATCTCCTCCTCTACCCGTCCGGCATCACCCAGGAGCGGCGCACCCCCGTCCCGGCCCTGCCCGTGGACGGCGCCGCCCAACTGCCCACGGAGGCCAAGCCTCCGGTTCTGCTGCTGCACGGCTTCATCGACAACCGCTCGGTCTTCGTCCTGCTGCGCCGCAGCCTCGCCCAGCACGGCAGGCAGCGGATCGAGTCCCTCAACTACTCACCCCTGACCTGCGACATACGCGCGGCCGCCGAGCTGCTCGGCCGTCGCATCGAGGAGATCTGCGAGCGCACGGGGGCCGGGCAGGTCGATGTCGTCGGGCACAGTCTCGGCGGCCTGATAGCGCGTTACTACGTACAGCGTCTCGGCGGCGACGCACGCGTGCGGACCCTTGTCACGCTCGGCACGCCGCACTCGGGGACCCGGGTGATGCCCGTGGCGGACGCGCACCCCATCGTGCGCCAGATGCGCCCCGGCTCACCGGTGCTCGAGGAGCTCACTCTGCCCGCCCCTGACTGCCGTACGCACTTCGTGGGCTTCTGGAGCGACCTGGACCATGTGATGGACCCGCCGGAGACGGCCCGCATCGATCATCCGGATCTGATGGCGCAGAACGTGCGTGTGACCGGCATCGGTCATCTCGCCCTGCCCGTGCACCCCGCCGTCGCCAACGGCATCCGGCAGGTCCTCGACACGGCCCACCCGGGTGAACCCTCCACCGAACGCGCCGCCGGTCTGACAGTCGCCTGAGACTCGTCATACAGCGATCACTCGGCACCACAGCACCGATCAAGCTCGAACAAACTTCGAACACAGAGCCAAACCCGTGCCCGCCGTCCGCCAAAAGACGGTCGAATGCCCGTTTCCTGCGCGCGCGAAACCTGCCGAAGATTGTCGTGCCCGCGTACCGCCGGGTACAGTCGCCGCACTGCTCTGGCAGCCCCTGTTGTCGAGGCGAAAGAGAAGTTGGTGAACGACCGTCACCCGTCGGGGACCATGACCCCGGCTCCGGCTTCCGACGCCGCCTCCGCGCACTACGCGTCGTACGGCACCCAGGAAGCCCAGTACGGCGACTTCACCACGTACGGCGACTACGCCGCCACCGGTTTTGACGCCACCGGTGCCCACCCCACCGGTACCCACGGCGCCGGTTTCGACGCCACCGGGCACGGCACCGCGAGCTTCGCGACCGACCCCCTCTTCGGCGACATGCCGGGCAGCGGCCAGGACATGGGCACTTACGGCACCGGCCACTGGCCCACCGGCACGCACGAGAACGTGCACTACGACGCCTACGCGGCCCAGCACCACGCCGCCTACGACACCGGCGTCTACGACACGACCTCCTGGACGCCCGAGCAGCAGCCCATGTCGGCCATCCCCTCCCAGGCCCCGTCCCCGGACGTCAGCGGGCAGTGGGACGCGGGCGCCTGGCTCCAGCCCGACCAGGCCGGCAACCCCGCCGACCACACCCAGCACTGGGAGTGGGGCACGCAGACCTTCGACACGGGCGCCTACGACGCGACGCAGTGGAACGCCGACGGCACCGCCGCACCGGCGCCCGACGCGTACGAGCACCCCGCCGAAACCTTCGACCAGCACGGGGCCACGCCGTTCGACCAGCTCGAGACCGCGACCTTCGACCAGCTCGAGACCGCGACTTTCGACCAGGTCACGTACGACGAATCCGCCGGGGCGGACTACCGCGACCCCGCCGCGGACGGCGATGAGCCGGCCGCCACGGGTGAACTGCCCGTCGTCGCCCCGCTCCTGGACGACCAGGAGGACGTCACTGCGGCCCCCTCCCCCCGGGCGGCCTCGCGCGCCGGCTCCCGCTCCCGCCGCCGTACGCCCCCCAAGCGCTCGGCGCTGATGACCATCGCGGTGCCCTCCGCCTGTGTGATGGGTGTCGCCGGGATCGCCGCCGCCTCCGTCGGCACGCTCTCCGACGACAGCGCCGCGGAGGCGCAGACGACGGCGGCGGACGCGCAGCCGGTCAAGCCGGCCGCCGCCAACAACAAGCTGGACACGCAGCTGCAGAGCCTGTCCGCCGGCGCCGACGACTTCGCCGACCGGGCCAGCCGTACGCAGGAGCGCATCGACCTCAAGGCCCAGCAGGTGGCCGACAGGAAGAGGGCGGCGGAGGAGGCGGCCCGCAAGGAGCGGCTGCGTCCCAAGTTCGCCCTGCCGGTCGCGCGGCACGGACTCAGCGCCTACTACGGGCAGTCCGGCATCAACTGGATGTCCCTGCACAGCGGCATCGACTTCCCCGTCTCGTACGGCACGACCGTGATGGCCGCGACCGACGGCACCGTCCGCACGCAGTGGAACAGCGCGTACGGCAACATGATGATCGTGACCGCGAAGGACGGCACGGAGACGTGGTACTGCCACCTCTCCACGTACACGGTCGCCTCGGGTACGACCGTGAAGGCCGGCGATCCGATCGCGCGCTCCGGCAACTCCGGCAACTCCACCGGACCGCACCTGCACTTCGAGGTGCGCCCGGGCGGCGGCTCGGCCATCGACCCGCTCCCGTGGCTGCGCAGCCACGGCGTCGACCCGTCGTAACGTCCCGGCAGCCCCCGCCCGTCGAGCGGACGGGGCCCACCGGCACTTCTCAGGGCGCTACAGCTTCTCCACCGGCGCGTACCGCAGCAGCAGCCGCTTCGGCTTGGTGTCGCCGAAGTCGATCGTCGCCTCGGCGTTGCCGCCCGTGCCCTTGACCCCGACGACGGTCCCGAGTCCGAACTGGTCGTGGGTGACCCGGTCCCCGACCGCCAGTGACACCACGGGCTTCTCCGAGGTGCGGCGGGTGGCGAACCCGGAGGCGCCCGACGCCGACGAGCGCGAGCGGGACGACGACAGCGAGGCCGCCACCGCCGAGACCGGCCCGGAGGACGCGGGCGCGGTCGCTCCCGTCCGCTTCCACTCCACGTGGGCCGGCGGGATCTCCTCCAGGAACCGGGAGGGGGGGTTGTACGAGGGCTGGCCCCAGGCGCTGCGCAGCGTGGACCGGGTCAGGTAGAGCCGCTCCCGCGCGCGCGTGATGCCGACGTAGGCCAGGCGCCGCTCCTCCTCCAGCTCCTTGGTCTGGCCGAGGGCGCGCATGTGCGGGAAGACGCCGTCCTCCATGCCGGTCAGGAAGACGACCGGGAACTCCAGGCCCTTGGCGGTGTGCAGGGTCATCAGCGTGATGACACCGTCGCCGTCCTCCTCATCGGGGATCTGGTCGGAGTCGGCGACCAGCGCGACCTGTTCGAGGAAGTCGGACAGGGTGCTCTGCTCGTCCTCGCCGCGCTCCTGCTCGAACTCCATGGCGACGGCCGCGAGTTCCTGGAGGTTCTCGATCCGGGTCTCGTCCTGCGGGTCCGTGGAGGCCTGGAGCTCGGCGAGGTAGCCGGTGCGCTCCAGGACGGCCTCCAGCACCGTGGCCGGGCCGGCGCCGGACTCGACGATGGTGCGGAGGTCCTCCATCAGCGTGTTGAACCGCTTGACGGCGTTGGTGGAGCGCGCGGCCATGCCGTACGCCTCGTCGACGCGCTTGAGCGCCTGCGGGAAGCTGATCTTCTCGCGCTGGGACAGGGCGTCGATCATCGCCTCGGCGCGGTCGCCGATGCCCCGCTTGGGGACGTTGAGGATGCGGCGCAGCGGCACCGAGTCCTCCGGGTTGGCGAGCACCCGCAGGTAGGCCAGGACGTCCCGGACCTCCTTGCGCTCGTAGAAGCGGACGCCGCCGACGACCTTGTAGGGCAGGCCGACGCGGATGAAGATCTCTTCGAAGACACGGGACTGGGCGTTGGTGCGGTAGAAGACGGCGACGTCGCCGGCCTTGGCATCGCCCGCGTCGGTGAGGCGGTCTATCTCCTCGGCGACGAACTGCGCCTCGTCGTGCTCGGTGTCGGCGACGTAGCCGGTGATCTGTGCGCCGCTGCCCGCGTTGGTCCACAGGTTCTTGGGGCGGCGGGACTCGTTGCGCTCGATGACGGCGTTGGCGGCGCTGAGGATCGTCTGTGTGGAGCGGTAGTTCTGCTCGAGCAGGATCGTCGTGGCGTCCGGGTAGTCCTCCTCGAACTGGAGGATGTTGCGGATCGTCGCGCCGCGGAAGGCGTAGATCGACTGGTCGGCGTCACCCACCACGCACAGCTCGGCGGGCGGGACCTCCGCCTCGGGCGGGACGTCGACGGGGTGCTCAACGGTGCCGACGAGCTCGCGGACGAGGGCGTACTGGGCGTGGTTGGTGTCCTGGTACTCGTCCACCAGCACATGGCGGAAGCGGCGGCGGTAGTGCTCGGCGACGTCCGGGAAGGCGCGCAGCAGGTTGACCGTCGTCATGATCAGGTCGTCGAAGTCGAGGGCGTTCGCCTCGCGCAGCCGCGACTGGTACATGGCGTAGGCCTGGGCGAGGGTCTTCTCGAAGCCGTCGGTGGCCTGGGCGGCGAAGTCCTCCTCGTCGATCAGCTCGTTCTTCAGGTTGCTGATCTTGGCGCTGAAGGACTTGGGCGGGAAGCGCTTGGGGTCGAGGTCCAGGTCGCGGCAGACCAGGGCCATGAGGCGCTTGGAGTCGGCGGCGTCGTAGATCGAGAAGGAGGAGGTGAAGCCGAGCTTCTTGCTCTCCCGGCGCAGGATGCGCACGCACGCGCTGTGGAAGGTCATGACCCACATGGCGTTGGCGCGCGGGCCGACGAGCTGCTCGACGCGCTCCTTCATCTCGCCGGCGGCCTTGTTGGTGAAGGTGATCGCGAGGATCTGGCCGGGGTGCACGTCCCGCTCGGCGAGCAGGTGGGCGATGCGGTGCGTGAGCACCCGGGTCTTGCCGGAGCCGGCTCCGGCCACGATGAGCAGCGGGGAGCCGGAGTGGACGACGGCGGCGCGCTGGTTGTCGTTCAGCCCTTCCAGCAGCGCGGCGGAGTCGATCACCGGGCGGGGGGCGCCGTCGCGGTAGTAGCCTCCCCCACTCTCGGCTCCGCTCGAGCGGGGGGACCCCCATCGGTGCGGGGGCGCGTCGAACTTCCCGTCGAACAGATCGTCCGGAATCGGCTCCGGTACGTGATCGTCCTCGGGTGGCGGCGGGGGCTCGTCGGCCGGGCCCCGCTGGGCCTGGAGGTTCGCCAGGAAGTTGTCGTCAAAGAGGCTGCTCATCGCTCTCCGAGTCTAGGGCGCCCCACTGACAGCCCGCCGCCGCCCTGAGAACATCGCCCCGCGCCGGGGCACCCGCGGGCCGGACCGGCGGCGCGTTGTCGCCCTCCATGACAGCACGATCACGGGCTGCTACACCCCCCGCAATTGCGGATGATTCGTGATCAAACCCCCTCGATCGCTCACTCTCGGCAACGCTCGGGAACAAGGTCACGAAAATGTATCGGGCATATCACCCATCAACCTTCACAGGCGCCACACGAGTTGGCTACCGTGCGACCAGGCCGCATGACCCCCACCGGCGAACGTCGCCGGGCCGCGCGGCCTCCGCCGAGTCCGGCACGCCGCAGCGGCAGCCGGAGCCGGGGACCCAACCGTGAACCTGGGGTGAATCGGCCCGGCTCCCTGTACGGAGACGGCCGTAGGGCAAACCTTCCGAACCACCCGCCCGAACCCGACAGCTAACTCGGTAGGCGGAACGTGGAAGGAGTCGCCTCCCTTGGCGTCGCACCGCAAGTCGCGCCCTACGGGTACGCGCGTGGCAGGCATACGGACCCCCGCCCTCGCAACGGCGGCCCTCACCTCCGTGGCCCTGCTGTCCCAGTCGGCCAACGCCGCCCCCGCGGCCGACGACAAGCCCAGCCTGGAGGAAGTCGAGAAGAAGGTCGACGACCTGTACCGCCAGGCAGAGTCGGCGACCGACAAGTACAACGCGGCCAAGGAGCAGACCGCGAAGCAGCGCAAGCGCGTCGACACCCTCCTCGACGACGTCGCCGAGCGCACCCAGAAGCTCAACGAGGCGCGCGAGGAGCTGGGGTCCTTCGCCTCCGCCCAGTACCGTACCGGCGCCGCCGCCCCGGACACCGCGACGTTCCTGCTCGCGGACACCCCGCAGGACTACTTCGACCAGACCCAGCTGATGGACCGGATGACCGGCCGGCAGAAGGTCGCGGTCGACGACTACGTCACGCAGCAGTCCGAGACGATGAAGAAGCGGCAGGAGGCCACCGAGAGCCTCGAGACGCTCACCGACTCGCAGGCCGGCCTGCGGACGGCCAAGGCCACCGTCCAGCGGAAGCTCGCCGACGCCCGCGAGCTGATGTCGAAGCTGACCGCCGAGGAGAAGGCCCGGCTCGCGGCGATCGAGAAGGAGAAGCGGGCGGAGGCCACCCGGAAGGCCGACGAGCTGGCCCGGCAGCAGGCCGCGCAGCAGAAGGCCCAGGACGAGGCGGCTCGGCAGCAGGACAGCGGGTCCTCCTCGTCGGGGTCGGGTTCCGGCTCGTCCTCCTCGACGGCCCCGGCCGACTCCTCGTACGCCACCAAGGCCGACAAGGCGCTCGCCTTCGCCCGGGCCCAGATCGGCAAGCCGTACGTGTGGGGCGCGGTCGGCCCCGGCTCCTACGACTGCTCCGGCCTCACCGGGGCCGCCTGGAAGGCCGCGGGCGTCACCCTGCCGCGCACGACCTACGACCAGGTGAACGCCGGCACCACGGTCCCGCTCTCCCAGGCCCGGCCCGGCGACCTGGTTTTCTTCTACGACGACGTCACCCACGTCGGGATCTACATCGGCAACGGCATGATGATCCACGCCCCGAAGCCCGGCACGTACGTGCGCGAGGAGTCGATCTACTACGACGGCGAGTCCGCGATCCACAGCGTGGTACGCCCGGCCTAGAAGTCCCGCCAGGTTTTTGAGGGGCACACGCGCGTGCCCCTCTCTCAACCCGCGCGGCGCTCTCTAGCATCGGCGCTATGTCCGGTCCCTCCCTGTTTGCCACCTGGTGGGCGACGTATGCGCTGGCGACCGGCATCGTGTCGGTCGGTCTCGACTCGGCGGGGTACGAGGTCCTCTCCCGCATCGCCCTCGGCCTGGCCTGCGCGGCCTGGCTGGTGGCGGCCGCGGGCCTCGCCCAGCGGTGGCACGGCGTGTGGCGGGCGGAGACGCCTGCCGCGCTCACCCTCGTGGCGGCGACCGCCGTCCTCGGCACCGGCTTCTCCGCGGCAGGCCGGCAGCACCTCGCCGAGGCTCTGCTCGCCCTCGCCATGCTGCTCTGGGCGGTGCTGCTCACCGCGGAGACCCAGGGGTGGCGCGGAACGGTGTTCCTGCGGTGTGTGGCCACCGAAGGGCTCGCCGTGCTCGGCGCGACGCTCGCCGCGGCGGATTCGGCGGCCTGGCTCGCCCACGCGGCCCTGGTGCTGTTCTGGCTCGGGCTCGCCCTCTACTGTTTCGCCCTGTTCCGCTTCCAGCCCCGGCAGGTGGAGGAGGGACGCGGGGACCACTGGCTCGCGGCGGGCGCCCTCGCCGTGTCCTCGATGGCCGGGGCGAAGCTCCTCAGTGCCGACAGCTCGCGCCTGTACCTGTGGAACGAGGAGAACAGCAGCGCCCTGCGCACGACGACCGTCACGCTGCTCGTGCTCGCGCTGATCGCCTGCGTCGCCCTGATCCTCGCCGAGCTGTTCTGGCCGCGGCACCACTACGACGTGCGGCGCTGGGCGACCGTGTTCGCCGTGGTGGTGACGGCGGCGGCCACCCTGGCGGTCGCCGCCGCGCTCGACGTCGCCTGGCTCGACGCCGCCGGGGAGGTGCTGCTGTGGATCGCGGTGGCCGCCTGGCTCGCGTGCACCGCCTGGGCTCTCGCCGCCGCCCGGGCCGGCGCCCGGCGCTCCCGGGTCAGGTCCAGAGCACGGCGATGAAGATGTTCGCCGTGGTCAGCAGACCCACCAGGCCGAAGAGCCCCTTGTCCACCTTCTCGTCGTCACGCTTCACATAGACCAGGCCGAGGATCACGATCAGCAGGGCCAGCTTCACGCCGATCTTCACGTTGTTCACCGACTGGTCGTCGGCCTGGTTGAGGCCGACGAGAACCACTCCGGTGACCAGCATCGTGAACGCGCCGTGCAGCATCGCGGGGGTGAAGCGGGCGGTACCCTCGCCCATCGCCTTCATCTGGGTGAGGAAGCCTCCCAGGAGCGAGGCGATGCCGATGATGTGGAGGCCGACGAAGAGGTGGATGAGTACGTCCATGAGGCCGGAGCCTAATGAGGGGCCTAGAGGCACCCGACACCGGCCCAGTGATGCATATATGCGCCCCATAGCACCCGATCACGGTCACTCGCTCAGAATCCGGCGCATCGGTCATCACGCTGAGTGAAGTGGGCGGCGCCCCGGCGGGTCCACGGTCGCATACGGTCACCGTCGGTCCTCTCGCGCCACTTCCGCACACCCGCCACGGGCCCGGTACGGCGACGTTTAGCGTCCTCCACCAGGTGCCCGGCTCCCCACCGCCGCCCGGGCCAGGGGCGGCAGTCGGACACCACCGCCGAAAAGTCCGGCGGCGATCCGCTCCCCCTGTGCGGGCCGTCGCCGGACGCGCAGGCCGCCCGTCCGCTCCCCCCGGCAGCCGCACCCACCCCTCGGCGGTCGAGGAAAGGACGTGGCCTCCAGGTGGCAGCGCACCGCAAGCCCCGACAGCGCTCGACGGGTGGCAGCAAGGCCCGTACGGCCGCCACGATCGCCCTCGCGGGCGCGGCGACGGCGACGGGCCTGGACGGCACCGGACACGCCGAACCACAGCTCAGCCCCGCCCAGGTCAAGGCCGAGGTGGACGAGCTGTACCAGGAGGCGGAGGTCGCCACCGAGAAGTACAACGGCGCGAAGGAGAAGGCCGAGGCGGCCGGGCAGCGGCTGAAGGACCTCCAGGACCAGGCGGCGCGCAAGGAGGAGCGGCTCAACTCCGCCCGCGACGCGCTGGGTTCGGTTGCCGCCGCGCAGTACCGGGCCGGGGGCCTCGACCCCGCGGTGCAGCTCGCCCTGTCCGACGATCCCGACCGGTACCTGGAGAACGCCGAGTTCGTGGAGCGGGCCGGCAACCGGCAGAACGCCGCCGTCGCGGGCGTGCGCAGACAGCTGCGGGAGATCGAGCAGCTGCGCGGGGCCGCCCACATCGAGCTGACGTCCCTGAAGTCGCGGCAGACGGAGCTGAAGCGGCACAAGAAGACGATCACCGGCAAACTGGGCTCGGCACGGCAGCTGCTCTCCCGGCTCAGTGTGCAGGAACGTTCCCGGCTGGGCGCATCGACCGACCGTGCCTCGCGCTCGACGGGCCCGCGGGACACCCTCACGGCCCCCGGCCCCGCCACGGCCCAGGCGCCCAACTCCCGCGCCGCCACGGCCGTCTCCTACGCCTACCAGAAGCTCGGCAGCCCCTACGTCTGGGGCGCCACCGGCCCGAACGCCTTCGACTGCTCGGGCCTCGTCCAGGCCGCGTACCGTGCCGCAGGCGTCTCCCTGCCCCGTACGACGTACTCCCAGATCGCCGCCGGCCGCCGCGTCTCCCGCTCCGAACTCCTCCCCGGCGACCTGGTCTTCTTCTACGCCGGCATCAGCCATGTCGGCATCTACGTCGGCAACGGCCGGATGATCCACGCACCGAACCCCTCCGCGCCGGTGCGTGTCGCCCCGCTGGACGAGATGCCGTTCGCGGGGGCGACCCGGGTGGTGTGAGCGCCGGCGTCAGACCAGCCGGCGAGCCGTCGCCCAGCGCGTCAGCTCGTGCCGGTTCGACAGCTGGAGCTTGCGCAGCACCGCCGAGACGTGCGACTCGACCGTCTTCACGGAGATGTACAGCTGCTTGGCGATCTCCTTGTACGCGTAGCCCCGCGCGATGAGCCGCAGCACCTCGCGCTCGCGCTGGGTCAGGCGGTCCAGGTCCTCGTCGACCGGCGGCGCGTCCGTGGAGGCGAAGGCGTCCAGGACGAACCCGGCGAGGCGCGGGGAGAAGACCGCGTCGCCCTCCTGGACACGGAACACGGAGTTCACCAGGTCCGTGCCGGTGATCGTCTTGGTGACGTACCCGCGGGCCCCGCCACGGATCACGCCGATCACGTCTTCGGCCGCGTCCGACACGGACAGCGCGAGGAAGCGGACCGGCTGCTCGGTGTCGCCCATCAACGGGGCGCAGCGGCGCAGCACTTCCACGCCGCCCCCGCCCGGCAGGTGCACATCGAGGAGGACCACCTCGGGCCGGGTCGCGGTGATGACCGTGACGGCCTGGTCGACGTCCGCGGCCTCGCCGACGACCTCGACTCCGGTCTGCTCGGTCTGTCCGATCTCGGCCTGGACCCCCGTGCGGAACATGCGGTGGTCGTCCACGAGGACCACGCGCACATGACGCCCGGGGCCGCCGCCCGACTCCGCGGGTCCGGCCGCCTCCGCCGATCCCGCCGTACCGTTCGCCTCGGTCGGGTCGCTCATGACGTCTTCTCCGCCCTCTCCATCTCCAGCTCGACCTCCGTGCCGCCGTCCGGCACCGCGCGCAGCCGCGCCGTACCGCCGTTGCGCTCCATGCGGCCGATGATCGATTCTCTGACACCCATCCGGTCGGCGGGTATCGAGCCGAGGTCGAAGCCGGGGCCGCGGTCCCGGACGGACACGAAGACCGTCTTCCCCTCGACCTCGGCGAAGACCTGGACGGCGCCGCCCTCGCCACCGTACTTGGCGGCGTTCACCATTGCTTCCCGCGCGGCCTGCATCTGCGCGGAGATCCTCTCGTCGAGCGGGCAGTCGCCCACGACCACGACCTCGATGGGCACGCCGTGCTTGTCCTCGACCTCGGCCGCGTTGCGCCGGACGGCGTCGGCGAGGGTGGTGGGCTCGTCGGCCTCGTCCTTGCCGGTGCCCTCGGGCTTGTAGAGCCAGGTGCGCAGGTCGCGCTCCTGGGCTCGGGCCAGGCGGCGGACCTCGTTCGCGTTCTCCGCGTTGCGCTGTATCAGGGTGAGGGTGTGCAGCACCGAGTCGTGCACATGGGCGGCGACCTCCGCGCGCTCCTGGGCGCGGATGCGCATCAGGCGCTCCTCGGAGAGGTCCTGCGTCATGCGCACCAGATACGGCCCGGCGAGCAGCGTTATCCCCACGAGGACCGCGAGGGCCGCCTGCAGGACCGATCCGAGGTGGGCCGCGGACCCTTGCAGGACGAAGATGCCGGAGACGCCGGCCGTCACCAGCAGGACGCCACCCACCGAGCGCAGCAGCGTGACCGTGCGCCGGCGGCGGCCGACCTCGGCCCAGCGGGCCCGGCGGGCGTTGTCCGCCTGCCGCCAGACCAGGGCGACACCCGCGCCGACGAACACCGTCGGCCAGAGGTACGCCCTGGCTCCGCCGCTGAGGTTCACATTGCCGACGAAGACCATGGCCACCACGACCATGAGGAGCAGGGCCACGATCTGGCCCTTGTCGGGTCTGCGCGCGACGAGCCTGCGGCGGCCGTCGGACGAGGTCTCCGTCAGGGGCGACGGCGGCTTCTGCGCCTCCACACCGCCGACGCCGAGCGGGACGAAGAACCAGAACGCGGCGTACAGCAGCGCGCCGAGTCCGTCGGCCATGAACAGGCCGACGAAGACCAGCCGGACCCAGATCACGGGCAGCCCGAGATGCCCGGCGAGGCCCCGCGCCACGCCCCCGAGCCAGCGTCCGTCACTGCTGCGGTAGAGCTTGCGCGGCGGCCGCGGTTCGGCGAGTGGCGCTGCTGCGGCTTCCGACATGCCATTGATGGTCACATGTGCGGGAGACAGGAGCATCAGGGTCGACCCCTAGGGCTCCCCTGATCTCCGCGGACCTCCCCCTCGAACGCTTCCCGAGCGGCCTCTCAGGGCCGATATCAGGGTCCGGCCAGGGTCGTTCCGACTCCCGCCGGGACGCCGCGCCCGTCACCATGGACCCATGACCGATCACCAGCACGCCGCGACGGGTCCGGGACCCGGCTCCGGCCCACGCCCCGCTGCGGGCGCAGGGCCGGAGGATGCCGCGCCCGCCGCGGGCTCCGCACCCGGGCGCGCGGACGCGGGAGAGCAGGGAGGAGCATCCGGTACAGCCGCCGCCGAGGAAGCCGTCCCGGCCGGGCCTCCCCACGCCTTCCGCCGCGACCGCCGCCACAAGGCCCTGGCCGGCGTCTGCGCAGGACTCGGGCGGCAGTGCGACATGGACCCGGCGATCTTCCGCATCACCCTCGCCGTGCTCTCCGCCACCGGCGGCATCGGCCTCATCTTCTACGGCTTCGCCTGGCTCTTCGTCCCGTACGACGACGAGGAGGAGAACGAGGTCCGCAAGCTGCTCACCGGCCGCGTCGACGGCCAGGCCCTGGCGGCCGTGCTGTTCGCGCTGGTGGGCTGCGGAGTGTTCCTGACCATGCTGAACAACGGCGGGGTGCTGACCTTCGCCGTCGTCCTCTCCCTCCTCCTCGCGGGCGCCGGCTACTGGTCGCGCCAGCGCGGCGCCAACAGCCCCGACCCCCTGGCCGCGCAGGCCGCGGCCGACGCCCCGCCGGAGCCCCAGGCGCCGCCGATCCTCCTCACCACGCCCTCCTGGTGGCGCGACCCGATCGTCAAGGACGGCACCCACATCGGCGGCACGGGCTACCTGTGGGGCCCTCGCGACACCCATGACCTGGATGTCGCCGCGGCCGTCAACATCAGCCTCGGCACCCGGCCCGGCACCCCCCGGTCCGGCGCCCGCGAGGACATACCCACCCAGCGCCCCGCGCCGCCCCGGCCGCGCGGCCCGCGCTGGATCGGAGGCTGGGTCTTCCTGCTGGCCCTGCTCGCGGGAGCCCTGGGCACGAGCCGCACCTGGGACGGGCATCCGCTCGGCACCAGCCTGCAGACGGGCCTGGCCTGTGCGGTCGCCGTCCTGGGCCTGGGCATAGCCGTCAGCGCCTTCCTGGGCCGGACCGGCGCCGGCTCGATCTTCCTGGCGATCCTCACGGCCGGCCTGCTCGCCGGCGCGGCGGCCCTGCCCAAGGACATCGACACCCACTGGGCGCGCACCACCTGGCAGCCCGCCACGGTGGCGGACGTACGGCCGCGCTACGACCTGGGAACCGGTGTCGGCACACTGGACCTGAGCAAGCTGGACGTGTCCGGGAAGCAGACGGTGACGACGCAGGCGGAGGTCGGCATGGGCAAGCTCAGAGTGCTCGTGCCCGACGGCGTGACGGTGCGGCTGGACGTCGAGGTGGGGGTCGGCGATCTCCAGCTGCCGGGCGACGACCCGAAGGACGTGGACGTGCAGCCGGGGCGGCACAAGGAGATCACCCTCTCCCCCGCCAAGGGCGTCGAGACGTCCGGCACGATCGACCTGGACCTCCACGTCGGCATGGGACAGGCGGAGGTGACCCGTGCTTCGTCATGAAATCCAGCCCGGAAAACTGCTCGCCGGCAGCGTCCTCATGCTGACGGGCGTCCTCTACGCGGGTGACGCGGGCGGCGCCTGGGAGACCCCGTGGTTCGTGGCGATCCCCCTCGTCACGGGCGGGCTGTGCCTCGCCGGCGCGGTGGCGTTCCTGACGGGCCGCGCACGCCGGCGCCGCCAGGGGGGCCGTACGGGCCCAGACCCGGCCTGACGGTCAGCGGCCCGCTACCGGCTGCCGGCTGCTACCGGCCGGCAGCCGGTACCCGCCGGCCCGCTACCGGTACCCGCCGCTCCGCTGACGTCGCCGGGACCGTAGCGCGGCGTCGAGGGACAGCACGGGCGCGCCCGCCAGGATCAGGGGGGTCCAGGCCATGAGGTAGGCGAGGTCGTTGCCGTAGTAGTACGGGTCGGAGGCCCAGCTCACGGTCAGCCACAGGCTGAGGGAGATCAGCGCGCCGCCGAGCGCGGCCAGCCGGGCGAACAGGCCCAGCAGGGTCCCGATGCCGACGGCCAGTTCCCCGAAGGCGATGGCGTAGCCGAAGCCGACGGGGCTCTTGAGGGACAGGTCGACCAGGGCGGGAATGGCGGAGGAGTCGCGTACGGCACGCATCATGTCGCCGATCGAGCCGGCACCGGAGTCCTTCATGAAGGCGCTGTCGGTGAGTTTGTCCAGGCCGGCGTAGATGAAGGTGACGCCCAGGAAGATGCGCAGCGGCAGCAGGGCGTAGCGGGTGGCGTTGTCCCGCCAGCCTCCTCCCTCGCCGAAGTGCGGGGAGTGCGTGTCCGTTCGCATACTGTGAGTCATCGCTGCTAGCCGCCTCTCGCCGGTGCCGAGACCCCCTCAACAGACGATACGTACGACAAACGGACCGCGCTCAATCCTGCGCGAGCGGCTTGTGTGGTTCCGCCGGGTGGTGCGGGGGCGTCAGGGGCGTCGCAGATCTGCCTCCCTCCCTGACTCCCCCACTCACTCCGTCACGTCGATCGCGTACCGGTTGGTCTCCACCCCCGCCGCCGTGACCACCTGTACCTCCACCCTCCCCGGCTCCACATCCGCCGGCACCGGGACGGTCAGCAGGGTGTCCGTCGGGTTGCGGAACCCGCCGGGTACCGGGACCAGCGGCACGTGGACGTGCACCGCGCCCACGCGCACGACCATCCGGGCCAGCCGGTCGGCCCCCTGCGCCCCCGGCGGCACGAATCCCGCGCCCCGGATCTCGATGTCGTCCCCGGTGCGGATCGGCCCGTCGAGGTCGCCCGCCTCCCGGGCCCGGACCACGGAGAGGATGACCGGTCGGCCGCCCTCCGCGTACTTGCCGGCCAGATACGTCGCCGCCGACACCAGCACCACCACCGCCAGCCCCCACGGCAGGTCCGGCAGCTGCTCCGGCCGCCGGGCCAGCCGTACCGCCGCGAAGACGAGGGCGACACCGCTGATCACGACGTACTGGATGTCGGCGAAGGTGCCCCGTCCCGCGTCGTCGGTCAGCAGATCGGCGGCCCGGGGCCGGTCGGCGCGCACCTTCTGCAGCCGTTGCCCCAGCACCCGCAGACCGACCACCCGCCGCACGAGCACGGCGATCCCGCACAGCACGGCGAGCACGGTCACGATCCCGGCGCCCCGGGCGAGATCCAGCCCGGAGATCAGCGCGTCCCGCTCCCGCTGCCGGGAGGCGGCGGCCAGCCGTCCCGCGAGGACGAGCACGGAGTAGGCCACGAAGAGCACCCACGCCGCGGCGACCGTACGGGACGTGGACAGCCGGTTGTCCTCACCGATCACCGGCGCCAGCACCCCGCCCTTCGCCCGGTGGTACCAGGACGCGGCGGTCAGCGACAGGGCCATCACCAGCGCCGCGGACAGCCCGGCCGTGCGCGCCGCCGTCCAGCCCGCGCCGACCGCCGTGAGGGCCTGCCCGAGCAGCAACAGCACCACGGCGGCCCAGACCACGGCCGCGGTGCGGCGCCACAGACCCGTCAGCCACGCCTGCCCCTCGGCCCGCCCCCGTTCGGCGACGTGCTCGGCGGACTGCGCCAGTTCCTCGGAGACCCACTGGCGGGAGGCCGACGCGGAGTGGGCCACGGCGGCCGGCAGCCCCTGCCCTGCCGCGAACTCGTCCCGCCGGCGCAGGAACGCGGCGACGGCCCGCCGGTGCCCCTCACGCGCACCGTGCGGGCAGTCCCCGCAGGCGCACCCGCCTGCGTGGTCGTCACCGGAACCACCCTGGCGTCCGCCGGTGTGACCACCGGCGTAGCGACCTGAGTACCCCTCGGCATAGGCACCCGTACGCGCGCCCGCGTACCCGCCCGCGCCCGCGTACCCGCCCGCGCCCGCGTACCCGCCCGCGTCCGCGCCGCCCTGTCCCGCCTCCCGCACCGCCACGCCCGACGCCCGCCTTCCCGCGACCCAACCACCGCCGGCCTTCCGGACCCCGGAAACACCGCTGTACAACTCCCCCGCGACGACAGCGAATTGTGCCCTACACCACCCGGTTCCCGTCCGCCCCCTCTGGTCAACACGAGTGAAGTTCGGCGTGCTGTGTTGACCCGGCTGGGAGAATCCCTCTATGGCCGAGATCATCCAGCGGGACGGGACCTGGGCCTTCGACGGCGACACGGTCCGGATCACACCCGGTCTGCACCGCTCCGTTCCGCTGTTCCGGCAGACGTACGGGGAGATCGCCGTGCCGCTCGCGGCGGTCTCCGGCATCGTGCTGGAGACCGAACGCAGGCGTGGGCGGCTGCGGTTGCGGCTGCGTGAGGGCGCCGACCCCCTGCTCCAGGCGACCTGCGGGCGGCTGCCGGACGCGGCCGATCCCTACCGGCTGACGGTGGACGCCGACCGGACGGGGGTCGCCGAGTACGTCGCCGAGGAGATCCGCCGCGCGCTGCTGCTCGACCGGATCGCCAAGGAGCCCGCGAAGGCCTATCTGCTGCCCGGCCCGCCGGTTCCGGTCTCGGTGCGCACCTCGGACGGGACGGTCTCCTTCGACGGCACGCGGCTGCGGATCGACTGGGCCGACACCTCCGAGCGGGTCAAACGCGCCACCGGCCCGCGGATCATCAGCATGGGCGACCTCGTGCGGGTCGAGTGGTTGCCGCACACGGGCCACGAGGACGGTTCGCTGCGCTTCGTGACCCGTGAGACGGAGTTCTCGAAGCTGCCGCCGGAGAAGGACCCGTACGCCCTGGACCTGTGGGGCAGCGCCCGCCGGGATCTGCTCGCCGCGCTCGTCGCCGCGGCGGTCACGGCCCGGCTGCCGCACCCGTCCACGCGCGCCGCTTCCGGGAACGGCGAGCTCCCCTTCCGCTCGCCCGTGCCGCCCCCGGCCTCCGACCACCAGGACGTGCTCCTGCGCCGGCTGCGCGAGCTGGGCCGGCTCCACCACGACGGGGTGCTCACGGAGGAGGAGTTCGCGAGGACGAAGGCAGTGGTCCTGCGCGGCTTCTGAGCCGGCTCGGCGGGCCGGGCGCCAGCTCGGCGACGGACCCGACGTCAGCTCACCCGCGTCAGCTCGGCGACGGACCCCGCGTCAGCTCGACGGCCCCCGCGTCAGCTCACCCGGGTCAGCTCAGCGGCCCCCGCGTCAGCTCAGCAGGCCCGGCTCACTCCGGCTGACGTCCTCCCACATCGGCTGATAGTTGATCCACGCCACGAGGTCGCCGCCCAGCTGTTCCCGTGTCGCCACGGCCATCCGGTGATCGATCCGGACCGGCCGCCCGGCCGCCTGCGCCGTCAGCTGCACCTGGCAGGAGCGCTCCATCGACACGAACCACCAGGCCGCCGCGTCCACCGAGTCGCCGACGGTCAGCAGCCCGTGGTTGCGCAGCACGAGCGCCTTGCGGGAGCCGAGGACGGCCGCGATGCGCCGCCCCTCCTCCGCGTCGACGGAGACGCCCGTGTACGCGTCGTAGAGGGCGTGGTCCTCGTAGAAGGCGCAGCTCTCCTGCGTGATCGGCTCCAGCAGTTCGCCGAGGGCCGCGAGCGCCCGGCCGTGCACCGAGTGGCAGTGGGCGACGGCGACCACGTCGGGCCGGGCGGCATGGACCTGGGCGTGCACGGTGAAGGCCGCCTGGTTGACGTGGTAGCCGCCCTCGACGACCTGGCCGTCCTGGTTGGCGAGCACCAGGTCGCTGACGGTGACGTGCCGGAAGGGCATCCCGAACGGGTTGACCCAGAAGCAGTCGGTGAATTCCGGGTCGCGGGCGGTGATGTGCCCGGAGACGCCGTCCTCGAAGCCGAGCCGGCCGAAGATCCTCAGGGCGCCGGCGAGCCGTTCCTTGCGGTGCCGGCGCTCGTCCTCGAGCGACTCGTGCATCGGCGGCATGGCGAACCGCAGCCGGTCGGTGGGCAGCGGCAGGGGCGGGGTGGGCCCGCTCATAGGTCCTCCAGCGCTGGTTCTGCGTACGGGCGGGAAATTACCGTCCGTGCGGCCGGGAAGGACAGAAGCGAATCGTGAAGATGACCCGAGCGCCCCCCTGAGCACCGTGTGCCCACGCGTGTGCCCCCTGGCTCCCCCACCCCACGAATAGCCGACAGAAGATGTCGGGTTTCGGCGCGACACTCGTGCCATGACTGCGAACTGGGCGGTTTTCGTCACCGCCGAACCGGACCTGGCCGGCCTTGTCGAGAAGCGTTTCGGCGCCTACACCCACCACGTCCTCGCCACCCTCCGCAAGGACGGTTCGCCCCGCACCAGCGGCCTGGAGGTGCGGTTCCTCAACGGCGAACTGTGGCTCGGCATGATGCCGGACTCGGTCAAGGCCCACGACCTGCGCCGCGACCCGCGCTTCGCGCTCCAGGCGAACCCGGGGGAGGGCACGGGCATGGGCGGCGGCGACGTCCGGATCAGCGGCCGGGCGATCGAGGTCGACGACGTGGCGACCAAGGCCGGATACGTCGAAGAGGTGGAACCGCCGGAGCCGTTCCACCTCTTCCGCACCGAGCTGACGGAGGTCGTGAGGACCTGCATCGAGGACGACACGTACCTCGTCGTCCAGATCTGGACGCCCGGCACTCCGCTGCGCACGATCAAGCGCACTTAGAGCCTGTCGCTTGGATCATGCCGGCGTCGCGAGCCGGCCGTGGGATCACTCCCACTCGATGGTGCCCGGCGGCTTCGAGGTCACGTCGAGGACGACACGGTTGACGTCCTTCACCTCGTTGGTGATCCGCGTGGAGATCCGGGCGAGGACCTCGTACGGCAGGCGCGACCAGTCGGCCGTCATGGCGTCCTCGGACGAGACGGGGCGCAGGACGATGGGGTGGCCGTAGGTGCGGCCGTCGCCCTGGACGCCGACGCTGCGGACGTCGGCGAGCAGCACCACCGGGCACTGCCAGATGTCGCGGTCGAGGCCGGCCGCCGTCAGCTCCTCGCGGGCGATGGCGTCGGCCTCGCGCAGCAGGTCCAGGCGCTCCTTGGTGACCTCGCCGACGATCCGGATGCCGAGGCCCGGGCCGGGGAACGGCTGGCGCTGGACGATCTCCTCCGGCAGGCCGAGCTCCTGGCCGACCATGCGGACCTCGTCCTTGAAGAGCTTGCGCAGCGGCTCGATCAGCTGGAACTCGAGGTCCTCGGGCAGGCCGCCCACGTTGTGGTGGGACTTGATGTTGGCCGTGCCGGTGCCGCCGCCGGACTCGACGACGTCCGGGTAGAGCGTGCCCTGCACGAGGAACTCCACGGCCGGGCCCTCGTCCGCGATGATCTCGGCCTGGGCCTGCTCGAAGACGCGGATGAACTCGCGGCCGATGATCTTCCGCTTCTCCTCGGGGTCGGAGACCCCGGCCAGCGCCTTGAGGAACCGCTCCTCGGCGTCCACGACCTTCAGCTGCACGCCGGTCGCGGCCACGAAGTCCTTCTCGACCTGCTCGGTCTCGCCCTTGCGCATCAGGCCGTGGTCGACGTAGACGCAGGTCAGCTGGGAGCCGATGGCCTTCTGGACGAGGGCCGCGGCGACAGCGGAGTCCACGCCGCCGGACAGGCCGCAGATGGCGCGCCGGTCACCGACCTGCTCGCGGATCGCGGCGACCTGCTCCTCGATGACGTTGCCGGTCGTCCAGTCCGGCGTGAGCCCCGCGCCCCGGTACAGGAAGTGCTCCAGCACCTGCTGCCCGTGCGTGGAGTGCATCACCTCGGGGTGGTACTGGACGCCGTAGAGCTTCTTCTCGTCGTTCTCGAAGGCGGCGACCGGCACGACGTCCGTGGAGGCCGTGACGGTGAAGCCCTCGGGGGCGGCGGAGCAGGCGTCGCCGTGCGACATCCAGACGGGCTGCTCGGCGGGGGTGCCCTCGAAGAGGGTGGAGGACACCTTGGAGACGTGCAGGTCGGTGCGGCCGTACTCGCGGGCGCCGGTGTTGTCGACGGTGCCGCCGAGGGCGCTGGCCATCAGCTGGAAGCCGTAGCACATGCCGAAGACGGGGACGCCCGCCTCGAAGATCTCGCGGTCCAGGCTGGGCGCGCCCTCCGCGTAGACCGACGAGGGGCCGCCGGAGAGGATGATCGCCGCGGGGTTCTTGGCGAGCATCTCCCGGACCGGCATGGTGCTCGGCACGATCTCGCTGTAGACCCGCGCCTCGCGGACACGACGGGCGATGAGCTGGGCGTACTGCGCGCCGAAGTCGACGACCAGGACGGTGTCGGCGGCGGTGGCAGCGGGAGTCGCTGATGACACGGGGTGCCTTCCGGCGGTGGGGCGGGGGTCTTGTGCCACCCGATTCTACCGGGGGGCGGCCGGACTCCTTCCGTGCACCGGACGACCACCCCGTCTCAGGATGCGAACCGGCTTGGACGGCCCTCGGAGGGGGTGCATACTTGCCCCCATGTTCAAGCACCAGACGTTCGTCTTTACCTATGGCATCCGGCCCGCCGGACGCCATGGTCGTGCTGCTTGAGCAACTGACAAGCGACTTCCCAGGCGCCCCGGGCCGACAAGGCCCGGGGCGCCTGTCGTCGTCCGGGCCCTGCCGCCCCGGGGCAGCCTCACCCCGAGAGGAGCCCCCTGTGACCACCATCGACGTGACCGGCGCCCGTACTCCCGAGGCCGCCGACGTGATCAGCGGCGCGCGCGAGCGGATCGACGCGCTCGACGACCGGATCATCGGCCTGATCCAGGAACGGGTGGCCGTGTCCGCCGTCATCCAGGAGGCGCGGATCGCCTCCGGCGGCCGGCGTGTGAACCTCTCCCGCGAGATGGACGTCCTCGGCCACTACAGGGAGGCGCTGGGCAAGCCGGGCACCGCGCTCGCGATGACCCTGCTGGAGCTGTGCCGCGGCAAGATCTGACGCCCCCGCCCGGGCCCGGGTCCCTGTTCCCAGGACAGACGTGCGCATCCTTCTCACCCGTACGGCGCGTGACCGCCCCGGGACCCTTTCGTTGGTCCCGGTGTCCGTGCCAGCCAGGCGCGGACCCGAGAGAACCACGCGTGGCTCACTGGGGCGATGAGACGCACGGATCGTGCCGTGCGTCGTGGGACCTCGCTCCAGGGAAGTGACCGGACGGCAGGGGACAGCAGCCCGGTCACCCAAGAGAACGGTCGGCTCCGGGGACGCCCGGGGCCGACCGGCGGACCTTGCATAAATGCACAAGTCTGGGTCAAACGGTTGCGGGCGCCGCGTTCATCCAGCACGATGCGTACACAGTCCAAGTCCCCCCGCGGACACCCGCATTGCCCCGATCGTCAAAGGTACAGACCAGCGGCGCTACCCCCCGGCGCCGCTTCCAGGCACCGGCGCTGCCCTGACGTCGGTGCTAACGAGAAGAAGGGCCCTGCGGCTCCACCCCGCAGGGCCCTTCGCTCTGCTCGAGCGGGGCGCACGACTCGGCTCAGGTGCGGGTCAGCGTGCCGCAGTCGCCCTCGTCGTTGTGCTCGACGGGCCTGCTCCGGTCGTACGGGTCCGTCGCCGGGCCGCTCGGGTCGGGGCCCTCGGACCTGCTCGACGGGAACTCCGGGTGCAGATAGCCGTCGTAGACGAAGCAGGAGGAGTTGCCTATCTCCTGGTCGTAGTTCATCAGGAGCAGGCGGCCGGGGGTCACCTCGTAGCGGGCGGGGTCGGCGACTTCGACGTCGAGGACCCGGCGCACGATGGTGCGGGTGACCTCGGTGGGGCCGTCCGCCCGGACGACCGGGTAGACGAAGGTGTAGTCGGCGCGCACCGCCACGCCTCCCTGCGTGCCCTTCTTGAACGTCATGCGCCCGCGGGTCTTGATCACGTCACCGGCCGGCCGCACCTCGCCGGGGTCGAAGCGGCTGAACAGAGTCACCGGGTCGTGCTTCCTGCTCGGGGAGCGCAGTCCGGTGCCGAGGTCGTCGAGGAGCCCGGGCTGCTTGGGGTCGAGCAGGGAGAGCGCGGCCCCGGGGCGGGCACCGCGGACGGTGTTCGGGTCGAGGTTGGCCCCCACCAGCAGCTTCTTCGTCAGTTTCAGCGCCTGTTCCACCCGCTCCGCGGAGACCGCGCCGACGGCCTTCGCCTCCGGCAGGACGATGCCGGCCTCGCCGTCGGCCCAGCGCTCGGCCGGGGAGCCGGCGAAGGGCCGGTCCAGAGTGGGGGTTTCGGGGTCCGACGCACCCGGTGCTGCGGTGGGCGCCGCCGTCTCGTCGGGCAGCGGTGAGGCCTCGGCGGCCCCGGACTCCCCGGTACCGAAGGGGTCGCCGGGCAGCAGCGACGGCTTCAGGGCCACCAGCGCGACGGCGGCGGCGACCGCCACGCCGAGGACGGTCCACAGCTTGCGGCGCCGGGTCGCACGGCCGTTCATCTCCTGCCAGGCGGGGCCCGTTCGCCACCCCGGAGGCACCTCACCCCGGGCGTCCTGCTCACGCAGGCGCTCGGTCACCATGCGGGCCCGGGCAGACGGCTCCTTCGGGGCGGAGGAACGGATGTCCCGCTCGGTGTCACGGGTGAACTGCTCCCAGACGTCGTCGGGGATCTCCGAGGCCGACGGCTGATCGTCGGACGGCTTTTCAGACACGAAGCAAAGATCTAAGCGGGTGGTGAGCGCCTTCACAAGAAGGTCTTGTGTGTGACTCAGCCCACATAAAAATTCCGTGAATGCCAGCACAACCATTCACAGGTTTCACGGATCAAACCTGCTGAATCAAGGGCCACTCCCGCGCCCCACACGCGGAGGCCTCCCCCAACGTTCGTACCGCATCCTGCGGTACGCCCGGACTCTCCGAGGTCTTCATGAAGCTTCGCCGCGCCATGGCAGCAGCGGCCGCTACGGCGGTCATAGCCCCGGTGGCACTGCTCGCGGCACCGGCCGCGTACGCGACCGACGAAACGACGCCCACGCCGAGCACGTCGGTGAGCGAGTCCGCTCCCGAGACGTCGGCCTCGCCGTCCGCGACCGAGTCCACGCCCGCCGAGACGACGCCGAGCCCGAGCGTGTCCGCGAGCGAGTCCGCTCCCGAGGCCACCGCGTCCACGTCGGCCAGTGCGTCGACATCCGCCAGCGCTTCGGCGTCGGCCTCCGTCACTCCGAGCGAGCCCTCCGACGGTGACGACGAGGAACCCTCGGACTGCGAGGAGGCGAACATCTCCGTGGGCCTGTCCGGCTTCCCGGAGAAGATCGTCGCAGGCAGCGGCTGGAAGACGTTCAAGTTCAACGTCAAGAACACCAGCACGACGGACATCGAGTCCCTGCAGGTCATGGCCACCGCGTTCTCCCTCGGGGACCTGGAGTCCGAGGAGGACCAGCTCTTCGACAAGTACGCGCACTTCGAGTACCGCAACCCGAGCACGGGCAAGTGGACCAACGACTTCGCGGACACGGGCTTCAACAACGGGTTCTTCTTCGGTGAGTTCCCGCTCGACGCCGGCCAGAAGGTCAGCATCGACCTGCGCGTGAAGATCGACGCCGGCGCGCCCGTGGGCGACAGCCTGGCGATCGCCGCCGGTGGCTACGACACGAGCGACGGCGACTGCTTCGAGAACGGCGACGTCTACCCGTTCCAGATCCTCAAGGCGGGCTCGGAGCCGGGCGACGTGGACGACTCCAAGCCGTCGGGCCAGAAGCCGCCGAAGGACATCAGGCCTCAGGGCGAGGCCAAGCCGATCGAGGTCGAGGGCAACCTCGCCGAGACCGGCTCCAGTTCTGCCCTGCCGATGATCAGCCTCGTCGGTGGTGCCGCGGTCGTCGCCGGTGCCGGTGCGATCTTCGTGGTCCGTCGCCGCAAGGCCGGCGTCCAGGCCTAAGCCGTAGCGGCCGGCAGGCCGTTGCACCACACAGAAGAGGGACCTGCGCTCGGAGGGGGGCGCAGGTCCCTCTTCTGTGTTCCGCTCTCGCTCAGCCCTTGGGCTTCGGCGGCACGGCCGGCATTCCGAGGAACGGCAGCCGCAGCGCGCCGAACGCCTCCGCCGGGACCGCCGGGGACTTGGGCTCGACGGGCTGGAGACGCTCGTAGGTGCCCTGCTGCGGGCGCGGGTCCTCCTCTCCCTTGTTGGGCCAGTACGACATCGCCCGCTCGGCCTGGGCCGTGATGGTGAGGGACGGGTTGACGCCCAGGTTGGCGGAGACCGCGGCGCCGTCGACGACCGAGATGCCGGGGTGGCCGTAGAGGCGGTGGTACGGGTCGATCACGCCGGACTCGCGGGAGTCTCCGATCGGACAGCCGCCCAGGAAGTGGGCGGTGAGCGGGGTGCCCATCAACTCGCCGACGTTGGAGCCGGCGAAGCCGTTGATCTCGGCGGCGAGTGCCGACGCCCCCTCCGTGGCGGCCTTGATCTGCTTGGGGTTGGGGGCGCCGTGGCCCTGGCGGGCGGTGAGCAGGCCGCGGCCGACACCCGACGGTTTCACGTAGGTCGTCAGGGAGTTGTCCAGCGACTGCATCACCAGGCCGATGATGGTCCGCTCCGACCAGCGGCGGTTCGACAGGGAGCGCAGCACCAGCACCGGGTGCTTCACCGCGTTGGCGAGGAAGCCCAGGACCCGCGAGGTGCCCGAGTTCGTCCCCGCGTACGGCACCTGAAGGATGGACAGGCCGCCCATCGAGTTGGAGCCCTTGCCGTAGCGGACCGGCTCGATGTGGGTGTTTTCGTCGGGGTGGATGGAGGACGTGATGGCCACGCCCCGGGTGAAGTCGGCCTTGGGCGCGCCGTGCGCCTTGCGGTAGCGCCGGTCGTCGGTCTGGGCGCCGACCAGGGCCTCGGAGTTGGTGCGGGTCAGCTCGCCCAGCCTGTCCGAGAGGTGCGGCAGCAGGCCGCCCGCCTTCATGCGGTGCAGCAGGGTCTGGGTGCCGTAGGTGCCGGCGGCGAGGACCACCCGCTGGGCCGTGTAGGTGCGGCCCTTGTTCTTGCCGCGGCCGTCGGTGGGCTGGGTGGCGACGGCGTAGCCACCACGGGAGTCGTCGGTGACCGACACGACCGTGGTCATGGGGTGGACGACCGCGCCGGCCTTCTCGGCGAGGTACAGGTAGTTCTCGTTGAGGGTGTTCTTCGCGCCGTGGCGGCAGCCGGTCATGCACTCGCCGCACTCCGCGCAGGCCTTGCGGGAGGGGCCCGCACCGCCGAAGTACGGGTCGGGCACCTCCTGGCCCGGCTTGGCCTTCGCCGAGCCGTCGGCGTCCTCGCCGTCGCCGAAGAAGACGCCGACCGGGGCCATGTGGAAGGAGTCGCCGCAGCCCATGCGCTCCGCCGCCGCCTTCAGATGGACGTCGGAGGGGGTCATGGTCGGGTTGAGCCGTACGCCCAGCATGCGCCGGGCCTGGTCGTAGTACGGCGCCAGCTCCTCCTGCCAGTCGGTGATGTCACGCCACTGGGGGTCCTCGAAGAACGGCTTCGGCGGGACGTAGAGGGTGTTGGCGTAGTTCAGGGAGCCGCCGCCGACGCCCGCGCCGGCCAGCACCATGACGTTGCCCAGCAGATGGATGCGCTGGATGCCGTACATGCCGAGCTTCGGGGCCCAGAGGTACTTCTTGAGGTCCCAGGAGTTCTTCGGGAGGGTCTCGCGGGTGAAGCGGCGGCCGGCCTCCAGGACGCCGACCTTGTATCCCTTTTCAGTGAGGCGCAGGGCGGTCACCGAGCCGCCGAAGCCGGAACCCACGACGATGACGTCGTAGTCGTAAGCGTCCTGTGGCACGTGCCGTCTCCCCTTCGAGTGGCTGAGCGAGCGTCGTCTACCGGAACCGGAACGCCTTCATCAGGCGCAGGCTCCTGCTCATGAACTGGGCGTACTTCTCGTCGTCCATGCCCAGCGAGGGGGCCATGGGGAGCACGCGCTGATGGGCGACCGTCTGGGCCTCGGTGTACTTGAGGATGCCCTCGGAGCCGTGGCGGCGGCCGAGGCCGGAGTCCTTCATGCCGCCCATCGGGGACTGGACGCTGCCGTAGGCGGGGGCGTAACCGTCGTTGATGTTGACCGTGCCGGTGCGCAGGCGGGCGGCGACCTCCTGGCCGCGGCGGCCGTTCTTCGTCCAGACCGAGGAGTTCAGGCCGTACGCCGTGGCGTTGGCGCGCTCTATGACCTCGTCCTCGTCGGTGAAGCGGTAGACCGACACGACCGGGCCGAAGGTCTCCTCGCCGCAGACGGACATGTCCGTGACGACCCCGTCGAGGATCGTGGGCTCGAAGAAGTACGGGCCGATGTCGGGGCGTGCCACACCGCCCGCGACGACCTTCGCGCCCTTGGCGACGGCCTCCTCCACGTGCCGCGTGACCGTCTCGAGCTGGCGCTCGCCGACCAGGGAACCCATGTCGGCGCCGTACGCCAGGGACGTGCCGAGGCGCATGGCCTTCGTGCGGGCGGCGAAGCGCTCCAGGAAGGCGTCCGCGATCGACTCGTGGACGTAGAGCCGCTCGATGGAGATGCAGAGCTGGCCGGCGGAGGAGAAACAGGCGCGGACGGCGCCGGCCGCGGCCTTCTCGAGGTCGGCGTCCTCCAGGACCAGCATGGCGTTCTTGCCGCCGAGTTCGAGGGAGACGCCCACCAGCCGGGCCGCCGCGCCCTGGGCGACCTCGCGGCCGGTGCGGGTGGAGCCGGTGAAGGAGACGTAGTCGGCGTGCCGGACGACCTCGGGGCCGACGACCGGGCCGTCGCCGAGGACGATCTGGAAGACCTCGGCGGGCAGGCCGGCCTCGATCAGCAGGTCACGGGCCCACAGGGCGGTCAGGCAGGTCTCCGTGTCCGGCTTCATGACGACGGCGTTGCCCGCGACGAAGGCCGGGAGCGCGTCGCCGACCGACAGCTCCAGGGGGTAGTTCCAGGGGGCGATCTGGCCGACGACACCGCGCGGGTGGCGCAGTTCGGTGACCTTCGTCAGGGTCGGCATGGCGCCGGCGTGCCGCTTGGGCCGGAGGTAGGCGGGGGCCTTGCGGCCGTAGTGCCGGGCGGCGACCGCGACGGCCTGGACCTCCTCGTGGGCGTGCAGCCGGGCCTTGCCGGTCTCCAGCTGGATGAGGTCGAGCACCTCGGCCTGACGCTCCAGCACCAGGTCGTGGAAGCGGAGCAGGACGGCGGCGCGCTGCCGTACGGGGGTCTGCGCCCACACGCGCTGCGCGGCCCGGGCCGCCTCGAAGGCCTTCGCCACGTCCTCGGGCGTCGACTCGGGGAGGTCGGCCAGCTTCTCGCCGGTGAACGGCGTGTGGTTGGCGGTCCGGCCGGAGCCGGCGACGCCCTTGGTGAGCTGGGCGACCAGCTCGGGCGTGACCACGTCCGCGGCGGTGCGGGCGCCCTCCGGGGCGGGGGCGAGGGGGTTCGTGCCGGTCTGTGCCGTGCCGGTCTCTGCCGTCTTCTCGGCGGCCTGCGCGTCCGTCATGAGGCGCAGAGTATGCCGCGACGCAGGCTTTGGGTACCCGTCGGTAATACGGCTTCACCGAGTGCACACACGACGCCAGTGACTGCTGGCAACAAACACGCTGATCAGGACGTTGTGCGCTGACCGGTTGAGGTGATCCGGACTTTCACGATCCCGGGGCGCCGCCGAGCCGCGCCCGGGCCCCCTCGAACACCGAGGTGCCTTCCTCCTCCTCCGGCGTGCCCCTGGGCATGTCGACGCGCAGTTCGTACATGCGGTCGTCGCCGGTGCGGGCGATCAGCCGCATGACCCGCCTCGGGGTGTCGCCCCGGAGGTACGTGGTGTCGGCGAGGGCGGCTTCCCGGCCCTGGACGGTGGTGCGGGTGTAGCGCGTTTCCCCTGGGGCGCCGTGCGCCTTCCCGGCCTGGTCCATCGGGATGGACGGGGCGCTGTCCCAGGAGAGGAGACGGACCTGGATCGTGCCGGTCCGTTCGTCGGCGTAGAGCACGGTGCGGGGCTGGTCGGTCGCGCTGCCCGTCCGGCCGAGCGGGCGGTAGTGGGGCGGGAGGTGGAGTACGGCGGCCATGTCCGGCTCGTGGTGCGGAACCCAGGCGTCGGCCACGCCGGCGGCCCGCCCGGCGCTCTCCGCGCTGCCGGGCTGCGCGAGTTGGGTGACGGCCCCTATGCCCCCGGCGAGCAACGCGGAAAGGAGGGCGAGGGGGCCGGGGCGGAGGAGGCTCTGGCGAGGGGCGGGCGGGGCGGGCGGGGGGCTGTCCTGGGCGGCGGGCGAGGGACCGTCCTGGGCTGCGAGCGCGGGGGCGGGGTGTTGCGAGGGCGCGGTGGCGGGTATCGGGTCGGGCTGACCGGCGGATACCGAGTCGTCCGGGGTGCGTATGGGTTCGGTCGGCTGCGGCCGCACGGCCGGCGTCGGTGTCAATGCCGGTGCCGGTGCCGGTGCTGGTGCCGGTGTCGGGTCCGGTACCGGACCCGCCGCCGCCTCCAGGTCCTTCGCGACCTCCTCGGCGGCCGGCCGCTGTTCGGGGTCCGGGCCCAGCAGTCGGGCGATCAGCGGCCCGAGGGGGCCGGCCCGCGTCGGTTCGGGCGGCTCGGCGGCGAGGACCGCGGCTAGCGTGGCCTCCGGCGTGACCCGCAGGAACGGGGACGAGCCCTCGACGGCCGTGTACAGCAGGGCACCCAGCGACCACAGGTCGGACGCGGGCCCCGCGA
The DNA here is from genome assembly GCF_014701095.1 of Streptomyces tuirus. Lineage (NCBI taxonomy): Bacteria > Bacillati > Actinomycetota > Actinomycetes > Kitasatosporales > Streptomycetaceae > Streptomyces > Streptomyces tuirus. Next base: position 4,621,731 of record NZ_AP023439.1, on the reverse strand, counting down.
TGCGGCCGGACACCCGCTCGGGCGCGACGAACTCCAGCGAGTCCCCGGCCGACTCCCCGCCCGCCGTGCGGGAGCCCTCGCCCTGGACATGGGCGATGCCGAAGTCGGTGACGACCACCCGCCCGTGCGGGCCGAGCAGCACATGGGCGGGCTTCACGTCCCGGTGCACGATGCCGACGGAGTGCGCGGCGCGCAGGGCACCGAGCACGGCGAGACCGATCCGGGCGGCTTCGCGCACGTCGACCGGGCCGCGGCGGAGCGCCTCGCGCAGGGACTCGCCGGGCACCAGCTCCATGACGATCCACGGCAGCCCGTCGAGCGTCTCGGTCGCGTCGAGTTCGTCGGGGCCCACGGGGCCGGGTCGTTCGTCCCGCTGCTCGGCCTCGACGACCACGTCGTGGATGGTGACGGCGGCGGGGTGGTCGACACGGGCCGCGGCCCGGGCCTCGCGGTGGAGCCGGTGGGCCGCCCGCCGATGGGCCTCGCCGTCCGGACCGCCCGGCAACCGGGGCTGTCTGACCGCGACTTCACACTGGGCGCGTTCGTCGTGGGCCCGCCAGACGGTGCCGGTGCCGCCGGAGCCGATGCGCTCGATCAGCCGGTACCGCCCGCCGACCAGCCGGCCCCGGGCGTCGTCCGTCCCGCCCCCGTCGTTGCTCATGCCCCATCAGTACCCCGCGCGGCGGGCCCTTGTCGACGCGGGTCGTTCTCAGGGCAGTTGGACCACCGGTTCAGGTCTTGTCGATGTCCAGGTTCGCGATGGCCGCGCTCGCCACCTCGCGTCCGCGCTCGGTGAAGTCGCCCTTGCCCGGGTAGCTGACGGTGAGCTTGTACATGTCGCCGCCCGGGGTCCGGTAGTAGAAGATCTGGAGTTCCCGGGGGCGGGGGTTCTCACTGTCGTCGGTTGTGAAGGGGACGGTGTTCCGGGCGGCCTTCTTGTCCCGGTACGTGGTCACCTTGGGGTCGGACTTCTTCGGCCCCTCGTCCATGTCGAGCTCGTAGCTGCCGCTCTCCTTGAACCGGGTGTCGTCGTCGTACATCTCGGCGGCCGCGGAGCCCGCGATGTTGCCGCCGGTGTCCTCGGCCTTCTTCTCCAGCGTCAGGCCGATCCAGATGCTGCCGCTCCAGTCGGTGTACGTGACCCAGTGGCCCTGGTCGGACTTCCGGTCGGGCACGGTCCGCTGGTACTCGGCGGGGACGGCGAACGACGCGGCTACGTCCTTCTCCTGCTTGACCTCCCAGCCCTCGGGCAGCGGCCCGGCGAACGGGTCCGCGATCACCAGGTACGCCGTCACCGCCGCCGCGACAGCCGCGGCACCCAGTCCGATCCAGGCCTTCCTGCCGAGCCGGACGCCCCGGCCGCCCCCGCCCGGGCCCGTGACCCGCACGGCCTGCGTGGGCTGGGCGGAGGGCGGGTTCGCGGCCGCCTCCAGCAGGGCCCGCACCTGCGCGGCGTTCGGTCGGCGGGCCGGGTCCTTGTGCAGCAGGCCGTTGACGGCCTCGGCGAGCGGGCCCTGGGCCGAAGCCGCCGGCGCGGGTGTGGCGTTGAGGACGGACTGGAGCGTGGCGGGGGTGTTGCTGCGGCGGAACGGGGAGACGCCCTCCGTCGCCGCGTAGAGCACCACTCCCAGGGACCACAGGTCGCTGGCGGGTCCCGGGCGCTGCCCGAGCACGCGCTCGGGCGCGATGTACTCGGGCGAGCCGACGAAGCCGCCGGTGTCGGTCAGGTTGGTCTCGCCCTCGATCTGGGCGATCCCGAAGTCCGTGAGGACGACCCGGTCGTGCCGGCCGAGCAGCACGTTGTCGGGTTTCACGTCGCGGTGCAGGATGCCCGCCGCGTGCGCGGCCTCCAGCGCGCCGAGCACCTCGAGGCCGATCCGGGCGGCCTCGCGTGCGGACAGGGTGCCCTCCTGGAGCGCGTCGCCCAGTGAGCGGCCCCGCACCAGCTCCATCACGATCCAGGGCTGGTCCTCCACGACCGCGACGTCGTGCACGTCGACGACCGCCGGGTGGTCGAGCCGGGCCGCCGCCCGGGCCTCGCGGCGCATTCGCTCGAAGGCGTTGGAGCGTTCGCGTTCGGGAAGATGCTCCGGGACGCGAGGTTCCTTGACGGCGACCTCCCGGTCCACCGTCTCGTCCTTGGCCCGCCACACCGTGCCCATGCCGCCGTGCCCGAGCTTGGCCAGCAGCCGGTAGCGTCCGGCGATGAGCCGTCCCGCACCGGGGTCTTCGGGCGTCTGGGCCGACTGGGCCGCCTGAGCCGCCTGGGGCGGCACGATCTGGGTGGGTGAAGCGGCCGGCGCGGCGTAGGGATTGCCCGGCACCGGCGCCTGCTGGTTCGGCGGTTGCAGTACAAAACTCGTCGGCTCGTCGGCCCCGGATCGGGCTCCCCCGTTGTTGCTCATGGGTTCATCCATATCGCGCCAACCGCCCGCGAATCCACAAAGGACGCGAGCCGGTCACCGACCCGTGACGTCGACGGGGGCTTATCGCCCTCTTTGCCGCGGTGTCGTGCGGTGCGGTGCGGGGGGGCAGGGCGCCGTCACGGGGTCGGACTCGGGCGCCGTCACAAAGTGAGGCTCGGGCACCGTCACGAAGTGAGGCTCGGGCACCGTCACGGAGTGGCCGCGGGCGCGCTCGGGGAGGCCGGCCGGGTCGTCTGAGCCGTCGGCGCCTTCGGCGTCATCGGCGGCGTCGGCGGCGCCGGTGCGGAACTCGTCGGCGTGGGGCCGCCGTCCCCGTCGCCCTCCCCCGCGAGCAGGGCCGCCGCGGACACCCCCGCTCCCGCCATCGCCGCGACCAGCAGCGCCGCGATGAGCACGCGCCGCGTGGGCTGCCGGAGGAAGGGTTCCTCCGGCCGGCCCGGACCGGACAGGTCCACCGGCGACGCGGAGGGTTGCCGGACGGCGAGGTCCAGCGGCCCTCGGCGCGGCACGTCCCCCACCGTCGGCGCGTACTCGGGCGGCGACATGGGGGTGAAGCCCGTGTCGCGGAAGGCCCGGAGCATCCGTTCCGCCCGGTCCCCGTCCAGCCGCCGGTCCGGGTCGCGCTCCAGCAGACCGCGTACGACGGGCAGCAGCGGCCCGGCCTGCGCGGGCGGCTGGATGTCGCCCACCACGACCGCGTGCAAGATGCCGCCCAGCGAGTCGCGGTGGAACGGGGACTCCCCGCTGAGGACCGCGCACAGCAGCGCGCCCAGCGACCACAGGTCGGACTCTGGCCCGGTCCTGGCCCCGGACATCCGCTCGGGCGCGGTGTACTCGGGCGAGCCCACGAAGGTTCCGTTCTCGGTGAGAGTCGGGGTGCCCACGACCTGGGCGATGCCGAAGTCGGTGAGGACGACCCGGTCGGTGCCCGTCTCCAGCAGCACGTTGTCCGGCTTGAGGTCGCGGTGCAGCACCCCGGCCGCGTGCGCGGCACCCAGCGCACCGAGCAGGGCGATGCCGATGCGGGCCGCTTCGGCGGCGTCGACGGGACCCCGGTGGGCGAGCCGGTCGGCGAGCGAGCCGCCCTCGATCAACTCCATGACGATGTAGGGGCGTTCGTCGTCCTCGACGACGTCGTGGACGACGATGATGTGCGGGTGGCTCAGCTGGGCGAGGGCCCGGGCCTCGCGCAGCGTACGGTCCCGTTGCCGGCGGGCCTGCGCCGCGGACAGCGTCTCGTCGTAGGGGAGCTCCTTGACGGCCACGCTGCGGCCGAGCAGCCGGTCCGTCGCCCGCCAGACCACGCCCATGCCACCGCGCCCGAGTCTCTCCTCGAGCCGGTAACGGCCCGCGATGACACGCCTGTTGTGCCCCTCGGTCCCCATGCGGCAATCATGCCCCAACGGACGGAACCACTCCGGGGCGGCGAGCTGCCGGTGGCCGAAACAGACAGCCCCCGTCGGCCTTCGTCAGAAGTGGCCCCGCCTCAGGAGGCCTTCTCCCGCCAGCCCTGCAGCACCCATTTGAACTGCTTGCTCGTCTTCGCCCAGTCCTTCTGCGGTGTGGACATGTAGATCGCGTACTCGACACCGTCCCGCGAGAAGTACGTCTCCTCGATGGCGTGGCGCGGCCCGGCGACGTAGGGCGGGTCCTTGGCCAGCGCCGTCCAGGTGTACTCCCACAGCGAGCCCTTGCGGTCCCGGTAGATGTTCTCCTCCATGGTCACCCGCTTGTAGTCGACCAGCCTCTGGACCTGCTGCTCCAGATCCTCCTGGTGGGACTTGGCGTCGGCGAAGTCCGGTGACGTGTCGACGGCGATCCGGACGAAGTGCCGTCCGCCGTCCGGTGAGTAGTCGATCTGCTTGAGCTCGCCCTGCGGGCCGAAGGGCGTCCGCTTCCAGCCCTTCGGCAGATAGAGGCTGAACCCGGCGGGGTCGTCGTAGCGGATCCAGCTGTCCGGAACCGATCCCCCCGGCCCCTCCGTCGTCGAGACCGACGAGCCGGAGTCGCCCTGCCGGTTCTGGTGCCACTGCTGGAGCACCACGGCCGTGGCCCCGCCGATGATGGCCGCGAGCGCGACGACCAGGGCGAGGGTGCGCAGCCTGCGGCGCCTGCCCGTACCGGCCGGCTGCGGGCCCGTCGCCGCCGGGCCGAGCGTGGTGGGACCGGTGGCACCGTAGGGCGAAGTACCGGCCGTGGACGTCCCGCTGGCCGGGGTGCCGGCCAGCGGCGGGAGCGGTGTGCGGGTGTGCGAACCCGAGCCGGTGCCGAGCGGGCGGGTGCCGGACGTGCCTGTGGCGGCCGTCCCCGTGCCGCTGTGGGAGTCCCGGTACGGCGTCGCCCCGCCGTACTGCGTGGGCACGTACGCCTGCGCCCCGTTCGGCCGCCGTCCCTCCGCCGCCTCGGCGAGCATCTGCTCCGCCTCGGACGCGTTGGGCCGGGTGTTCGGGTCCTTGCGCAGCAGGGAGATGATGACGGGCGTGAGCGGGCCGGCGTGCTGGAGCTCGGCGGCCTCCTCCTCCACCACGGCCTGCATGGTGGTCAGCGGCGTGGTGCGGCGGAACGGGGACCGGCCCTCCACCGCCGTGTAGAGCGTCGCGCCCAGGGCCCACAGGTCGGAGGACGGGCCCGGGTCGTGGCCGCGTACGCGCTCGGGCGCCAGGTAGTCGACCGATCCGACGACCTCTCCGGTGCGTGTGATGGTGGTGTCGCCCTCGATCTGGGCGATGCCGAAGTCCGTGAGCAGGACGCGTCCGTCGCGGCCGAGGAGCACGTTGCCCGGCTTGATGTCGCGGTGCAGGACGCCGGCGGTGTGCGCGGCGCGCAGGGCCCGCAGCACCCACAGGCCGATGCGCGCCGCCTCGCGGGGCTCGACGCGCCCGTCCTCCTTTACCGCGTCGGCCAGGGAGCGGCCCTCGACCAGCTCCATCACGATCCAGGGGCGGCCGTCGTGCTCCAGCACGTCGTGCACCGTGACGACCGCGGAGTGGTTGATGCGCGCCGCCGCCCTGGCCTCCGCCCGGGTGCGCGCCAGCAGGATCGCCTGCTCGCTCTCCGAGACGTAGAGGGCGGCGGTCAACTCCTTGATGGCGACGGACCGGTGCAGCACCTCGTCATGGGCACGCCAGACCCGGCCCATGCCGCCGTTGCCGATGGATTCGGCCAGCCGGTAGCGGCCCGCGACGAGCAGGCCCTGCATCTGATTCACGTTGCCCCGCAATGGTCTTGACAGGGTCAGCGTAAGGACCCGCCCTCAACCAGGGAACAAGCGGGGTACCACGGTGACCGCACTGTGACGGTTGTCGCCTGCCGGGACGTGAGGCAACCAGAGTGTGAACCGGGGCGTACAGGCGGCGCGCCGGTCGCTCAGCCCGTGGCCTGGTACGTCGCCGCCGCCTGCTCGTACATCCGCGTCACCTCGTCACGTTCGGATTCCGGGCCGCGCACCTGGACCACGTGGTAGCGCCCCTCGACCAGCATCGCCAAATTGCGCACGTACAGCTCGCCCCCGTCGCCGCCGGTCCAGGTGAACTGCCCCTCGGCCATGGTCCGTCCGCCCACCTCGATCGTCTTCAGCCCGGTGGAGGTGGCCCAGCTGGAGTCGCGGTAGGGCTGCAACTCGCGCTCCCTCTCCCGCTGGTAGGCCATCGGGTCACTGCCGTACGACGACGCGCTGTCCCGGCCCGCGACGACGATGAGCTCGAAGTCGCCCTTGGAGTAGACGACCTGACCGCTGCCATTGCGCGGGCTGCGCTCCCAGCCCTTGGCGACGGCGACCTGGAAGCCCGCCGAGTCCTTGCGCAGGGTGAAGCCGTCGGCGACGTCCGGGCCGGTGGTCTGGGTCTCGGTGGTGCCGGCCGACGACGGGCTCTTCTCCGGCCCGGGCGAGGTCTGGTCGGGCCGGGGATCGCTGCCGGCGTCCGGCTCGGGCGCCTGGCTGACCTCGCCGGCGGCTCCGGTGCGGTCCGCGCCGTCCGCGCCCTCGGTCTTCGCCTTCGGCATGAACAGCATGGCGTAGGCGATCGCCGCGGCCATCGCGAGCAGGACCAGCACGAGCAGGGTGCGGCCGAGGCGGCGCGGCGAACCGGACTCCTCCTTGGCCCGCTTGTGACGCCCGTGGTGCGCGGGAAGCCCGGCCCGCCGCCGGCGCACGAGCTCGCCCCGACGCCGTACGACGGGCAGCCGCCGGGCGTCGACGGGCGGCGCGGCGACCACGTGTACCCCGGCCTCCGGCTCGGGCGCCGAGCGCACCAGCGAGCGCAGCCAGCCGCGCACCTCCTCGAAATCGAGGCGTTCGGTCGGGTCCTGACGCAGCAGCGACTCCACGACCGGCCGCAGCGGCCCGCACTCCTCGGCGTACGCGGGCGGCTCGGCGCACACCATCTGCACCAGCTCGGCCGTCGACTCCTCCGGGTAGGGCGCATGCCCCTGCACGGCCCTGAAGAGCAGCGCGCCGAGCGCCCACAGGTCGGTCGCCGGACCGATCGGCGCGGCCAGCTGCCAGTTCTCGTGCACCGACCCCGCCTGCTCGGGCGCCCAGCGCTCGGTCACGGGTCCGACCACGGCCATCCGCGCCTGCCGCGCACGCTCGGCGGCCAGCGCCGTGGCCGGGCCGCGCCGGGGTGCGGGGGTGTCGGCGACCAGGTCGTCCCACCGGGTGGGCTCGCCGTGGGCCGCGGTGTCCGGGGCCGGGGGGAGCGCCGGCTGCTCCCGGCCCTGCGCCGCCGTCGCCCCGCCGGTCGTGCCGCGGGGTGCCGCGCCGTGCCAGGCCGTCGTCCGTGGGTTGCCGCCCACACCGTAGGGATCGGCGATCCGCCCGGGCGGTACGGCCCCGGGGGCGGTGCCCTGTCCGGGGATGTACGGCGACTGCGCCGATCCGTTGACGTGGGGCGCGACACCGGCGTCCGGGTCGGTGCGGGCTCCGGGCAGTGCCGCCCGCCCGCCCTGCTGTGCCTCCTGCACCCGTGCGGCGGCCCGGGCACCGGCCCGGTAGGCCGCGATCGCTCCGGCACGCGCCGCCCGCGGGTCCGCGCCGCCCTCCACCGGTCCACGCACCGGTACGACCGAACCGCCGCTCGCGCTCTCGCCCCCGGCCGAGGGCAGGCCCCGGGCCTCGCGGGCCTCTATGGCCGCACGCCGCGCCGCCTCGGGATCACCCGCACCGCCGATGCCCCCACCCGGCCCGGAACCCCCCGGACCACCGACGCCGAGCGCCCGCCCGGCACCGCCGCCCTGCGCCCCCGGCTCGTGCCCGGACCCCTGCCCGGACTCCTCGAAGGGCGGTTCGGGTACCGGGTCGTATCCGCACAGCGCCTCCTCGGCCGCGCCCACCGCGAGGCCGGTCAGCATCACCCGGCCGTCGTCGCACACGAGCACCGTACGCGCGGTGATGTTCCGGTGCACCCAGCCGTGCGCGTGCAGTACCCGAAGGGCCATCAGGACGTCGGAGGCCACCTCGGCCGCCCGGTACGGCGTCAGCGGCTTCTCGGCGAGCAGCGCGGCCAGCGGACGGGCGGCCACCAGCTCGCTGACGATCCACAGCGAACCGCCCTCGGCGAACACGTCGAAGACCTGGTCGAGTCGGGGGTGGTCGGGAATGGCAGCGGCGGCCTGCGCCGCCTCCACCGCACGCCGCACCACCGGATCCGCGGGCCGCCGGGTGCCCGCGCCCGCCCGGGCGCCGGACCGCCGGGCGCCACCGTCACGTGCCGTGAAACCGTCCGGCAGCCCCTCCGCGTCGAGGACCTCGGCCTCGACCACCTCGGGCAACGGCACCTGCCGGACCAGGACTTCCTGTCCGCTGTAGGTGTCGAAGGCCCGGGTCTCGGTGAGTTCGTACTCGTCGGACGGCGGCAGTGGCAGGCGGTAGCGGTCGGCCAGCACCCGACCCGCGTAGTCGTCCACGTTGCCTCCCCCGGCAGCCCGGTCGGTCACATCCGTTCGCCCCGCGGTCCGTTTCGGCTGCGCACGGTCCGCAAACATTTACGATACGTGCCGCAGGCAACCCGCAATGCGGGGATGCCAGATCTCACTCCCCAATCCGGGGGCGCCCCATGCTCAGGACTTGGGTTCGAAGGTCCGCGTGAGCGTCCGCCACGTCTCCTTGCGCATGTCGCCGCCCCAGCCTGCCGCCTTGGCCGTGTACATCAACGCGTACCCGGACGTGCCGTCGACCACGAAACCCCTGTCGATGGTGCGGTACTTCGTGCCACCGTCCATGTAGGTGAACTCCCAGTCGGCGGTGTTCCAGCCGCGGTAGTCCACCTTCTCTATACGGATCTTCTTGTACTGCGCCCGCACCATGTAGCGCTCCTGGTTCCTCCAGTCCGCCACCGGGTCCCCCTTGGGCGTGGACGTCCAGGCGACGAGCAGCTTCTGCCCGTCGGGCCCGGTGAAGCGGTCGCCCGCGGCAGCCGTGGACTGGAACTTCCAGCCCTTCGGCAGACCGATGGAGTACCCCTGCTTCCCCTGGTGAGTCGACTGCGCCGCGGTGCCCTTCCCGCCGCCGGATCCGCCCTCGTCCGAGGAGTCGCCCGACTGGCCGGTGGGCGTGCCGTTCGAGGCGGGCCCGGACGACCCGGGCTCGCTCTCGGCGCCGTCGGTGCGCGTGCCGTCGCTCTTGTCGCCCTTGGTGTCGGCGCCGTCCGACGCCGTGGCGACGGTCTTCCCGCCGCCTTCGCCGGAGGCACCCTTCGCGCCCTTGTCGTCACCGCTGAGCACGATGGCGAGCACGGTGCCGATCACGGCGAGCGCCACGACCACCGCGATGATCAACAGAGTCCGGCGCGGCACCACGTCGGTGAGCGGCGCCCGGGGCGCGGGCCTGGGCGGCAGGTCCGGCGGCGGCACCACCGGCCATCCCGAACTCCGCCCCCCAGAGGCCGTCTTCGTCTCCGGCGCACCACGCTCACCGCCGGCGGCGTCCGCTCCCGGGCCCGGCCGCGTCCCCGCCGCACCCGCGGTCGTACTCCGGCCGGCACCGCTGTCCGACGCGGAGGAGGCCGTGCCGGCGGGCCCGGAAGAGGCCTCGCCCGCACCGGACTTGGCCGCCGCAGCGGCACCTCCCGCGGCGGCGCTGCCCGAGGCGGCCTTGCGCACGGAACGCAGCGCCCCGCGCAGCCGCTCCCCGGCCTCCTCACCGCGCTTGCCGCCGGATCCCGACGAACCCCCCTTGCGCGAGGCCCTGTCGGGCTGCGCCGGCAGCGGCACGACCTTGGTGGCGTCCATCGGCTCCGGCTCGGGATGCTCGGGCGCGTGCAGGACCGAGTTCAGCATCGCCCGGGCACCCGCGTCGTCGAGCCGCTGCGCGGGGTCCTTGGTGAGCAGTCCGTGGATGACGTCCTTCAGCGGACCCGCGTTCTTCGGCTCCTCCAGCGGCTCGGTCATCACCGCCGTGAGAGTCGCTATGGCCGACCCCTTGTCGTACGGCGGCGCGCCTTCCACCGCCGCGTACAGCAGCCCGCCGAGGGACCACAGGTCGGCCGCCGGGCCCGGCTTGTGCCCGCGCGCCCGCTCCGGGGAGATGTAGGAGGGCGCGCCGACGAGCATGCCGGTCGAGGTGATGGACGGGTCGCCCTCGACCTGGGCGATGCCGAAGTCGGTGAGCACGACCCGGCCGTCGTCGGAGATCAGGACGTTCGACGGCTTCACGTCGCGGTGCAGGATGCCCTCGCGGTGGGCGGACCGCAGCACGTCGAGGACGGCGAGCCCGACCTCGGCGGCACGCTTCGGCTCGAGCAGCCCGTCCTCCCGGATGACCTCGGCGAGCGACTTGCCCTCGACGAGCTCCATCACGATCCAGGGCCGGTCGTCCTCCTGGACGACGTCGAAGACCGTCACGGCGCTGTTGTTGCGGATCCGGGCGATGGCCTTGGCCTCGCGCAGCGTCCGCGTGATCAGCCGCCGCTTCTCCTCCTGGTCGATGTTCGTGGGGAACCGCAGCTCCTTGACGGCGACCGTCCGCCCCAGCGTCTCGTCCTCGGCGCGCCACACCGTGCCCATGCCGCCGCGGCCGAGCACCTTGCCCAACCGGTAACGCCCCGCGAGGAGACGCTCCCTGGTGTCCTGACGAGTGTCCTGACGAGATGTGCCCGCCCGCTCCGCCTCCGACATGCGTCCCCTCATACAACCCGCCCTGACAGAGCCTCCATTGTCCCTCACCCGACAAGTGCCCGGCGCCCAGGGGCCCCCTGGCGAGCCCCCGCGGCCCAGCCCCCCGGACACCCGGGTGCGGCACGGCCCGCGTGGCCTTGCATGATGGGCCCCGACCAGGGAGGAGTCTGCATGCCGTCGTTCCGGACATTGCTGGCACTGCCCGCGGCCGCCGCGCTCCTCTCCCTGCTCCCGGCCGACTCGTCGGCCCTCTCGATGCCGCCGGTCGACGCGGTACTGCCCCTGCTGGTGACACAGGGCAGGGCCCCGGCCGCGGCCCTGCTCGCCCAGGAGGGCACCACCACCCGCTACGCCGCCGACGGGCCGGGAATCGCCCGGTCGGACCACTTCCGCGCCGGAAGCATCACGAAGACGTTCATCGCGACGGTCGTGCTGCAACTGGCCGCCGAGCACCGGCTCTCGCTGTCCGACACGGTGGAGCAGCACCTGCCGGGCCTGGTGCGAGGAGCGGGCAACGACGGCCGCGCGCTGACCCTGCGCTCCCTGCTCACCCACACCAGCGGCCTGCCCGACTTCACCACGGACACCGACGGAGCCACCCCCGTCACACCCCGTCAGGCCCTGAACATCGCCGTCACCCACCCCCCGGCCGCACGCGGCCACTTCTCCTACTCCAACACCAACTACGTCCTGCTCGGCCTGGTCATCCGGCAGGTCACCGGGCACTCGTACGCCACAGAGGCTGAGCGCCGCATCATCACTCCCCTGCGCCTGACGGGCACCTCCTTCCCCGGATCCCGGTCCACGCTGCCCTCACCGCACGGCCGCGCCTACACCGCCGACGGAACCGACGTCACCGCACTCGACCCGCGGGTGGCCGGAGCCGCGGGCGAGTTGGTGTCCACGCTCGCCGACCTGGACCGCTTCTACGCGGCCCTGCTCGGCGGCCGGCTGCTGCCCCCGCACTGGCTGCGCGAGATGCTCGACACCCGTGCCGCACACGGCGCGTACGGCATGGGGCTGTTTCCCGAAAAACTTCCGTGCGGCACGAGGGTGTGGGGGCACAACGGGCACATATCCGGCAGCTACGTGCGCACCGCGGCCACCGTCGACGGCCGTCGTGTCCTCACCTTCCGCGTGAACACGGACGCGATCGCAGATGCCGGTCTCGAGCCCGCGATGCTCGCCGCCGAGTTCTGCCCCCGCACCTCGTAGAACGACCCGCTCCCGAACGAAGATCCCGCTTCCCTACACCCGTTCGAGTGACAGTCGGCCGCCGCGGGGCGGGCAGTGGGGCGATCTACAACGGCACGATGTCCGGCGCCCCCAGCCGCGCCGCGTCCGCGGTCAGGTCGTCCGGCTGCCGCTGCGACTCCCGCTCGGCCTCCACCCGCTTCTGGTAGTGCTCGACCTCGCGCTCGATCTGGCCCTTGTCCCAGCCCAGCACCGGCGCCATCAGCTCCGCGGCGTCGCGTGCGCTGCGGGTGCCCCGGTCGAAGGTCTCGATCGAGATGCGCGTCCGCCGGGTCAGCACGTCGTCCAGATGCCGCGCCCCCTCGTGGGAGGCCGCGTACACGATCTCGGCGCGCAGGTAGTCGTCGGCCGCCGGGAGGGGCTTGCCCAGCGACGGGTCCTCGGCGATGAGAGCGAGGAGCTCCTCGGTCATCGTCCCGTAGCGGTTCAGCAGGTGCTCGACCCGCACCACGTGGAGCCCGGTCCGGGCGGCGATCCGCGCCCGCGCGTTCCACAGCGCCGGGTAGCCCTCGGCGCCCAGCAGCGGCACGTCCTCGGTGACGCACTCGGCGACGCGCATGTCCAGCCCGTGCACCGCCGCGTCCACCGCGTCCTTGGCCATGACCCGGTACGTCGTGTACTTGCCGCCCGCCACGACGACCAGCCCGGGCACCGTGTGCGCCACGGTGTGCTCGCGGGACAGCTTGCTGGTCGCGTCGGACTCACCCGCGAGCAGCGGCCGCAGGCCCGCGTACACGCCCTGGACGTCGGCCCTGGTCAGCGGCACCGCCAGCACCGAGTTCACATGTTCCAGCAGGTAGTCGATGTCCGCGCTGGACGCGGCCGGGTGGGCCTTGTCGAGGTCCCATTCGGTGTCCGTGGTGCCGATGATCCAGTGCCGGCCCCAGGGGATGACGAACAGCACCGACTTCTCCGTGCGCAGGATCAGCCCGGTCGTGGAGTGGATGCGGTCACGCGGCACGACCAGGTGGATGCCCTTGGACGCGCGGACGTGGAACTGGCCGCGCTCCCCGACCATCGCCTGGGTGTCGTCCGTCCACACGCCGGTCGCGTTGACGACCTGCTTGGCGCGGACCTCGTACTCGCCGCCCGCCTCGACGTCCTGCACCCGGGCCCCGACGACCCGCTCGCCCTCGCGCAGGAAGCCCGTCACCGGCGCCCGGTTGGCGGCCTTCGCGCCGTACGACACCGCCGTGCGCACCAGGTTCGCCACGTACCGCGCGTCGTCCATCTGGGCGTCGTAGTACTGCAACGCCCCGACCAGGGCGTCCTTCTTCAAGGCGGGGGCCACGCGCAGGGCGTGAGAGCGCGTCAGATGGCGGTGCATCGGCAGGCCACGGCCGTGCCCGCGGGCCATGGACATGGCGTCGTACAGGGCGACGCCCGCACCGGCGTACAGCCGCTCCCAGCCCTTGTGCTGCAACGGGTACAGGAACGGCACGGGTTTCACCAGGTGCGGGGCGAGCCGCTCCAGCAGCAGCCCGCGCTCCTTCAGGGCCTCGCGGACGAGCGCGAAGTCGAGCATCTCCAGATAGCGCAGACCGCCGTGGATGAGCTTGCTGGACCGGCTGGAAGTGCCGGACGCCCAGTCACGCGCCTCGACCAGACCTGTGCACAGGCCCCGGGTCACGGCGTCGAGTGCGGTGCCCGCACCCACCACGCCTCCACCCACGACCAGCACGTCCAGCTCGCGCTCGGCCATGGATGCGAGTGACTCGACGCGCTGCGCCGGTCCGAGTGTCGCTGTCCTCACCGCTGCCTCCCGCTCATCGGTCGCGCGGGCCGCACCCGTCGGGTGAGACCCCGTCCGTATCCCCCTGCCCAGATTCTGACCGGGTTGCCCGACTTCAGCCACCACGGACCCTCAGCCTGTGGACAACGCGCACGGAACACTCACCGAAACTCGGCCGGGCAATCCCGCATATCGGTCATATTTACTCCTAGTCTGACATTGCGCTCGCCCGTCCTGTCCACAGGGCTTGCGTACCTGTCCCACTTCGGCTATCGGGAAGGACGGCCTCGCCATGCCCGCAGATCTCGCCGTCATCGGACTCGGCGCGTACGGCCTGCCCCTGGCCCAGGCCGCCGTCGCCGCAGGCATCCCCACGCTCGGCTACCGGACCGGACCCGAGGCGGGCTCGCTCAGCCCCGCCGAACTGCGCCGGATGCTCTCGGGAGGCTTCCGGCCGACCACCGACCCGGCCGAGCTCGGCCGGGTGCGCACCGCGGTCATCTGCGCGCCGACCCCGCGGGGAGCGGACGGCGGGCTCGATCTGAGCCAGCTCGAAGCGGCCGCCCGTACCCTGGCCGCCCATCTGCGCCCGCACACCACGGTGATCCTGGAGTCCCCCGTGTACCCGGGGACCACGGAGGAATTCCTGCGTCCGCTCCTCGAAGAGGGCTCCGGGCTGCGCGCGGGCCGCGACTTCCACCTGGCGTACTCCCCCAGCCGCGTCGACCCCGGCAACCGGGACGTCACGCCGGCGAACACGCCCAAGGTCATCGGCGGCCTCACCCCGGCCTGCACGGAGTCCGCCGCCGCGTTCCACGGACGGCTGACCGACAAGGTGGTACGCGCGCGTGGACCCCGCGAAGCGGAGACCGTGCAGCTGCTGGAGACCAACTACCGGCATGTGAACATCGCCCTCGTCAACGAGATGGCCGTCCTCTGCAACGACCTGGGCGTCGACCTGTGGGACGTCATCCGCTGCGCCGAGACCAAGCCGTTCGGCTTCCAGGCCTTCCGCCCGGGCCCCGGCGTCGGCGGCCACTCCGTCCCCCAGGACATGACCGCCGGCGGCGGCCGCGGCCTGCGCATGGTGGAACTGGCCCAGGAGGTCAACAACCGCATGCCGGGCTACGTCGTCCAGCGCGCCGCCACGCTCCTCAACGAACACGGCAAGTCGGCCCGGGGCGCCCGCGTACTGCTCCTGGGCGTCACCTACAAGCCCGACCTCGCCGACCTCCAGGGCACCCCCGCCCAGGAGATCGCCCTGCGCCTGATGGAGCTGGGCGCCTCGGTCAGCTACCACGACCCCCACGTCCCCACCTGGAGCGTCCTCGACCGCCCCATCCCCCGCGCCGACTCCCTCTACGAGGCCGCAGCCGACGCGGACCTGACCATCCTGCTCCAGCAGCACCGCACGTACGACCTCCAGGGCCTGTCGGTGAAGGCCCAGCTGCTGCTCGACACGCGGGGCGCCGCGCCCACGGGGGCGGCACACCGGCTGTGACGGGGCCGGGCAGGGCACCTCGCGGCACATGAGAAAGGCCCCGCACATGAGAAGGGCCGGTCACCCACCCGGGGTGACCGGCCCTTCCGCGTTCCCGGGCGGACTACCGCCGGTGCTGCGAGTCCGCCACCGTGACCTCGACGCGCTGGAACTCCTTCAGCTCGCTGTAGCCGGTGGTGGCCATGGCGCGGCGCAGGGCGCCGAAGAGGTTCATGGAGCCGTCGGGGGTGTGGGACGGGCCGGTGAGGATCTCCTCGATGGTCCCGACCGTGCCGAGGTCGACCTTCTTGCCGCGCGGCAGCTCCTCGTTCACGGCCTCCATGCCCCAGTGGTGCCCCTTGCCGGGACCGTCGGTCGCGCGCGCGAGCGGGGAGCCCATCATGACCGAGTCGGCGCCGCAGGCGATCGCCTTGGGCAGGTCGCCGGACCAGCCGACACCGCCGTCCGCGATCACGTGCACATACCGGCCGCCGGACTCGTCCATGTAGTCACGGCGGGCGGCGGCCACGTCCGCGACCGCCGTGGCCATCGGGACCTGGATGCCGAGGACATTGCGCGTGGTGTGCGCCGCGCCGCCGCCGAAGCCGACCAGCACGCCGGCCGCACCGGTGCGCATCAGGTGCAGGGCCGCCGTGTACGTGGCGCAGCCGCCGACGATCACCGGGACGTCCAGCTCGTAGATGAACTGCTTCAGGTTCAGCGGCTCGTGCGCGCCGGAGACGTGCTCCGCCGAGACCGTCGTACCGCGGATGACGAAGATGTCCACGCCCGCGTCCACGACGGCCTTGGAGAACTGGGCGGTGCGCTGCGGGGAGAGCGCGGCGGCGGTGACGACGCCGGAGTCGCGCACCTCCTTGATGCGCTGCCCGATCAGCTCCTCCTTGATGGGAGCCGCGTAGATCTCCTGCAGACGGCGGGTCGCGGTCTCCGAGTCCAGCCCGGCGATCTCGTCGAGCAGCGGCTGCGGGTCCTCGTAGCGCGTCCACAGGCCCTCGAGGTTCAGCACGCCGAGGCCGCCGAGCTCGCCGATGCGGATCGCGGTGGCCGGGGAGACGACCGAGTCCATGGGGGCGGCCAGGAAGGGCAGCTCGAAGCGGTAGGCGTCGATCTGCCAGGCGATCGAGACCTCCTTCGGGTCCCGCGTACGGCGGCTGGGGACGACGGCGATGTCGTCGAAGGCGTACGCCCGGCGGCCGCGCTTGCCGCGCCCGATCTCGATCTCAGTCACGTCTGTGGCCTTTCCCTGATGCGTTGCAGCGTCTTCCAGTATCGCCGACGGGCACGACGAGGGCGGCCCCGGATGCCCCGGAGCCGCCCTCGGAAGGCCGGGCCGCTACTTGCTGCGGCTGTAGTTCGGCGCCTCGACCGTCATCTGGATGTCGTGCGGGTGGCTCTCCTTGAGGCCCGCGGAGGTGATCCGGACGAAGCGGCCCTTGGTCTCCATCTCGTCGATGGAGGCGGCGCCCACATAGCCCATGGTCTGGCGCAGACCGCCGACGAGCTGGTGCAGCACGTTGGCCAGCGGACCGCGGTAGGGCACCTGGCCCTCGATGCCCTCGGGGACGAGCTTGTCGTCGGAGCCGACCTCGGCCTGGAAGTAGCGGTCCTTGGAGTACGACTTGGCCTGGCCGCGGGACTGCATCGCGCCGAGCGAGCCCATGCCGCGGTAGGACTTGAACTGCTTGCCGTTGATGAACTGCAGCTCGCCCGGGGACTCCTCACAGCCCGCGAGGAGGCTGCCGAGCATCACCGTGTCGGCACCGGCGGCCAGGGCCTTGCCGATGTCGCCGGAGTACTGCAGGCCGCCGTCGCCGATCAGCGGGATGCCCGCCGGGCGGGCCGCGAGGGACGCCTCGTAGATGGCCGTGACCTGCGGGACGCCGATACCGGCGACCACGCGGGTGGTGCAGATCGAGCCGGGGCCCACGCCCACCTTGATGCCGTCGACGCCGGCGTCGATCAGCGCCTGGGCGCCGTCACGCGTGGCGACGTTGCCGCCGATCACGTCGACGCCGACGCTCGACTTGATCTTCGCCATCCAGCTGAGCGCGTTGCTGTTGTGGCCGTGCGAGGTGTCGACGACCAGGAAGTCCACACCGGCACCGGCGAGCGCCTGGGCGCGCTCCAGGGCCTCGGGGCTGGCGCCCACGGCGGCGCCGACCAGCAGCCGGCCCTCGGTGTCCTTCGCCGCGTTGGGGTACTGCTCGGCCTTGACGAAGTCCTTGACCGTGATGAGGCCCTTGAGGACACCCGCGTCGTCGACCAGGGGAAGCTTCTCGATCTTGTGGCGGCGCAGCAGCTCCATGGCGTCGGCGCCGGAGATGCCGACCTTGCCGGTGACCAGCGGCATCGGCGTCATGACCTCGCGCACCTGACGGGTGCGGTCGGTCTCGAAGGCCATGTCGCGGTTGGTGACGATGCCGAGCAGCTTCTTGTTGCCGTCGGTGACGGGGACGCCGCTGATGCGGAACTTGGCGCACAGGGCGTCGGCCTCGGCGAGCGTGGCGTCGGGGTGCACCGTGATCGGGTCGGTGACCATGCCGGACTCGGAGCGCTTCACGAGGTCGACCTGGTTGACCTGGTCCTCGATGGAGAGGTTGCGGTGCAGCACGCCGACGCCGCCCTGGCGGGCCATCGCGATCGCCATGCGGGACTCGGTCACCTTGTCCATCGCCGCGGAGAGCAGCGGGATGTTGACCCGGACGTTGCGGGAGATGCGGGACGAGGTGTCGACCGCGTTGGGGAGCACCTCGGATGCACCCGGCAGCAGCAGCACGTCGTCGTAGGTCAGCCCGAGTGTCGCGAATTTTCCGGGCACTCCGTCGACGTTGGCAGTCATGACACCTTCCCCAAATGGCCTTGATCGGTGCGGATGTCCATGCTAACGGGAAGCGCGGCTGTCCCATTCCACGGTTCCGTCAGGCTCCGGGCTTCGTATGTTCGTACGGAAGCGGCGCACCGCCTGTTCAACTGAGAGGCTCGCCAAGCCGGACTACTGCTCGGCCAGCGCCCGCAGCCGACTCAGCGCCCTGTGCTGGGCAACCCGGACCGCACCGGGTGACATTCCCAACATCTGACCGGTCTCCTCGGCCGTGAGCCCCACCGCGATGCGCAGCAGGAGCAGCTCCCGCTGGTTCTCGGGGAGGTTGGCCAGGAGTTTCTTGGCCCATTCCGCGTCGCTGCTGAGCAGGGCGCGCTCCTCCGGGCCCAGGGAGTCGTCGGGGCGCTCGGGCATCTCGTCGGAGGGGACGGCCGTCGAGCCGGGGTGGCGCATCGCCGCGCGCTGCAGGTCGGCGACCTTGTGGGCGGCGATGGCGAAGACGAACGCCTCGAAGGGACGCCCGGTGTCCCGGTAGCGGGGCAGGGCGAGGAGCACCGCCACGCAGACCTCCTGCGCGAGGTCCTCCACGAAGTGCCGCGCGTCGCCCGGGAGACGGGACAGACGGGTGCGGCAGTAGCGCAGGGCCAGGGGGTGGACATGGGCGAGCAGGTCGTGCGTCGCCTGCTCGTCCCCGTCGACGGCGCGGTGGACGAGCGCCCCGATCGGGCCCTGGGCGTGGGCCGCCTCGTCGTCGCGCATCGGTCCATGGTGCCTTGCGGCCGCCGGGTCCGCGGCACCGCGCCCGTTGTTGTGCACCGAAGCGTTATGAGCAGGTGCGCCGGCACTCATCCCCTGCGCCCTCCCCTTCCGCTCGACCGACTCGTCCCCGAGGAACTCCACACCCTCAAGGATGCGGCATCCGCGGCGAAACGAGCAGCAGGCCTCCGGCGGACCCCCGATCCACCCGCGCCCACCTGGCGTTCCCTGCTCTCACCACGACCGCTGGGACCTGCCGTTCGGATCATCCCGGGGACCTCGGCCGTCGCCCTTGCGGACTGCCGGCCCGGCCCGGGCGGGAGCGGCTCCCCGCCGGCGTCGCCGTCGGCCGCCGGCTCCGGTCCGCGCGGGTACGGCTCGCGCGGGGGCATCCGCGTGCCCCCGCTCTCCGGCCCTCGCCGGAGGCCGCGCGTCGAAGCCGGCCCGATCCGAAGGACAGGCCCTAGCGCACCAGACCCCACCGGAAGCCGAGCGCCACGGCGTGGGCCCGGTCCGAGGCGCCCAGCTTCTTGAACAGGCGCCGGGCGTGCGTCTTGACGGTGTCCTCGGAGAGGAACAGCTCACGGCCGATCTCCGCGTTCGAGCGGCCGTGGCTCATGCCTTCGAGGACCTGGATCTCACGCGCCGTGAGCGTGGGCGCGGCGCCCATCTCGGCCGAGCGCAGCCGGCGCGGGGCGAGCCGCCAGGTCGGGTCGGCCAGGGCCTGGGTCACCGTCGCGCGCAGTTCCGCGCGGGAGGCGTCCTTGTGCAGATAGCCGCGGGCACCGGCGGCGACCGCGAGGGCCACGCCGTCCAGGTCCTCGGCGACGGTGAGCATGATGATGCGCGCACCGGGGTCGGCGGACAGCAGCCGCCGGACCGTCTCGACGCCGCCCAGTCCGGGCATGCGTACGTCCATCAGAATCAGGTCCGAGCGGTCGGCCCCCCAGCGGCGGAGGACTTCCTCGCCGTTGGCCGCCGTCGTCACGCGCTCTACGCCGGGCACGGTCGCGACCGCACGACGGAGCGCCTCTCGGGCAAGCGGGGAGTCGTCGCAGACGAGGACGGATGTCATGGCCGCCCTCCGCAGCTGATGCGCGTCACCTTGAGCCTCCAGGAAGGTACGAAATCGTCACCTGTGCGGTCGACCGTCTCGGACGCCCGCCCGAGCGCTTGTTCCTTCAACCGCCTCGCACTCTCAACGACGGTCACTCGAAAGAGTTACGGGGGTGGCTGCCATCTTCGGCACTCTACGTGAGGGGGCGGACACGGTGCAGATATGCGCAGCAGACCCTCGAACTTTCATCACAAGCTATGCCCCATTCAGACCCATTTCTTCCGGTTTGCCAGTGTCTGGAGCTAGATTCGCAATGAGTCATATTTTCATCTCCTTAGATCGTAGTTGTACGGTCGTAGACACCGGATCCGCTCATAACGGCTACAAGGGGTCACGTAATGGCAGATTTCTCCCGCCTTCCCGGACCGAACGCGGACCTGTGGGACTGGCAGCTGCTGGCTGCCTGTCGCGGAGTGGACAGCTCGCTGTTCTTCCATCCGGAGGGTGAGCGCGGTGCGGCGAGGAGCGCTCGTGAGAACTCGGCCAAAGAGGTCTGCATGAGGTGCCCGGTACGCGCCGAGTGTGCTGCTCACGCGCTGGCGGTGCGTGAGCCGTACGGCGTGTGGGGCGGGCTGACCGAGGACGAGCGCGAAGAGCTCATGGGGCGGGCGCGCAACCGGCTGGTGTCGGCGTCGGCATCAGGCGGGCACACCGCCTCGAACAATTGAAGGAACGTTTCTTCGCAGGCACGCGCACGCGTGCCGTTGGTTTTTGACGCGGTGGGCCGCTACTGGCGGCGGGCGGCCCGGGCCAGCTGGTCGAGCGTCGCGGCCACCGCCGGGACCTGCGCGAGGTCGGGCAGCGTCAGCGCGACGATCTCCCGCCGCACCGCCGGTTCGAGCCGCACGGTGCGCGCCCCCCGGGGCCGTACCGACTCGACGGCCAGCTGGGGCAGCACGGCCACGCCCAGGCCGGCGCCGACCAGCCCGACCACCGCCGGATAGTCGTCGGTGGCGAAGTCGATGCGCGGGGTGAAGCCGGCCGCCGCGCACACCTCGACCAGCTGTCCGCGGCAGCGCGGGCAGCCCGCGATCCACGGCTCACCGGCGAGCTCGCCGATGTCGACGGACTCCGCGCCCGCGAGCCGGTGCCGCTCCGGCACGAGCGCCACCAGCCGGTCCGACAGCAGCGGCCGTACGACGAGGTCGTCCCACTCCTCCTGCGCGCCCGCCGCCCCCTCGTAGCGGAAGGCGAGCGCCACGTCGCAGTCGCCCTCGCGCAGCAGGCCCACGGAGGCGGGCGGCTCGGCCTCCTCCAGGGAGACACGGGTGCCGGGGTGCGCCGCGCGCAGCGCCGCGAGGGCCGTGGGGACGAGGGTGGAGCTGCCGCTGGGGAAGGAGACGAGCCGGACCCGGCCCGCGCGCAGCCCGGCGATGGCGGCGACCTCCTCCTCCGCGGCCGTGAGCCCGGCGAGGATCCCGGAGGCGTGCCGCACCAGGGCCTCGCCCGCCTGGGTCAGGCGCATCTCGCGTCCCGTGCGGATCAGCAGCGGCGTGCCGACGGAGGTTTCCAGGGCCTTCATCTGCTGGCTGACGGCGGGCTGGGTGCAGCCCAGCTCGCGGCCCGCGGCGGAGAAGGAGCCGGTGGTCGCGACGGCGCGCAGGACGCGGAGATGACGAGCTTCGATCACCCTTCAAGGATAAGCGCCCCTTTGACGGCGATGCGAATAATGCGTCGACGCTTTGGGAACCGGCCGCTTACCGTGCGTACATGAAGCTTCTGTCTGTGAATCTGGGCCGTGCCGAAGCCGCTCCGTACGCGGAGGGCCCCGGGGGCGTCACCGGGATCGGCAAGCGGCCGGTGGACGGGCCGGTGCGGGTGTCCGCGCCCGGGCCCCAGGGGATCGGCGGGAGCGGTCTGGCCGGTGACGCGGTGTGCAAGCTGGAGCACCACGGCGGCGACGACCAGGCGGTGTACGCCATGGCCCGTGAGGACCTGGACGAGTGGGAGCGAGAGCTGGGCCGGACCCTGGCCGACGGCGCGTTCGGCGAGAACCTCACGACCCGGGGACTGGACGTGTCCGGTGCCCTGATCGGCGAGCGCTGGCGGGTCGGGCCCGAGGTGGTGCTGGAGATCACCTCCGGGCGGATTCCGTGCCGCACGTTCCAGGGCCACATGGACGAGAAGGGCTGGGTGAAGCGGTTCACGCAGCGGGGGGCGCCGGGGGCGTATCTGCGGGTGATCGTGCCCGGGGAGGTCCGCGCGGGCGATGCCGTCGAGATCGTGCACCGGCCCGGCCACGACGTGACCGTGGCCCTGCAGTTCCGGGCGGTGACGACCGAGCGGACGCTGCTGCCGCGGCTGCTGGCCGCGGGCGAGGCCCTGCACCCGGAGCTGCTGCGCACGGCGCGGGAGTACAAGGAGAAGTACGGGGCCTGACGGCCGCTCACCACGCCCGTCTCCACCGACCCTTCACCACGGACGGCCCCACGGGGAAGCGGACGCACCCGGTCCAGGTCACTAACCTTCTGCCATGACAACGGCTCTGATTACGGGATCGACGGCAGGCATCGGAGCCGCGTTCGCGCGGCGACTGGCGGCCGACGGGCACAACCTCGTGCTGGTGGCGCGCGACACCAAGCGGCTGCGGGAACAGGCGACCGAGCTGCACGACCGGCACGGCATCGAGGCGGAGGTGCTGACGGCCGACCTGGCCGAGGACAAGGGGATCGAGGCGGTGGCCGAACGTCTCGGCGACCGCAGGAACCCCGTCGACCTCCTGATCAACAACGCCGGGTTCGGCAACAAGGGCCGCTACCTGGACGTCTCCATGGCCGACGAGCTGCGGATGCTGAAGGTGCACTGCGAGGCGGTGCTGCGGCTGACGTCGGCGGCGACCGAGGCCATGCGCGAGCGCGGCCGGGGCGGCGTGGTCAACGTCGCGTCGGTGGCCGCCTTCGTCCCCCGGGGCACCTACGGCGCCTCCAAGGCGTGGGTCGTGCAGTTCACCCAGGGCGCGGCGCGCGACCTGGCCGGCAGCGGCGTACGGCTGATGGCGCTCTGCCCGGGGTTCGTGCGCACCGAGTTCCATGAGCGGGCCGGGATGGGCACGGACAACATCCCGGGCTGGATGTGGCTCGACGCGGACAAGCTGGTGGCGGCGGCACTGCACGATCTGGCGCGTGGCAAGACGCTGTCCGTCCCGGACCCGCGCTACAAGGCGCTGATGGGTGCGGCGAAGCTGGTGCCGCGGGGGATGCTGGGGGCGGTGTCCTCCAGGACGGGGCGGAAGTACGGGCCGCAGTAGGCGCGCGTCGGCCGGCTCCGCCCCTTCCCTCCTGCCTCATGAGCCGGGAGGCAGCCGGGCTTTCCCCTTGGGACAATGAAGCTGTTCAGCCGGACCCAGGGGGGCCGGAGGCGAGGCCATGACCTTCGTACAGCTCATCGAATGCAGGACCAGCCGGCTCGACGAGATGAACCGGCTGATGGACCGGTGGGTCGAGCAGACCAAGGGAAAGCGGACCGCGTCGCACAGTGTGGTGGCGAAGGACCGGGCCGACTCCTCGCACATCGTGGAGATCGTGGAGTTCCCGTCGTACGAGGAGGCGATGCGCAACTCCGGGCTGCCGGAGACCGACCGGATCTTCCAGGACATGGTGGCGATCTGCGAGGAGACGCCGACCTTCACGGATCTGGACGTGGTGCGGGACGAGCAGTTGTACGCGGCCACCGCGCGCAGGTTCTTCGAGCTCGCGCCGGGCCAGGGGGACGCGCCGCCGTTCAACGACGTGTTCATCGAGGACTACCACGACCACGACCCCGCCAATGTGCAGGACGTGATCGGGCTGGACGCCCTCCGGCGCGAGGTGGAGGTGTGGCGGGGCGGGTTCGACTTCTCGTTCACCATCGAGGACCAGATCGCGCAGGGCGACCGGGTGTGCACCCGGTGGACGTTCCACGGGCGCCACAAGGGCGACTTCCTCGGGATCCCGCCGACGGGGCAGGACGTCACCATGACGGGAACGACCATCCACCGCTGCACGCCGGACGGGAAGATCGCCGAGGGCTGGTGGCAGTACGACCGGCTGGGACTGATGCAGCAGCTGGGGGCGTTGGAGCCCACGGAACTCTGACGCCGAGGGGTTCCTACGGCTCGGCCGAGCCGTCTGTGGACACCGCGCACACGAGGTTGCGCGGTGTCCACACCTCCTCTGTCCGGGCGACCGCGGGTGTCGACCCGCACGATGTGGTTCGAGGAGCGGTCCATCTCCTACCCCGGCGCGCCTCCCCCCAGGCCGACGCCCATGCGCACCCGGCAAGACCGTCCGGGCCGTGGTAGCCGCCGGGCCGGCCATCGGGTGAGCCGGGACGGCCTCCGGACCGTCAGTAGTGGTACCGGGCCTTGATGATCACGATTTCCTTCTCGGTTGCCCGGTAGACGAGGCGGTACTCGTCGTCGATCCGGCGCGACCAGTAGCCCGACAGGTAGCCCTTCAACGGCTCCGGTTTGCTGATACCCGTGAAGGGGTCCCGCTGGATCTCGGCGATCAGGCGGACGAGCTTGCGGAACAGCTTCCCGTCGGCGGCCTGCCAATAGCCTGCCGGACCTGGACTCGCGTGCCGTGCTCAACATCAGTCGCCGCCTCCGCCGCCTCCGCCGTCCCCGCCGCCTCCGTCTCCGCCGCCCCCGCCCCCGTCTCCTCCGTCTCCGCCGTCGCTCCCCCAGCCGTCGCCACCGCCGGGTTCGTTGTCGTCACGGTCCCTGCCCAGGTTGCTGAACCAGGGGCGGTCCCAGGTGTCGCCGTCCGTGTCCCGGCGGGAGTTCACGGTACGGAACCTGGCCAGGCCCGTCGTGTCGCCGAGGCCGAAGGAGACGGCGACGGCGTGTGCCATGACGGCGTCCAGTGGGTCGGGGCTCTCGTGGCGCACGTCGGCCAGCGGCAGCAGCACCGAGCCGGGCTGCGGACCGGGCCGTCGGCCGGGGCGGGTCAGCAGCGCGACCCGCCGCCCGTCGCGCAGCAGCACCGAGCTCTCCGCGGTCTCACGGCGCAGGGTCCAGCGCCGGTCGGGCAGGCCTATCTCCACGCTGCTCCTGGACTTGCGGAACTTCTTCTGCAGGATCAGCCGGGCACCGGCGTCTCCGACGGTCATGACCAGGCCACTGCCCGGAACCGTCGAGTCACCGCGGAACCCGTGGGGGGCTCGCAGGCGCACGGCGGGAGCACCCGGGCCCCAGACGTCCACGCGGACCAGACGCCGGTCCACGGCGACGGCGACCGGCCCGGCGGGTCCCGGCGCGTACCGCCGGGCGATCCACAGCGGCACGCCCTCCCCCTGTGCCCGAGCGGCGAGGGCGGCCACCTGGTCCGGCCCGCCGCACCTGCGCACGGCGAGTTCGCCGAGCGCCCGGGCGAAGTCGGCGGTCCGGCGCACCTTCAGGGGCGCGGTGGTGCCGGTGACGCGGGTGACCGGGACGACACCCGGGCCCTGCGCGAGCGAGGCGAGCGGGCGTTCGGCACCGCCGCCGCCGAGCCAGTGCCCACGCAGATACACCTCGGCCATGGCGCCGAGGTTCAGCTCGTCCAGCGGTGTGGTCCGGCCGCCCCTGCGCAGCCGGTCCTCGGCGAGTTCCACGGTGCGCGCCAGCGGATTGCGGGACCGCTCCTCGTACAGCACCTGGCTCATCGCATCCCCCTTCTGCTCCGGTGCCTAGGAGGCCGCCGACCGCCGCCGCGGTTCCCTGTCCGGTGGAGAGAAACGGGTGGAGAGAAACGGTGAGGGCCCGGCACCCCGTTTCCGGGGTGCCGGGCCCTCACTCAGGCTCTGGCGACCTTGGTCGTCAGTGGGCGTGGCCGTGGCCGTGGCCCGCCGCGGCCGGCTCCTCCTCTTCCTTCTTCTCGACGACCAGGGTCTCGGTCGTGAGGAGGAGGGAGGCGATGGAGGCGGCGTTCTCCAGGGCGGAGCGGGTGACCTTCACCGGGTCGATGACGCCGGCCTTGACCAGGTCGCCGTACTCGCCGGTGGCGGCGTTGAAGCCCTGGTTCTTGTCGAGCTCGGCGACCTTGGAGGTGATGACGTAGCCCTCGAGGCCGGCGTTCTCGGCGATCCAGCGCAGCGGCTCGACGGCGGCCTTGCGGACGACCGCGACACCCGTGGCCTCGTCGCCGGACTTGCCGAGGTTGCCCTCGAGGACCTTGACGGCGTGGACCAGGGCGGAGCCACCACCGGAGACGATGCCCTCCTCGACCGCGGCGCGGGTCGCGGAGATGGCGTCCTCCAGACGGTGCTTGCGCTCCTTGAGCTCGACCTCGGTGGCGGCACCCACGCGGATGACGCACACGCCGCCGGCCAGCTTCGCGAGGCGCTCCTGGAGCTTCTCGCGGTCCCAGTCGGAGTCCGTGGTCTCGATCTCGGCCTTGATCTGGGCGACGCGGGCCTGCACGTCTTCCTTCTTGCCGGCGCCGTCGACGATGGTGGTGTCGTCCTTGGTGACGGTGACGCGGCGGGCGGAGCCGAGCACGTCCAGGCCGACCTGGTCGAGCTTGAGGCCGACCTCCTCGGAGACGACCGTGGCGCCGGTGAGGACCGCCAGGTCCTGCAGCATCGCCTTGCGGCGGTCGCCGAAGCCGGGGGCCTTCACGGCGACGGCGTTGAACGTGCCGCGGATCTTGTTCACGACGAGGGTCGACAGGGCCTCGCCCTCGACGTCCTCGGCGATGATCAGCAGCGGCTTGGAGGCGTTCGACTGGATGATCTTCTCCAGCAGCGGCAGGAGGTCCGCGATGGCGGAGATCTTGCCCTGCGTGATGAGAATGTACGGGTCGTCCAGGACGGCTTCCATGCGCTCCTGGTCCGTCACGAAGTACGGCGACAGGTAGCCCTTGTCGAAGGCCATGCCCTCGGTGAAGTCCAGCTCCAGACCGAAGGTGTTGGACTCCTCGACGGTGATGACACCGTCCTTGCCGACCTTGTCCATCGCCTCGGCGATGAGCTCGCCGACCTGCTGGTCCTGGGCGGACAGACCGGCGACGGCGGCGATGTCGGACTTCTCGTCGATCGGCCGGGCGGTCGCGAGGAGCTCCTCGGAGACCGCGGCGACGGCGGCGTCGATGCCCTTCTTCAGGGCGGCCGGGGAGGCACCGGCGGCGACGTTCTTCAGGCCCTCGCGCACGAGCGCCTGGGCGAGCACGGTCGCGGTGGTCGTACCGTCACCCGCGATGTCGTTGGTCTTGGTCGCCACCTCCTTGACCAGCTGGGCACCGAGGTTCTCGTACGGGTCCTCGACCTCGACCTCACGGGCGATGGTCACACCGTCGTTGGTGATGGTGGGAGCGCCGAACTTCTTGTCGATGACGACGTTGCGGCCCTTGGGGCCGATCGTCACCTTGACCGTGTCGGCAAGCTTGTTGACGCCGCGCTCGAGGGCGCGACGGGCGTCCTCGTCGAACTTCAGGATCTTCGCCATGGGAGCGTGAGCCCTCTTCCGAATCTGGGATATACGGCACTGCGCCCCGGGCGCCCGGCTTCATGTCGATCGCGGGGGGCCAGGGGCGCAGCTTCAAAAGCAATGTGCTTGGGGTGAATTACTTCTCGACGATCGCGAGCACGTCGCGGGCCGAGAGGACGAGGTACTCCTCGCCGTTGTACTTCACCTCGGTGCCGCCGTACTTGCTGTAG
This sequence comes from Streptomyces tuirus, assembly GCF_014701095.1. Lineage (NCBI taxonomy): Bacteria > Bacillati > Actinomycetota > Actinomycetes > Kitasatosporales > Streptomycetaceae > Streptomyces > Streptomyces tuirus. The sequence continues at coordinate 4,594,395 of NZ_AP023439.1, read as the reverse complement.
AGCACGACGTCACCGACGGAGACGTCGAGCGGAAGACGGTTGCCGTCCTCGAAGCGGCCCGGGCCCACGGCCAGGACGACGCCCTCCTGGGGCTTCTCCTTGGCGGTGTCCGGGATGACCAGGCCAGAGGCGGTGGTCTGCTCGGCGTCGAGCGGCTGGACCACAATGCGGTCCTCGAGCGGCTTGATGGCAACCTTGGAGCTGGTGGTCGTCACGATCCGACCTCCCCCTTCGGAGATCTCACGGGGTTAACTGTCTGAGGTGGCGACCAGGTGGATCCGTCGTCGCGGGTGCCGGACCTGCCCGTCGCTGTGTTGGCACTCTCCTAGGGGGAGTGCCAAAGCCGAGACTATGACTGCGATTAGCACTCGGTCAAGCGGACTGCTAATTGCCGACCGCGCGTCGGCCGAGTGCTCCTCCAGTTGGTCCGCCGGACGGTCCGTCGGGGGTCATGCAGGTGGTCCCACGGGTGGCCCCGGGGGCGGTCCTGGAGGTGGTCCCAGGGACGGCTCTGCAGGTGGTCCCACGGGTGGTCCTACAAGTGGTCCTCCAGCCGGCCCACCCGAAGCCCCTTCCGCTCGATCTCGCGCAGCAGGCGCATGGTCCGTTCCGTCAGGCTCGGGGTCATCGTCTCGCCCGCCGGCACGGAGACGATGTCGCCCGGCCGCAGGCCCCGCTCGCCCCGGGTGTAGGTCAGTTCGCCGTCGGTGTTCAGGGACGCCCGCCACAGGACGACCGCCGTGATGCCGCAGTCGGCTGCCGCGCGCAGGGTCGTCCTGTCGTACGTGCCGTAGGGCGGGCGGAAGAGGCGGGGGGTGATGCCGAAGCGGGAGCGGAGCTTGTGCTGCTGGCCGCAGATCTCGGCGCGTTGGCCGGCGTAGGGCAGGCCGCGCAGGGCGGGGTGGTCGAGGGTGTGGTTCTGGATGGACGCGCCGACCGCGCGCAGCCGGGCGAAGTGGCCGTAGCCGGGGCCCACGACGCTGTCGGTGAGGAACATGCTGACGGGCAGGCGCCGTTCGCGGACGAGGCCGACGAAGCGGGGGTCGCGTTCGGCGCCGTCGTCGTAGGTGAGGAAGACGACGGGTTCGCGGGTGGGGACGTGGTCCACGACGGGCGGAAGCGCGTGGGGGGCGCGCACCGCGCGGGGCGGGTCCTGCGCCCGGCCGTCAGCTGCGCCCGGCGGCTCCCCCGCGCCCCCGGCGCAGCCGGCCAGCAGGACCGCGCACAGCAGGGCGGCGGCCGGCCGCCTCACAGGTAGTCCTCCAGCCGCCCGACCGCGTACCCCTGGGCCGTCGCCTTGTTCAGGAAACGGCGCACCATGTCGGCCATCGTGCCCTTCCACTGGTCGCGGCCCCGGAAGTGGGTGAGGACGATGTCGCCCCGGCGCAGCTTGCGGTCCCCCTCGCGGTACTCCCAGTGGTCGGCGAAGACCTCCTCGTTCCACAGGGGGACGTACGCGATGCCACAGGTCTTGGCGGCGCGCAGGGTCGCCCGGTCGTAGCTGCCGTAGGGCGGGCGGAAGAGGGCCGGGCGCTTGCCGAACTGCCTTTGCACATAGCGCTGCATGCCGCAGATCTCGCGCTTCTGCGCCCGGTAGGACATGCCCCGCAGATTGGGGTGGTGGAGGGTGTGGTTGTTCAGGACCACGCCCTTGGACTGCATCGTCCGGAAGTAGCGGGTGTCGTCCTTGACCAGGTAGCCGCTGAGGAAGGCGGTGTACGGGACGTCCAGGTCGCTCATCATCCGCAGGAAGGCCGGGTCCTTCTCGGCGCCGTCGTCGATGGTGAGGAAGACGACCTTGTCGCGGGTGGGGATCCTGGTGAAGACGGGCGGCAGGTCCAGCTCCCGGTGGCCGTCCACCTCGAAGCCCTTGCGGGTCCTGATCCTCGGCTTCTTCGCCGGGGCCGGCGGGGCGGCGCGGGGGACCTTGCGCAGACCCCAGCGGTGCGCAGCGGCGACCCGGGCGGCGTGCGCGGCGCGCAGCTTGGTTGCGTAGGAGTCGAGCGCGCGGGCCGGGGGCGCGTCGAGGGGCTGCTGGCCGCCCGCCGGGGTGACCCGGTCGCTGCCGCCGTCCTGCGCGCAGCCGGAGGCGATGGCGGCGAGGACGAGCACGGTGAGGCCGATCCGCACGCCCGCGGACCTTCGTCCCGATGCCCCCCGCGCCCGGCTTTTGTCATTTTGTACGACTGCTCGCATGGTGCCGGATCCTCGCAGCGCCTCCCCTCGATCCCCGCCCGACACCGCGGCCGGCGCCCCACCATCCACCGACTGGCCCACACGCCACCCGCCCGCCGCCGTGGCCGACAATGATCCGGTGAACGACCTCGCTCCCCTCCTCACCCCCGAAGGCCGCGCCCTGCTCGACGAGGTGCGGGACACCGACCCGGCGCAGGAGCTGGCCGTCGCGACCCGGCTGCGCCGCGAGCACCCCGCCGAGCTGGTGTCGGCGGCGCTCGGGCAGGCGCGGCTGCGGCAGCGGGCGGTGGTGAAGTTCGGGGCCGAGGACGCGGGCCGGATGTTCTTCACGCCGAACGGCGTCGAGCAGTCGACCCGGGCGAGCGTGGCGGCCTACCGGGCCCGGCGGATGGCCGAGGCGGGCATCACCTCGGTCGCCGACCTGTGCTGCGGCATCGGCGGTGACGCGATCGCGCTGGCCCGTGCCGGGATCCGGGTGCTGGCCGTGGACCGGGACGCGCAGACGGCCGCGGTGGCCCGGGCGAACGCCGACGCGCTGGGACTGTCCGGCCTCGTCGAGGTGCGCGAGGCGGATGTCATGGACGTGGACACGACCGGTTTCGACGCCGTGTTCGTCGACCCCGCCCGGCGCGGCGGCCGTGGCCGGATCTTCGACCCCGAGGCCTACTCACCGCCCCTCTCCTGGGCGGTCTCCGCGGCCCGCCGGGCCCCGCGCGGCGCCGCGCTGAAGGTCGCCCCCGGCATCCCGCACGAGGCGGTCCCCGAGGACGCCGAGGCCGAGTGGATCTCCGACGGCGGGGACGTCAAGGAGGCGGTGCTGTGGTTCGGCACCGAGCCGGGGGCGGTGCGGGCCACCCTCCTGCCGGGCCCCCGCACCCTGCTCTCCCGCGGCCTGCCCGACCCGGAGGTCCGCCCGCCCGGCCGCTACCTCTACGAGCCCGACGGCGCCGTCATCCGCGCCCACCTGGTCGCGGAGGTGGCCGACCGGGTGGGCGGCGGGCTGCTCGATCCGACCATCGCGTACGTCACGGCCGACGCCCTGCACCCGACCCCGTACGCCACCGCCTACGAGATCACCGACCATCTGCCCTTCAACGTCAAGAAGTTGAAGGCGCTGCTGAGGGAGCGCCGGGTCGGCGTTCTCACCGTCAAGAAGCGGGGTTCGGCGGTCGAGCCGGAGGAGCTCCGCAAGAAGGTCAAACCGCAGGGGCCGCACGCGGCCACGGTGTTCCTGACCCGGGTCGCGGGGGCACCGGCGATGCTCATCGGGCACCCTGCCTGACCTTCAGGACGGTTCGGCCGCCCGGCGCAGCAGCAGGTCCCGCTCCCGCTCGTTGCGCGTGAGCGACGCCGCGCGTTCGAACTCCGCCCGGGCCTCGGCCGTACGACCGAGGCGGGCCAGGAGGTCGCCGCGGACGCTGGGCAGCAGGTGGTAGTCGCGCAGGGCGGGGTCGCCGGTCAGGGCGTCGACGAGGGCGAGGGCGGCGGCCGGGCCCTCGGACATCGAGACGGCCACCGCGCGGTTCAGCTCCACGACGGGGGACGGGGAGCGGGCGGCCAGGAGGCCGTAGAGGGTGGCGATGCGGGACCAGTCGGTCTCCTCGTAGGTGTACGCGTGCGCGTGGCAGGCGGCGATGGCCGCCTGGAGGAGGTACGGGCCCGGGGCGCCGGAGGAGGTGGCCTCGGCCCGGCCCAGGGCGGTGATGCCGCGGGCGATGAGCATGCGGTTCCAGCGGGCGCGGTTCTGGTCCTTCAGCAGGACCGGCTCGCCGGAGGGGCCGGTGCGGGCGGCCGTGCGGGAGGCCTGGAGCTCCAGGAGCGCGGTGAGGCCGTGCACCTCGGTTTCCTTCGGCATGAGGGCCGAGAGCACCCGGGCCAGGCGCAGGGCGTCCTCGCACAGGGAGGGGCGGAGCCAGTCGTCGCCGGCCGTGGCGGCGTAGCCCTCGTTGAAGATGAGGTAGATGACGTCGAGGACCGAGCCGAGGCGGGCCTCGCGGTCGGGGCCGTGCGGCACCTCGAAGGCGACGTTCCTCGTCGCGAGGGTGCGCTTGGCGCGGACGATGCGCTGCGCGACCGTCGGCTCCGGGACCAGGAAGGCGCGGGCGATCTCGGTCGTGGTCAGGCCGCCGAGCAGGCGCAGGGTGAGGGCGGTGCGGGCCTCGGTGGACAGCACCGGGTGGCAGGCCGTGAAGACGAGGCGGAGCAGGTCGTCGTCGATGTCGTCGGGGTCGGCGGGCTCCTGAGGGGGAGCCGTCTCCGACAGGTCCCGGCCGATCTCCGCCAGCTTGCGGGCGTAGTTCTCCCGGCGCCGGACCAGGTCGACGGCGCGGTGCCGGGCGGCGGTCATGAGCCAGGCGCCCGGGTTGTCGGGCACCCCGTCCCGCGGCCACTGCTCCAGTGCCGCGACCAGCGCGTCCTGCGCGAGTTCCTCGGCGATCCCGACGTCCCGGACGACCCGTGCGACTGCGGCGATGATCCGGGGCGACTCCATCCGAAAGACGGTCTCGACGACCTCGACGACTTCGACGACCTCGACGACTTCGGCGCCCTCGACGACTTCGGCGCCCTCGGCGCCCTCCGCGCCCTCGGTTGTACGGCCGGGCCGGGGTGGCGGGGGTGGGGTGGGCTGCGAGGCCGGGGTGGGCTGCGGGGTCACAGCCCACCATCAGACACCCCGCGTGGCGCCCGGCCAAGCGGAAGCGGCCGCTCGGACCCGTCAGTCCTCGGCGATCTGCCGGACCTCGGCGGTGATCGTCCAGTAGTCCTCGTGCAGCGACAGGAACCGCTTGGTCCACTCGATCGCCTCGGCCTTGTCCTTGCACTGGCTGATCGAGTAGCCGCCGATGACCTCCTTGGACTCGGTGAAGGGACCGTCGGTGACGGAGAGCTGTCCGCCTTCCCAGGTCACCCGGCTGCCGTCCGAGGTCGGCGTGAGCCCGGCCGTGTCGAGCATGACGCCCGCCTTGGTGATCTCCTCCAGCAGCGTGCCCATCCGCTCCATGAGCTCGGGGCTCGGGCCGTCCGCGGGCGCGTTCTTCTCGTCGATGCGGATCAGGGTGAGAAAGCGCGGCATGGTGACTCCTCGGGGTCTTCGGCCGGCGGGGCTGTTCCCCGCTCTCACCCCTGCGTCGATCGGGAGAACGACGGATCGACATGCTCGCCGGAATTTCTCGGAGATCTTTTCCGGGACACGTTCACACAGGTCAGCGCAGCGACTCCCACAGCTTCCCCGCCTCGGGCTCCTCGGCCACCACCCGGTTGGGGTCCGACGGGGCCTGCACCACGGGCATCATCACCGTCCGCACCCCGCTCGCCGGGAGGCCCTGCAGGCTCTGGGCGAGCCGGGTCAGTTCGGCGAGGGAGTCCAGGCCGGTGTCCGTGGTGAGGCCGGCGGTGACCGTGTCCGCGACGCGGTACAGCTTCGCCGGATCGGTGAGCAGGTCCTGGGAGGCGATCTGCTCCAGCAGGGCCTTCACCAGCTTCTGCTGGAGACCTATACGGCCCAGGTCGCTGCCGTCGCCTATGCCGTGCCGGGTGCGGGCCAGCCCGAGGGCCTGGGTGCCGTCGAGGTGGTGGGTGCCCGCCTCGAGCCGCAGCCGACTGTCCTCGTCGGCGATGTCCTCGTCCGTGGTGACGGTGACACCGCCGAGCGCGTCGACCAGCTTGGCGAAGCCCGAGAAGTCGATCTCGAGGTAGTGGTCCATGCGGACGTTCGTCATCTCCTCGACCGTCTTCACCGCACAGACCGGCCCGCCGACCTCGTACGCGCTGTTGAACATGGAGTGGTGGGCGACCGCCGTCGAACCGCCGGACGGCCGAGGGCAGGACGGGCGGGTGACCAGGGTGTCGCGCGGGATGCTCACCACCGTCGCACTGGTCCGCCCGGCGTCGAGGTGGACGACCATCGTCGTGTCGGAGCGGGCGCCGGAGCTGTCCCCGCCGCCGAGCCGGCGGTTCTCCTCGCCGCTGCGCGAGTCCGAGCCCAGGACCAGGATGTTGAGGGCCTCACTCGGCAGGGCCGGGCCGGAGGGCGACGGTGTGGTCATCGGCTTCGGCGGCCGGTCGTCGCCCAGCGCGTTGTCGATGTCGACGCCTTTGATGTTGTCGCTGAGATGCCAGTAGGCCCAGCCCGCGGCTCCGGCGCCCAGCACCAGCGTCCCCGCCAGAGTGAGGCCGGCGATCTTCAGTGCTCTCGACCGCCGGCCCACGTCCGTACCCTCGTCCCCGTTGAGTCCCGTCACGGGCAGGAACGTAAGTCCGAATTATTACGGGCAGGGAGCCCAGGGCGCCCTTTCTTCGGAAATTCTCAGATTTCATGGCCCGGGCTCACACCGGTGTCACCAGCGGCACCGGATGGCTCCCGCACCGAGCCGTTGAGCCCTGTCGCCGAAAGTTTCGGCGGTGCAACCGATTGGCTTCGGTGCGGTGCGGAGGCGTCCGGCACACCCGTCAACACAGCTTCTACTCCTCCGGCGGCCCCGCCGTGCTGCTGCGCACCACCAGAGTCGTCGCCAGCTCCACCCTCGTCGCCGCCTCCGTCCCCTCGTCCCGCCCGAGGTCGAGGACCAGCTTGGCCGCGGCCTCGGCCATCTCCGTCAGCGGCTGCCGTACGGTCGTCAGCGGCGGCCCGACCCAGGGCGCCACCGGCAGATCGTCGAAGCCGACCACGCTCAGGTCCTCCGGAATGCGCAACCCCAGTTCGCGCGCGGCCTCGTACAGCCCGAGCGCCTGGAGGTCGTTCCCGGCGAAGACGGCGGTCGGCCGGTCCGGGCGGCGCAGCAGTTCCAGGCCCCGCCGGTAGCCGGCCTCGTGGTGGAAGTCGCCGGTGGCGATCAGGGCGGGATCCACCGGGAGCCCTGCCGTCTCCAGCGCGGCCCGGTAGCCGTCGATCCGGGCCCGGCTGCACATCATCTGCGAGGGCCCGCTGATCGCGCCGATCCTGCGGTGTCCCAGCTCGACCAGATGCCGGGTGGCGGCGAGGCCGCCCTGCCAGTTGGTCGCGCCGATCGACGGCACGTCGGCGCCGGGGTCGCCGGCCGGGTCCATCACCACGAACGGGATGGAACGGCTGGTCAGCAGCGCGCGCTGCGACTCGTCGAGCCCGGACAGGACCAGGATCACGCCGTGCGGCCGGCGCGCGGCGACCTGGTCGGCCCAGGTCCGCCCCGGCGTGAGCCGCCCCGCGCTCTCGGACAGCACGACACTGAGCCCGGCGTCCCGGGCCACGTTCTCCACGCCCCGGATGACCTCCATCGCCCAGGCGCTCTCCAGCTCGTGGAAGACCAGGTCGATCAGGGGTGAGCGGGTCGCCTCGGCACGGCGACGCCGGTAGCCGTGGGCGCGCAGCAGGTCCTCGACGCGGGACCGGGTGGCCGGGGCGACGTCGGCCCGGCCGTTGAGGACCTTCGAAACAGTCGGCGCCGAGACGCCCGCCTCTCGGGCGATCTCAGCGAGCGTCGCGGTCTGCGCCGTGCGCCCCCGCATCCGGGTCTGCGTCCGGCTTTCAACGGGCTCCGGGGATGTCATGGCGGCGATCGTAACCCTGCGGGCCCCCTTGACGAAGTCCTCACACCGCCATAGGTTCCCGGAACATTCGAAGTTCATTACGAAACATTCGTAGGAATGTTCGTGAGTAGGAACGTTCGTGAGAGGGCCGTCCGTCCACCCGACAGGAGCTTCATGACCACCGCGCCCTGGCGTGACCCCGCGCTGCCCGCCGCCGCCCGCGTCGACGACCTGCTCTCCCGGATGACCCTGGAGGAGAAGACCGCCCAGTTGTACGGCGTGTGGGTGGGCGCCGCGACGGACGGCGACGGAGTCGCTCCGCACCAGCACGACATGACCGTCGACTACGACTGGGACGAGCTGATCACCCATGGCCTCGGCCAGCTGACGCGCTCCTTCGGCACCGCCCCCGTGGATCCGGCAGTCGGCGCGCAGGCCCTGGCGCGTGCCCAGCGCCGTATCACCGCGGCCGGACGCTTCGGCATCCCGGCGATCGCGCACGAGGAGTGCCTGGCCGGCTTCACCGCATGGCGGGCCACGGCCTACCCGGTTCCGCTGGCCTGGGGCGCGACCTGGGATCCGCCGCTGGTCGAGGAGATGGCCCGCCGCATCGGCGACGACCTGCGCTCGGCCGGTGTGCACCAGGGCCTCGCCCCGGTGCTGGACGTCGTCCGCGATCCGCGCTGGGGCCGCGTGGAGGAGACCATCGGCGAGGACCCGTACCTGGTCGCCACGGTCGGCACGGCCTATGTGCGGGGCCTGGAGTCGGCCGGGGTCGTCGCCACGCTCAAGCACTTCGCCGGGTACGCCTCTTCGGCCGGCGCCCGCAACCTCGCCCCGGTGCGGGCCGGGGTCCGCGAGTTCGCCGACGTCACCCTGCCGCCCTTCGAGATGGCCCTGCGCGAGGGCGGGGCCCGCTCGGTGATGGCCGCCTACACCGAGACGGACGGGGTGCCGGCCTCCGCGGACCCGGGGCTGCTGACCCGTCTCCTGCGCGAGGAGTGGGGCTTCACCGGCACGGTCGTCGCCGACTACTTCGGCGTCGGCTTCCTCCAGACCCTCCACCGGGTCGCCGCGACCCCGGCCGCGGCGGCCCACGCGGCCCTCACCGCCGGCATCGACGTCGAGCTGCCCACCGTCAAGTGCTACGGCAGGCCGCTGCTGGAGGCGGTCCGCTCGGGTGCGGTCCCCGAGGAGCTCGTGGACCGTGCGGCCCGCCGCGTCCTGCTCCAGAAGTGCGAACTGGGCCTGCTCGACGAGGACTGGGCGCCCGAGCCGGCCGCGGCGGTCGATCTCGACTCGACGGGCAACCGGATCCTGGCCCGCCGCCTGGCCGAGGAGTCGGTGGTCCTGCTCGACAACCCCGACGGCCTGCTCCCGCTGGCCCCCGACACCCGTATCGCGGTGGTCGGCCCCCGGGCGGCCGACTCCCTGGCCATGCTGGGCTGCTACTCCTTCCCGTCCCATGTCCTGCCCCACCACCCCGACGTGCCGGTCGGCATCGAGATCCCGACCGTCCTGGACGCCCTGCGCTCCGAACTCCCCGACGCCAAGGTGACGTTCGCGCAGGGCTGCGACGTGACCGACCCGGATACGGGGGGCTTCGAGGAGGCGATCGCCCGCACCGCCGAGGCGGACGTGTGCGTGGCGGTCCTCGGCGACCGGGCGGGCCTGTTCGGCCGGGGCACCTCGGGCGAGGGCTGCGACGCGACGGACCTCGGCCTGCCGGGCGCCCAGGGCGAGTTGCTGGACGCGCTGGTCGCCACCGGCGTCCCGGTGGTGCTGGTGCTGCTGACCGGCCGCCCCTACGCGCTGGGCCGCTGGCACGGCCGGCTGGGCGCGGTCGTCCAGGCGTTCTTCCCGGGCGAGGAGGGCGGCCCGGCGGTCGCGGGCGTCCTGTCGGGCCGGGTCAACCCCTCCGGTCGCCTGCCCGTCAGCGTCCCGCGGCTGCCCGGCGGGCAGCCCTGGACCTACCTCCAGCCGCCCCTGGGCCTGGCGGGCGAGGTCAGCAACCTCGACCCGACCCCGCTGTACGCCTTCGGCCACGGCCGCTCGTACGCGGCGTTCGCCTGGGAGGTGCCCGCCGCCACCGGGCCGGTCGAGATCGGCACGGACGGCTCGTACGAGGTGTCGGTAACCGTCCGCAACACCGGCGCTCGTGAGGCCGCGGAGGTGGTGCAGCTGTATCTGCACGACCCGGTGGCGTCCGTGACGCGCCCCGACATGCGGCTGATCGGCTACCAGCGGGTGACTGCGGCCCCGGGCGACGCGGCCCGGGTGACCTTCCGCTTCCACGCGGACCTGTCGTCCTTCACCGACCGCTCGGGCCGCCGGGTGGTCGAGCCGGGCGCCGTGGAGCTGAGGCTGGCGGCGTCGAGCGCGGACGTACGGCACACCGCGCACCTCACCCTGACGGGCCCGGTCCGGGTGCTCGGCCCCGACCGGCGGCTGCGCTGCGAGACCGAGGTGGCGTGAGACCCGGGCCGGCCCCGGTCAGCCTTCGGAGACCGACTCGAACCGCCACCGGTGCACCGCCCGCGTGACCAGTTCCCCGTCCGGCTCGGGCAGTTCGGGCAGCTCGGCGTCGTAGGGCGCGTCCCACCAGGTGATGACGAGGACCCGGTCCTGCGGCGCCCGGAGGAACTCCCGGCGCAGGGGCTCACGCACGAGCTCCTGCGCCCGGGCCCAGGCGAGCAGGTCCGCACCCCGCCCCTCGGACGCCCGGGCCTCCCACATCAACGCGACCGTCACGAGTAGAGGTTCTCCTTGCTGACCTCGTGCACATGGTCGTGGTCGTGCCCGGGCACGTGCGGCTCGGTGACCGGCAGGGACGAGTCCGCCGACAGGTCCCAGGCCGACGCCGCCCGGTTGCGGGCGACCATCTCGGCGCCGAGGGCGGCGACCATCGCGCCGTTGTCCGTGCACAGCTTGGGCCGCGGCACGCGCAACCGGATGCCGGCGGCCTCGCAGCGCTCCTGGGCGAGGACGCGCAGCCGCGAGTTGGCGGCCACGCCGCCGCCGATCATCAGGTGGTCGACGCCCTCGTCCTTGCAGGCCCGGACGGCCTTGCGGGTCAGCACGTCGACGACCGCCTCCTGGAAGGACGCCGCCACGTCCCGTACCGGCACCTCCTCTCCCGCCGCCCGCCTGGCCTCGATCCAGCGGGCCACGGCGGTCTTCAGCCCCGAGAAGGAGAAGTCGTAGGCCGGGTCGCGCGGGCCGGTCAGACCGCGGGGGAAGGCGATCGCGTTCGGGTCGCCCTCCTTCGCGTACCGGTCGATGACCGGGCCGCCGGGGAAACCCAGGTTCAGCACGCGGGCGATCTTGTCGAAGGCCTCGCCGGCCGCGTCGTCGATGGTGGCGCCCATCGGGCGGACGTCGGAGGTGATGTCCGAGGACAGCAGCAGCGAGGAGTGGCCGCCGGAGACCAGCAGGGCCATGGTCGGCTCGGGCAGCGCGCCGTGCTCCAGCTGGTCCACGCAGATGTGCGAGGCGAGGTGGTTGACGCCGTAGAGGGGCTTGCCGAGGGCGTAGGCGTAGGCCTTCGCCGCGGAGACGCCGACCAGCAGGGCACCGGCGAGCCCGGGTCCGGCGGTGACGGCGACGCCGTCGAGGTCGCGGGCGGTGACGCCCGCCTCCTTCAGCGCCCGGTCGATGGTCGGGACCATCGCCTCCAGATGGGCGCGGCTCGCGACCTCCGGGACGACGCCGCCGAAGCGGGCGTGCTCGTCGACGCTGGAGGCCACGGCGTCGGCCAGCAGGGTGGTGCCCCGCACGATGCCGACGCCGGTCTCGTCGCAGGAGGTCTCGATTCCCAGTACGAGGGGTTCGTCAGCCATTGATCTCGGTTCCTTGTACGGAGTTCTCGGGGGCGGTCAGGCGCATCACCAGGGCGTCCACGTTCCCGGGCTGGTAGTAGCCGCGCCGGAAACCGATGGGCTCGAAGCCGAAGCGCTCGTACAGCTTCTGTGCGCGGACGTTGTCGACCCGGCACTCCAGCATCACCTCGGCGCACTCGAAGGCACCGGCCGCCCGCAGCAGCTCGGCCAGCAGCCGGCCGCCGAGGCCGGTGCCCCACAGCTCGCGGGAGACGGCGAGGGTCTGGACGTCGGCCTGCTCGCCGGTGGCGACCAGACCGGCGTAGCCGACGATCCGGGAGCCGTCCTCGGCGACCACGTAGCGCCGGTTGGCCCCGGGTCCCCGCGCATGGGCCAGCTCGGACCAGAACATGCCCCGGGACCAGGCGTCCTCGGGGAACAGGTCCCGCTCGAGTTCCAGCACGGAGTCGATGTCCCACCAGCGCATCTCGCGCAGCGCACACGTCACGGGTTCGGTCACTTGGGGGTGACCACCTTGTAGTTCTTGGGGACCTGGGCGTCGGGGCGGCGCAGGTAGAGCGGCCGGGGCGCGGGGAGTTCCTCGCCGGCCGCCAGCTTCTCGGCGGCCAGCCGGGCGAGGGCGGCGGCGGACACGTGCTCCGGCTCGTGCGCCTTGGGGAAGGTGTCCGGGTACAGCAGCGCGCCCGCACCGATCGCGGGCAGCCCCTCGACCTGCTCGGCGATGTCGGCGGGCCGGTCCACGGCCGGGTCGGTGACCCGGGTCCGGGAGTCGCTGTAGCGGGCCCAGTACACCTCCTTGCGGCGGGCGTCGGTCGCGACGACGAACGGGCCCTCCAGGTCGGCGGCGTAGGCGAGGCCGTCCAGCGTGCACACGCCGTGCACGGGGACACCGAGCGCGAGCCCGAAGGTGTCCGCGGTCATCAGGCCGACGCGCAGCCCGGTGTACGGTCCCGGACCGATCCCGGCGACGATCCCCGTGACGGCGTCGAGCCGCAGACCGGCCTCGGCGAAGACCCGGTCGATCGCCGGCAGCAGCAGTTCCCCGTGCCGGCGCGCGTCCACCTGACTCGAGGAGGTGATGACATCGCGTCCGTCGTGCAGCGCGACGGTGACGGCGGGCGTGGCGGTATCCAGAGCGAGCAAGAGCACGCAAACAGCCTACGGCTCCCCGGGGCCCGGCACGGCCGCACCTGTCGGGTCGTCACGTGCTGCTACCGTCACCTACCGTCACGACAGCGATACGACGTGAGGTGGACTCCGGTGTCAGCCAGCAGCTCGGGAATCGTGGCCGGGCTCACCGCCGCGGCCCTCGCGACGGTCGGCTACCTCGCCCATCAGGCAGCCGAGTCCCTTCCCCCCGGCCTCGGCAGAGCGGCGCACGCGGGCGCCGCCCCGGCGGCGGGCACGTCGAAGGCGCCCCAGGTGAAGAAGGACCCCACGGCACTGCCCGGCGACTCGGGCAAGGGCGCCCGGGTCGTGTACTCGCTGCGCGGCGACCGGGTGTGGCTGGTCGCCGCGGACGAGGCGGTCAGCCGTACGTTCAAGGTGGTTCCGAGCGCGGTGGACCCGGCGCCGGGCAGCTACTCGGTGACGTCCCGCTCGAACTCGGTCACCGGGTCCGACGGCGTCCCGATCGAGCACGTGGTGCGCTTCGCGACCGTCGACGGCGTGGTGATCGGCTTCAGCTCGGCCGTGGGAGGCCCGGCCGCCTCCGCCCCGGCCTCCGGTCCGAAGGCCCGCACGGGCGGTATCCGTGAGTCCCGCGCGGACGGCGACGCGATGTGGACGTTCGCGACGATCGGCCGCACGGTCGTGGTCGTCCGCTAGGACCAGCCGTCCGGGCCGGTCCCAGGTCCGGGCGTCGCGCGGCAGACGGGAATGTGACGACAGGTCCTAGGCGGCTTCGCGGTGCTCGGGGACTCGATCGGAGAACTCCGGGTCGGGAGCGCGCGGGGGCGTGGAGATCAGCGCCGCCGCCTCGCCGGCCGCCAGCAGGTCGCGCATGGACACCCCGGCGACCGCGAACCGCTGCGGCTGCCCCTTGCTCTCTGTAGCCGACATGGACGCCTCCCGAAGGGCCGGGGCAAACGAAGTTAGGCACACCTAACTACGGACTGGATACCATGTGACCACGCACAAGACGCCGGACGCAACATCTTGCCGACGTCTTGTCGGAACGTCCATCAAATGACCGCACGCCGGGACTCACCCGGGGGCTTCGGGCGGCGGGTACCCGGGCAGAGCGCGCTCAGGCGGCGAGCACGCTCAGGTCCGCCTCGGCCCAGCGTTCCCCCAGACCGGTGACCGTCATCTGCCGGACCTCGTCGGTCGTGTCGCCGACCGCCCGGTGGATCACGACCTGGAGCCGGTCCTCGGTCAGCTCCTCGACCTTGCCCTCGCCCCACTCCACGACCACCACGGAGTCGGGCAGCGAGACGTCGAGGTCGAGGTCCTCCATCTCGTCCAGACCGCCGGAGAGGCGATAGGCGTCGACGTGGACCAGCGGCGGCCCCTCGCCCAGCGAGGGGTGCACCCGGGCGATCACGAACGTCGGCGAGGTGACGGCCCCGCGCACGCCGAGCCCCTCGCCCAGACCACGGGTCAGCGTCGTCTTGCCCGCGCCGAGCTCGCCGCTGAGCATCACCAGGTCACCGGCGCGCAGCAGTTTCGCGAGCCGGCGGCCCAGCTCCCGCATCTGCTCGGGGGACGTGACGACGATCTGGACGGATCCGGACTCAGCCGGGCTGTGCGGTGCTGGTGCTTCCATAGCCCTTCACGGTAGCCCCTGCGGGCACGGCACCCGTGCGGGTGAGCAGGTCGGCGAGGCGGTCGGTGACCACTTCCGGGTGTTCCAGCATCACCAGGTGGCCCGCGTCCGGCACCAGGACCAGCTCGGCGTCGGGGAGCAGGTCGGCGATGGCCTCGCTGTGCTCACTCGGCGTGACCAGATCCTGCACCCCGGCCAGGACGAGCACGGGCAGCTCCGCGAAGTGGGCGAGCGCCTCGGTCTTGTCGTGGTCGTTGAACGCCGGGTAGTACTCGGCGACCACGTCGATCGGCGTGCTCTCGATCATCCGCTCGGCGAACCGGGCGACGGCGGGGTCGACGTCCCGGGACGCGAAGGAGTACCGCTTGATGATCCCGGCGAACAGGTCCGCGGTCGCCCGGCGTCCCTTCTCCACCAGCTCGGCCCGCTGCCCCAGCGCCTTCAGCACTCCGGGCAGCACGCGCCGCACCACGTTGACCCCGGCGACCGGCAGGCCGTAGTTGACCTCGCCGAGCCGCCCGGAGGACGTCCCCACGAAGGCGACCCCGACGACCCGCTCGCGGATCAGCTCGGGGTACTGATCCGCCAGCGCCATGACCGTCATGCCGCCCATCGAGTGCCCGACGAGCACGAGCGGGCCCTCGGGGGCCGCCGCGTCTATGACGGCCTTGAGGTCCCGGCCCAGCTGCTCGATCGTGACCGGCTCGTCGTCCCGCCCCTGGGCCACGCCACGACCGGACCGGCCGTGGCTGCGCTGGTCCCAGTGCACGGTCCGCACGACGCCCCGCAGGGCCGCCCGCTGGAAGTGCCAGGAGTCCTGGCTCAGGCAGTAGCCGTGGCTGAAGACCACGGTGACGGGAGCGGGTGACTTGCGGCCGAAGAGCCGCCGGCGGCGCGGGCCGATGGCGGCCGGTGCGGCCTCCGGGTCGAGGTCGTCGACCTCGTAGTACAGCTCGGTGCCGTCGTCGGCGAACGCCTTGCCCGGCATGCCGCGCAGCGAGCCGTACGGCCCGGCCGAGTCCAGGGCGAGCCGGGCCTTCTGGCGCATGCCGCGGCCGACCGTCATCCGTTCCAGGGCGACACCGGCGGCCGCGCCCGTGGCCACCACGCCTATCGCCACGCCGGCGATGCCGGTCGCACGGCGCCAGCCTCCCGCCGCCCCCGCGGCGGAGGCCGCGACGGCTGCGGAGGCGACGTCCGCGACGACCTCCGCACTGCTCTCGCTCACGTACCGCTCCTCTTCGCCGGGGTGCCGGTGGGATGACCTGCTGGGTCGGATGGTGCTGGTGTTGCCGAGGTTCGTGCTGTGTCTCGTGTGACGGGTTCCCCGTCCTGGTTACCCGTCCCGTTCCTCATTCACATAGACGCGCGGAACACGCGTTCCGATCCGGGTCACGATCTCGTAGGCGATGGTTCCGGCCGCCTGGGCCCAGTCCTCCGCGGTGGGCTCCCCGCGGTCCCCGGGCCCGAAGAGGACCGCCTCGTCCCCCGCCGCGGGCTCGTCGCCCCCAAGATCGACCACGAACTGGTCCATCGCGACCCGCCCGGCGACCGTGCGCCACTTGCCCTCGACGAGGACCGGCCCGGCCGAGGAGGCGTGCCGCGGGATGCCGTCGGCGTAGCCCAGCGGCACCAGGCCGAGGGTGGTCGCGCCGGGTGTCACGTAGTGGTGGCCGTAGCTGACGCCGTGCCCGCCCGGTACGCGCTTGACCAGGGCCAGCGAGGCGGACAGCGTCATCACGGGGCGCAGCCCGAAGTCGGCCGGGGTGCCCAGCTCGGGGCTGGGCGAGATGCCGTAGGTGGCGATGCCGGTGCGGACCAGGTCGAAGTGGCTCTCGGGGAGCGTGAGCGTGGCCGGCGAGTTGGCGATGTGCCGGACCTCTGGCCGTACGCCCTGTCCCTCGGCGTACGCGACCATCTCGCGGAACACGCCGAGCTGGGCGGCGATGGAGGGATGCCCGGGCTCGTCGGCACAGGCGAAGTGCGACCACAGCCCCGTCACGCGCAGCAGCCCCTCGGCCTCGGCCCGCAGCGCCGCACCGACCAGCGCGGCCCAGTCGTCCCCGGGCTGGCACCCGCTGCGTCCGAGCCCGGTGTCGGCCTTGAGCTGGACGCGGGCGGGCCGGCCGGCTTCCCGGGCCGCCGCGACGATCTCCTCCAGGGCCCACATCCCGCTCACGGACACGTCCAACTCGGCCTCGATCGCCTCGCGCCAGGGGCCGCCGGGCGTCCACAGCCAGCACATGATGCGGCCCCGCAGCCCGGCGGCGCGCAGGGCGAAGGCCTCCTCGGGCGTGGCCGTGCCCAGCCAGCTCGCCCCGGCGGCTACGGCGGCCCGGGCACACGGCACGGCCCCGTGTCCGTACGCCTCGGACTTCACCACGGCCATCACGGCCGCGCCCGGCGCATGGGCGCGCAGAGCCCGCACATTGGCCCGCAGGGCGGCCAGATCGATCTCGGCCCGGGCCCGCAGGGGCGCGGACGTGGCTGTTCTCTCGCTCATCGCGCCCAGTGTCTCAGAGCCCCCGGACCCCACTGCGACGGCAGGCCCACCGCCGGGCCGGCTACCGCCGCCGGGCGATTCGGTTTCGGCCCGATGCCATTCAGCCGACCGAAGCCCCTCAGCCCGTCCGGCGCTCGAGGACGGGGCCGTTCAGGCCGAAGCGGGGGCCCGGGGGCGGCAGCCCCCGGAGTCGGGAAGGGAAGGGGGGAGGGGGCGACCCAACCCCACAGCACCCCCCACCCACCCGCACCGACCGCCCACCGCCACCGCGACCTCCACAGCCACCGCGACCTCCGCAGCCACCGTCACTCACTCAGCCAAGAACAT
The DNA here is from genome assembly GCF_014701095.1 of Streptomyces tuirus. Classification (NCBI taxonomy): domain Bacteria; kingdom Bacillati; phylum Actinomycetota; class Actinomycetes; order Kitasatosporales; family Streptomycetaceae; genus Streptomyces; species Streptomyces tuirus. The sequence goes on along the minus strand of NZ_AP023439.1, from coordinate 4,577,258 downwards.
TCCGCCAAGCCTCCGGAACCGCATCCGCCACATCATGCGCCCCCACCGGCGCCCCATCCGCCGCCAACCGCCCGGCGAGCCCGTGCAGATACGCCCCCACACTCCCCGCGTCCACCGCCGACAACCCCGCCGCCAGCAACGACCCGCCCAGCCCCGACAGCACGTCCCCGCTCCCGGCCGTGGCCAGCCACCCCGTCCCCGTCGGATTCACCCGCACCGCCCCACCCCCCGAGTCGGCCACCAGCGTCGTGGATCCCTTCAGCAACACCGTCGCCCCGTACCGCCGCGCCAGCTCCCGGACCGCCGCCAGCCGGCCACCCTCGACCTCCGCCCGCTCCACACCCAGCAGGGCCGCCGCCTCCCCCGCGTGCGGCGTCATCAGCGTCGGCGCCCGCCGCCCCCGCACGACCTCCGCGTCCGCCAGCCGCAACCCGTCCGCGTCGATCAGCACCGGCACGTCCGCCGCCAGTACCTCCGCCACCGTCACCGCGTCGTCCCCGGCCCCCGGCCCGACGACCCACGCCTGCACCCGCCCGGCGTGCTTCGGCCCCTGATCCGACACGAGCGTCTCGGGAAACCGCGCGATGACGGCGTGCCCGGCCGGCCCGACGTAGCGCACGGCCCCGGCCCCGCCCCGCAGCGCGCCCGAGACGGCGAGCACCGCGGCCCCCGGGTAGCGCGCCGATCCGGCGGCGATCCCGACCACGCCCCGCCGGTACTTGTCGCTCTCCGCCCCCGGCACCGGCAGCAGCCGGGCCACGTCCTCGTGCTGCAACGCCTCCAGCTCCGGCTCGACCGGCAGCTCCAGCCCGATGTCGACGAGCCGCACCGACCCCGCGTACTCCCGTGCCGGATCGATCAGGAGCCCCGGCTTGTGCGTCCCGAACGTCACGGTCAGATCGGCCCGTACGGCATGCCCGTGCACCTCGCCGGTGTCGGCGTCGACACCGCTAGGCAGGTCGACGGCGACGACGGCACCGCGCGAGCGCCCGGCGGCGGCGGCCAACGGCACCGCGTCCGACCGCAGCCCGCCCTTCCCGCCGATCCCGACGATCCCGTCGACGACGAGGTCCGCGCCCTCGACGAGCGCCTCCCCGTCGCCGGCGCCCGCGACCCGCCCCCCGGCCCGCCGCAACGCCGCGAGCCCCGCCGCGTGCGTCCGCTCCGGCGCGAGCAGCACCGCCGTGACCCCGGCCCCGCGGCGGGCCAGCCTGGCCCCGGCGTACAGGGCGTCACCCCCGTTGTCACCACTGCCGACCAGCAGCACGACCCTGCTGCCGTACACCCGCCCCAGCAGGTCGGCGCAGGCCGCGGCGAGCCCGGCGGCGGCGCGTTGCATCAGCGCCCCCTCCGGCAGCCGCGCCATCAGCTCCCGTTCGGCGTTCCGGACCGTCTCCACGCTGTACGCAGTACGCATGCGGTCGAGTTTCCCGCAGGACCACCGGCCCACTCCCCCTCACACGCAGACCCGTTCTCCGCACACACAGGCCCATTCCCCCGGCACCACACATGCCTCGGAACCCGTCCACCACACCCGGCGGGGGGTTTTCGGGGGTCCTGCCCCACGGACGACGCCCCGGGCGTACGATCGAGCCGTGTTTTGAACTCGTTCAAAAAGGGGATCGACGAGACATGACCAGCTCGGCAGCACCCGGCGACACGGACACCCCCGCCACCGCCCTCGGCCCCACGGCCCTGGTCCTCGGCGCCTTCTCGGCGGTGGGCACCTGGGCGTTCCTCATCCCGTGGACGGCGTTGGCCGGCGCCCTCGCGGTGACGTTCGGGACGATGGGCCTGCACTACGCCCGCAAGGGCACGGGCCGGCTGTGGCCCGCGGCGGCCGGTACGGCCCTGGGCGCGATCGGCCTCATCGGCACGATCACGCTGCTCTGGTCCCTGGCCTAGCCCCTCAGCCCTCCGCGATCACCACGGCGGAGGCCACCCCCGCGTCATGGCTCAGGGAGACGTGCCAGCCGCGCACGCCGAGCTCGGCGGCCCGCGCGGCCACCGTCCCGCTCACCCGCAGCCGGGGCTGCCCGCTGTCCTCGACACACACCTCGGCGTCCGTCCACAGCAGCCCGGGCGGGGCGCCGAGCGCCTTGGCCAGTGCCTCCTTGGCCGCGAAGCGCGCGGCGAGGGAGGCGACGCCCCGCCGCTCCCCGCTGGGCAGCAGCAACTCCCGCGCCACGAACAGCCGCGCCGCCAACGCGGGCGTACGCTCCAGTGAAGCCGCGAACCGCTCGATCTCGGCAACGTCGATGCCGACCCCGATGATGCTCATGGGCAGCACCCTACGGTGACGGGCCCGGTCCGGCGCGAACGACTCCCGGACACCGCCCGGCCGACCCCCGTGATCCTCAACTGTCCCTCCCCGCTATAGAGTTCGCGCTGACCGCGATGTGCAAACGGCATCGCACCAAACGGGAGGACACAGTCCATGAAGTTCACGTCGCTGGGGACCGCGGCCAGTGCCATAGCTCTCCTCGCCACGGCCCTCACCGGCACCGTCGCCACCGCCGGCACCGCCGCCGCGGCGACCAAGCCCGATTGCAGCAGCGCGCTGACCAACGTCAAGCCGAAGGCGACCGTCAACCTCCGCAGCCAGCCCAAGACGAGCTCGACCGCGCTCGGCACCTGGGGCAAGGGCCAGAAGGGCGGCATCTGCTTCGGCGGCAGCAAGCCCGTCACCGGCGGCAGCTACACGGCCTGCGGCAAGACGAGCAACAAGTGGTACTTCGGCGGCCCCAACAGCACCAGCGTGGAGGGCTGGGTCCCCGCGACCTGCCTGCCCATCTGAGGTCCCCGCGACCTGCCTGCCCGTCTGAGCACCTGACGGCCCGACCGGCTGAGCCGAGGGGCGAAGGGCATCCGGCCCTTCGCCCCTCGGCGTTCACTCCGGCTGCCCGCTCACTCCACCGTGACCGACTTGGCCAGGTTCCGCGGCTGGTCCACCTCGTTCCCCCGGGCCGTCGCGAGCTCGCAGGCGAACACCTGGAGCGGCACCGTCGCGACGAGCGGCTGCAGCAGGGTCGGCGTGGCGGGGATCCGGACCAGGTGATCCGCGTACGGCACGACCGCCTCGTCACCCTCCTCGGCGATCACGATCGTGCGCGCACCCCGCGCCCGGATCTCCTGGATGTTGGACACGATCTTGTCGTGCAGCACCGACCGCCCGCGCGGCGACGGCACCACCACGACCACCGGCAGGTCCTCCTCGATCAGTGCGATCGGCCCGTGCTTCAGCTCCCCGGCCGCGAACCCCTCCGCGTGCATATAGGCGAGTTCCTTGAGCTTCAGCGCCCCTTCGAGCGCCACCGGATACCCCACGTGCCGGCCGAGGAACAGCACCGTCTTCTTCGAGGCCAGCGTGCGCGCCAGCTCCCGCACCGGCTCCATCGTGCCCAGCACCTGTTCCACCGCACCGGAGATCGACGACAGGTCGCGGATCACCGCCCGGATCTCGTCGCCCCACTTCGTGCCCCGCACCTGACCGAGGTACAGGGCGACCAGGTAGCACGCCACGAGCTGCGTCAGGAACGCCTTGGTCGAGGCGACGGCCACCTCCGGCCCGGCGTGCGTGTACAGCACCGCGTCCGACTCACGGGGAATCGTCGAACCGTTGGTGTTGCAGATCGCCAGCACCTTGGAGCCCTGCTCGCGGGCGTGCCGCAGCGCCATCAGCGTGTCCATGGTCTCGCCGGACTGGGAGATGGCGATGACCAGCGTCTGCGCGTCCAGGATCGGATCCCGGTAGCGGAACTCGCTCGCCAGCTCCACCTCGCAGGGCAGCCGCGTGAAGTGCTCGATCGCGTACTTGGCGATCATCCCGGCGTGGAAGGCCGTACCGCAGGCGACGATGACGACCTTGTCGGTCTCCCGCAGCACCCGCGGGGGGATCCGCACCTCGTCCAGCGTCAGCGAACCGGACCCGTCGATCCGGCCCAGGAGCGTGTCGGCGACCGCCTTGGGCTGCTCGGCGATCTCCTTGAGCATGAAGTAGTCGTAGCCGCCCTTCTCGGCGGCCGAGGCGTCCCAGTCGACGTGGTAGGAGCGCACGTCGGCCGGGCGGCCGTCGAAGCCCGTCACCGTCACGCCGTCCCGGCGCAGCTCCACCACCTGGTCCTGGCCGAGCTCGATCGCCGAACGGGTGTGGGCGATGAACGCGGCGACGTCCGAGGCGAGGAAGGCCTCGCCCTGACCGACGCCGACCACCAGCGGTGAGTTCCGCCGCGCGCCCACCACCACGTCCGGCTCGTCGGCGTGCACCGCGACCAGCGTGAACGCGCCCTCCAGCCGCCGGCACACCAGCCGCATCGCCTCGGCGAGATCCGCGCAGGAGGAGAACTCCTCGGCGAGCAGATGCGCGACGACCTCGGTGTCCGTCTCGGAGGCCAGGTCGTGGCCGCGCTCCGCGAGTTCGGCACGCAGCGGGGCGAAGTTCTCGATGATGCCGTTGTGCACCACCGCGACCCGGCCCGCGTTGTCGATGTGCGGGTGGGCGTTGGTGTCCGTAGGCCCGCCGTGCGTGGCCCACCGGGTGTGCCCGATGCCCGTCGTGCCGGCCGGCAGCGGCCTGCCGTCCAGCTCCTTCTCCAGGTTGAGCAGCTTCCCGGCCTTCTTCGCCGTCGCCAGCCCGCCGTCGGCCAGGACGGCGACGCCCGCCGAGTCGTACCCCCGGTACTCCAGCCGCTTGAGCCCGGCCATCACGACCTCGAGCGCGGACTGCGGCCCCACGTATCCCACGATTCCACACATGGGCGGCAGCTTAGGGTCGATTCACGCCCCGAACAGGCCGTCGCGTGCCCGAATTCGGAAATTCCCACCGGGGTACGAAGGCCCGGATCAGACTTTCGCCCGATAGGCCCGCATGGCCAACGGATAGAACACCAGGGCGATGCCCGCCGCCCACACCAACGACCACAGCACCGGCTCCGCCACCGCCCCGCCCAGCAGCAGCCCCCGGAACGCGTCCGACAGATGGGTCACCGGATTGACGTCGCTCCACGCCTGGAGCCAGCCGGGCATCGTGTCGACGACGACGAACGCGCTGCTGGTGAAGGTGATCGGGAAGATGATCGTGAACGCGAACGCCTGGACCTTCTCGGCGTCGCCGGCCAGCATCCCGATCAGCACCGCGCTCCAGGAGACGGCCGCGGCGAACACCACCACCAGCAGGGTGCCGAGCAGGAAGCCGCCGAAGCCGCCGGTGATGCGGAAACCGAGCGCCAGACCGAGGCCGATCATCAGCAGCAGCGCCCACAGGTGCTTCGCGAGGTCCGCGGTGATCCGGCCGATCAGCGGAGCGGAGCGGGCGATGGGCAGACTGCGCAGCCGGTCGAAGACGCCCTTGGTGAGGTCGGTGTTGAGCGCCATCGCCGTGTACATCGTCATGAACAGGGTGTTCTGCACGATGATCCCGGGCAGCGCGTACTTCAGATACGCCTCGGGCGAGCCGGCCATCTGCCCGCCCAGCACATAGGTGAACAGGAACACGAACATGATCGGCGTGATGCTGTAGTCGACCAGTTCGAGCGGGTTGTGCTTGACGGCGACCAGACTCCGCCAGGCCATCGTGAAGGTCTGCCGCAGCCCGGCCAGAGGAGGCACCCGGCCCGACGCGGTCACCGGCGCGGTGAGGGTGGTGGCGGTTGCGGTCATGACCGGCTCACCGCCTTCTCCAGTTCCTGATCCTCCCGGACGGCCGCGCCGCCGTCCTCCTCGGCCGCGCCCGGCTCGGCGCGGTGGCCGGTCAGGGACAGGAAGACCTCGTCGAGCGAGGAGCGGCGCAGGGCCAGCTCCCCGACCGCGATGCCCTCCCGGTCCAGCGCGCGCACGACGGCCGGCATCAGCTCGGGGTCCTTCACCGGGGCGGTGACCATCTCGCCCTCGATCCGGGCGTGCGGCCCGGCGGCCCCGGCCACCAGTGTGTGCGCCCGCGCGAGGTCCTGCCCGGCGAGCGGCCTGAGCTCCAGCACCTGGCCCCCGACCTGCGCCTTCAACTGGTCCGGCGTGCCCTCGGCGATCACGCGGCCCTTGTCGATCACCACGATGTCGTCGGCGAGGACATCGGCCTCGTTCAGATACTGCGTGGTCAGCAGGGCGGTCGCACCGTCTGCGACCAGGCCGCGCAGCAGGTCCCACAGCTCACCACGGCTGTGTGGATCAAGCCCCGTGGTCGGCTCGTCGAGGAAGAGGATGCTGGGCCGGCCGACCAGACTGGCCGCGAGGTCCAGGCGTCTGCGCATGCCGCCCGAGAAGGTCTTCGCGGCCCGCCCGGCCGCGTGGGTCAGCTGGAACCGCTCCAGCAGTTCACCGGCCCGCGCCTTCGCCTCCCGCCTCGGCAGACCCAGCAGCCGGCCGATGAGCAGCAGATTCTCCGTGCCGGTCAGGTTCTCGTCGACCGCCGCGTACTGCCCGGTCAGCCCGACCAGGGAGCGGACGAACCCGGCCTCCCGGACCACGTCGTGACCGGCCACCCGGGCTCTGCCCCCGTCCGGGCGCAGCAGTGTCGCGAAGATCCGCACCGCGGTCGTCTTCCCCGCACCATTGGGCCCCAGCAGCCCGAGCACCGTCCCCTTGCGGGCCGCCAGGTCGACGCCGGCCAGCGCCTCGGTCTCCTTGAACCGCTTGACCAGGCCTTCCGCCTCAATCGCGTACGTCATGGGTACCCCCAGGCGTTCGTGGACCCCGGACCGGGCCCACCTCTCCCACAACTGTGACGCACACCACTGACATTCCCCCCTGTACCAGCCCTCATCAGGAGCAAGCCGGTCGAACACCAGGCGTGACGGATCCCACCTCACCATCTGTTCGTACGCCCGTAACAATGGACTGTGATCTCTCCGGTCTCCTCGATGCCCCGGAGCGCCCACCGGCCCCGCCCGGAGGCGACTCCCTACGTCGACCTCACCCGAGCCGAGTGGAGCGCGCTGCGTGACAAGACGCCGCTGCCGCTCACGGCTGAGGAGGTCGAGAAGCTGCGCGGTCTCGGCGACGTGATCGACCTCGACGAGGTGCGGGACATCTACCTCCCGCTGTCCCGCCTGCTCAATCTCTACGTCGGCGCCACGGACGGCCTCAGAGGCGCGCTGAACACGTTCCTGGGCGAGCAGGGCTCCCAGTCGGGCACCCCCTTCGTCATAGGGGTGGCCGGCTCGGTCGCGGTGGGCAAGTCGACGGTCGCCCGCCTCCTCCAGGCCCTGCTCTCGCGCTGGCCCGAGCATCCGCGCGTGGAGCTGGTCACCACCGACGGCTTCCTGCTCCCCACCAAGGAGCTCAAGGCCCGCGGCCTGATGTCCCGCAAGGGTTTCCCGGAGTCCTACGACCGCCGCGCCCTGACCCGCTTCGTCGCCGACATCAAGGCCGGCAAGGACGAGGTCACCGCGCCCGTCTACTCCCACCTGATCTACGACATCGTCCCCGACAAGCGGCTCACGGTCCGCCGCCCGGACATCCTGATCGTCGAGGGCCTGAACGTCCTCCAGCCCGCCCTGCCCGGCAAGGACGGCCGCACCCGGGTCGGTCTCGCCGACTACTTCGACTTCAGCGTGTACGTCGACGCCCGCGTCGAGGACGTCGAGACCTGGTACCTCAACCGCTTCCGCAAGCTGCGCGCGACCGCCTTCCAGGACCCCTCCTCGTACTTCCGCAAGTACACCCAGGTCTCGGAGGAGGAGGCCCTCGACTACGCCCGGACGATGTGGCGCACGATCAACCGGCCGAACCTGGTCGAGAACATCGCCCCGACCCGCGGCCGCGCCACCCTCGTCCTGCGCAAGGGCCCGGACCACAAGGTGCAGCGGCTCAGCCTGCGCAAGCTGTGACGCCGGTGGGAAAGGCGGGTTAGATGGGCGCCATGCTCCATCTGCGTCTGATCACACCGTCCGACCGGACCGAAGAGGTGGTCCGGTTGATCGAGAAGACGGTCGGCACCACCCACCTCGTCGTGCTGCCGGGCGCCGCCCGTGACCCCGCCGGGGACGTGGTGCTGTGCGACGTGGCGCGGGAGGCGGGCGACGAACTGCTCGCCGGGCTGCGGGAACTGGGCATCGACACCACCGGTTCCATCGCGGTCGAGACCATCGACCTGTCCCTGTCGGAGCGGGCCGACAAGGCCGAGGCGGACGCCCCGGGGGAGGGCGCGGACGCCGTCCTGTGGGAGGGCCTGAGCGACGCGACGCACGAGGAGTCCACCCTCTCCGTCACCTACCTGGCGTTCATCACGCTCGCCACGATGATCGCGGCCTGCGGTGTGGTCCTGGACAACGCGATCCTGATCGTGGGCGCCATGGCGGTGGGCCCCGAGTTCGGCCCCCTCGCCGGCATCTGCACCGCGATCGTCCAGCGCGGGCCGCGCCTCGCCCTGCGCTCGCTGATCGCCCTGCTGGTGGGCTTCGCGGTGGCGATGGCGACGACGGTCCTCTTCAGCCTCTTCATGGACGCGGTCGGCCTGTTCACCGAGGCCCAGCTGGAAGCCGACCGCCCCAACACCGGCTTCATCTACGCCCCCGACTGGTTCTCCTTCGTCGTGGCGGTCCTGGCCGGCATCGCCGGCACCCTTTCCCTGACCTCGGCCAAGTCGGGCGCGCTGGTGGGCGTCGCCATCTCCGTCACCACGGTCCCCGCGGCGGCGAACGCGGCAGTGGCCCTGAGCTACGGCGACACGAGCCAGACCTGGGGCTCCACCCAGCAGCTCCTGCTGAACCTGCTGGGCATCATCGTCGCCGGCACGGCAACTCTGCTGGCCCAGAAGTGGTTCTGGACAAGACAACGCCAGAAGGCCGACGCCTGAGGGGCGCGCGGAACTGCGCGACAAGCCACGACGAACCCGCGGCCCGCCTACGACAGAACCCCCCACCTCCGACCCGGTTCTAGCCGAGCGCGGACTTCACCACATCAGCCAACCGCCCCGCAACAGACCGAGCCTGCTCGATATCGGCCGCCTCGACCATCACCCGGACCAACGGCTCCGTCCCGGAGGGACGCAGCAGCACCCGCCCGGTCTGCCCGAGCTCCCGCTCCGCATCCGCGACCGCCGACGCCAGCTCCGAGGACGTCCCCACCCGGGCCCTGTCGACGTCCGGCACATTGATCAGCACCTGCGGCAGCCGCTCCATGACCCCGGCCAGATCCGCGAGCGTACGCCCGGTCTGCGCCACCCGCGCCGCCAGCATCAGCCCGGTCAGCGTCCCGTCCCCGGTCGTCGCGTGGTCGAGGATGATGACGTGGCCGGACTGCTCGCCGCCGAGGGCGAACCCGTGCTCCTTCATCTCCTCCAGCACGTACCGGTCACCGACGGCGGTCTGCACCAGCCGGATGCCCTCGCGCTCCATGGCGAGCTTGAACCCGAGGTTGGACATCACCGTGGCCACGACCGTGCCGGACCGCAGCACGGACCGCTCCCGCATCGCCAGCGCGAGCACGGCGAGGATCTGGTCCCCGTCCACCTCCGCGCCGCTGTGGTCGACGGCGAGGCACCGGTCGGCGTCACCGTCGTGCGCGATGCCGAGATCGGCACCGTGCTCGACGACGGCGGCCTTGATCTTGTCCAGGTGCGTCGAACCGCACCCGTCGTTGATGTTGAGCCCGTCCGGCTCGGCCCCGATCGTGACGACCTCGGCACCGGCCTGCTGGAACGCCTCCGGCGACACCCGGGCGGCGGCGCCGTGCGCCTCGTCGAGGACGACCTTCAGCCCGTCGAGCCGGTTGGGCAGGACGCCCAGCAGATGCGCGACGTACCGGTCGGAGCCCTCCTCGTAGTCACGCACGCGGCCCACCCCGGACCCGGTCGGCCGGTCCCATGGGGCGCCGGTGCGGTGCTCCTCGTAGACGGACTCGATCCGGTCCTCCAGCTCGTCGGCGAGCTTGTGCCCACCGCGGGCGAAGAACTTGATGCCGTTGTCGGGCATGGCGTTGTGGCTCGCGGAGAGCATCACACCGAGGTCGGCGCCCAGCTCCCCGGTCAGATACGCCACGGCGGGCGTCGGCAGCACGCCGACCCGCAGGACGTCCACGCCGGCGCTGGCGAGGCCCGCCACCACGGCGGCTTCCAGGAACTCCCCGGACGCACGGGGGTCACGCCCGACCACGGCTTTCGGCCGGTGGCCCTCGAACGTGCCCGCCTCGGCCAGTACGTGTGCCGCGGCCACGGAGAGGCCCAGGGCCATCTCCGCCGTCAGATCCGCGTTGGCGACACCGCGCACGCCGTCCGTGCCGAAGAGTCGTCCCACAGTGGTGTCCTCCGAATTGCTGAAGAGAATGCGGCTCACATCCCCGATGTGCACCCCCTGAGACTGTCCGGGGGCTGTAGGGGTTGTGTAAACGAGACCGCCCCGGCAGCACAACCGTGCCGCCGGGGCGATCGTTGCGAAGCCAGTCGCCAGGACGGGCGTCGCGTTTAGCGCTTGCTGTACTGCGGAGCCTTGCGGGCCTTCTTCAGACCGGCCTTCTTGCGCTCGACCGCACGGTCGTCGCGCTTGAGGAAGCCGGCCTTCTTCAGCGGGCCGCGGTTGTTGTCGACGTCCGCCTCGTTCAGCGCACGGGCGACACCGAGACGGAGCGCACCGGCCTGGCCGGAGACACCGCCACCGGAGATGCGGGCGACGACGTCGTAGCGGTCGTCGAGCTCGAGCACCTTGAAGGGCTCGTTGACTTCCTGCTGGTGCACCTTGTTCGGGAAGTAGTCCTCGAGGGTGCGACCGTTGATCTTCCACTTGCCGGTGCCCGGGACGATCCGGACGCGGGCGATGGCGTTCTTACGACGGCCCAGGCCGGCGGCCGGCTGGGGCTCACCGAAGCGGGAGGCCATGGACTCCGAGGTGTACTCACCCTCGACGGGGACCTCGGACTCGGTGGTGTAGCTGTCGATGTCAAGCTCTTCGAGCGGCTGCTCGGCAGTGGTCTCGGCCACGATTCTCCTCAGATTCTGTTCAGTCTTAGGGGGTGGCCGGACTTACTGCGCGACCTGGGTGATCTCGTACGGCTGCGGCTGCTGCGCGCCGTGCGGGTGCTGGTCACCCTTGTAGACCTTCAGCTTCGAGAGCATCTGACGGCCCAGCGTGTTCTTGGGGAGCATGCCCTTGACGGCCTTCTCGATGGCCTTCTCGGGGTTCTTGTCGAGGAGCTCGTCGTAACGGACGGAGCGCAGACCACCCGGGTAGCCGGAGTGGCGGTACGCCATCTTCTGGGTCCGCTTGTTGCCGGACAGGTGCACCTTGTCCGCGTTGATGATGATGACGAAGTCACCAGCGTCGACGTGGGGGGCGTAGATCGGCTTGTGCTTGCCCCGGAGGAGCGTCGCGGCAGTGGTGGCGAGACGACCCAGGACAACGTCCTGGGCGTCGATGACGTGCCACTGGCGCGTCACATCGCCGGGCTTGGGGCTGTACGTACGCACGGTTCGTAGCCTTCGCTTCGAGTGAATGGTCCATAACTGGTCACCGAAACGATCACGACAGCCTGGACCGCACTGCGGCGACGCATACCGCGTACGTGGGGTCGCTGGTCATCGGCCCGGTGGACCGGTGTAAGGGCCCGTCCCGTGAGAATGAGCAAGCCAATACACAACGAACAAGCAGAATACCGGGGTACACCACAAGGGTCAAAACGCGGTATCACCGCAGCCGCTCGGTCACCGAGGCGTACAGGACCGCACAGAGCGTGACGACCCTGCGCAGCGTCCGGCGCCGCACCGGCCGCGCGAACGGAAACACCGCCGACAGCGCCACCTCCACGGCGACCGCGGCGCACCACCGCAGCACGGATCCACCACCGCGCGGACGACGGTACGCCCCCAGCGCCGCCACCACGGCGGACGGCCACACCCCGCCCGCGAGGACCGGCCACGACAGCAGGCACCCCAGCAACAGCACGGCCGGCAGCAGTCGCCCCAACCACCCGGAGATGTCGCCTTTGCCCGTGCGCATGGAAGGAACGCTAGGGGCTGGAGAGCCGATCCGGGCGGACCAGCACACCCCTTGTCCCGTCTAAGATGCGGCCCATGAGCTATGGGCAGCAGGGGGGACCTCAGTCCCAGTGGGATCCCTGGAAACCGCAGTCGCAGCAGCCCTGGAGCAGCGGGGGCGGCCAGTCGCCGGACTGGGCGGCGCTCGCCGAAGCCTCCGAGGCCCGCAACAAGCGCCGCCGGGTGCTGCTGATCGGCGGTGGCGCGCTGGCCACGGCCGCGATCGGCACCGCCGTCGCCGTGGCCGTCGTCTCGGCGGGCGGCGACAACAAGGGGAACCCGGCCTCCCTGCCGTCGGCCGACATCCCGAGCCAGAGCGCCTCGGCCCCCTCGTTCGCCCCGACCAGCGCCCCGCCCCCGCTGGACCCCGAGGACTTCATCGCCAGCGCGAAGAAGGACAAGGCCCCGCTCAGCCCGGAGACCCTCTTCCCGGGGACCCAGCTCACCATGGGCGAGACGGTCTACAAGAAGGGCCCCACGGCGGACACCCGCACCTGCGCCTCGGCGGCCGGCGGCACGCTCCCCAAGATCCTCACCGGGAACGACTGCACCCGCCTGATACGCGTGACCTACCTCAAGGACCAGATGGCGGTCACGGTCGGCGTGGCCGTCTTCGACACCGAGGCCCAGGCCACCAAGGCCAAGGGGCAGAGCACCAAGAAGAGCTTCATCAAGTCGCTCTCCGGCGGCGGCGTGAAGCCGTTCTGCGAGTCCGGCTTCTGCCGCACGACCAGCAACTCCTACGGCCGCTACGCCTACTTCACCAACGCCGGCTTCACCACCGGCAAGGACGTGACGCCCAAGGACACCGCGGTCTACAAGACCGGGGACGACCTGGGCCAGTTCACGTTCAACCAGATCCGCCGCCGCGGTGAGGCCCAGGCCTCGGCCGCGGCCGACGAGTGACCGGACGTCAGCAGCAACCGGCCGACGGCAGCGACCGCTTGTTGCGCGCCTCCTTGCTGCGCGCGGCGAGCAGTTCGTCGGCCGGGTAGCCGACCTCCTCCAGCGTCAGCCCGTGCGGCCGTACGACGTGCACGGCGGAGTCCCGCACACCGGCCGCCAGCACCTTCCCGGGCCAGTCGGCGGGCCGGTGCCCGTCCCCGACGAACAGCAGCGCCCCGATGAGCGAGCGCACCATGTTGTGACAGAAGGCGTCGGCCCGCACGGTGGCGGTGATGATCCCGTCCTCGCCCCGCACCAGGCTCAGCTCCTGGAGCGTGCGGATGGTGGTCGCCCCTTCCCGCTTCTTGCAGTAGGCGGCGAAGTCGTGCTCGCCCAGCAGCCCCCGGGCAGCCTCGTTCATGGCGTCGACGTCGAGGGGCCAGTCGTGCCACAGCACATGACTGCGCAGCAGCGGGTCCACGCCCCCGGGGTTGTCGGTCACCCGGTACGCGTAGCGCCTCCAGACCGCCGAGAAGCGGGCGTTGAAGCCGCTGGGGGCCTCCCTGAGGGCCCAGACGCGGACGTCCCGGGGCAGCCGGCCGGCGAGCCGCTTGAGCAGCTTCTGGTGGTGCTCGGCCCACACCTCACGCGGCAGATCGACGTGCGCGACCTGCCCCCGCGCGTGCACACCGGCATCGGTACGCCCCGCGACGGTCAGCTCGTAGGTCTCCCGCGACCGCGTCACGGTCCGCAGGGCGTCCTCGATCTCCCCCTGCACGGTCCGCCGCCCCCCGGCCTGCTTGGCCCACCCGGAGAACTCGCTCCCGTCGTACGACAGATCGAGCCGGACCCGGACGTGCCCGGCCTCTACTTCGTCACTCACCCCAGGATCCTCTCACCCACACGAAGGCGGGCCCGCCCCCTCCAAGAGGGAACGGGCCCGCCAACAACGCCCTCAGGGGCGCGGGGAACTGCGCGAACAGCCCCGGCAGACGCTTACGCGTCCTTGGACTCCTCGGCGTCCTCGGCCTTGGTCGTGTCGACCTGGGCCTCGGCAGCCTCGTTGTCCTTCGCGGCGCGCTTGGTCGCGGCCTCGGCCTCGCCGGTCGCCTCCTGCGCCACCGTCAGCGCCTCGACCAGCTCGATGACAGCCATGGGCGCGTTGTCGCCACGGCGGTTACCGATCTTGGTGATGCGGGTGTAGCCACCCGGACGGTTCTCGTAGCGCGGGCCGATCTCGGTGAAGAGCGTGTGCACGATGCTCTTGTCCGTGATGACCTGGAGCACCTGACGACGGTTGTGAAGGTCGCCCTTCTTCGCCTTGGTGACCAGACGCTCGGCGTACGGACGCAGCTTGCGCGCCTTCGCCTCGGTGGTGGTGATGCGGCCGTGCTCGAAGAGCGCCTTCGCGAGGTTCGCGAGGAGCAGCTTCTCGTGCGCGGCGCTGCCGCCCATACGGGCACCCTTGGTGGGCTTCGGCATGGTACTTCTCCTAGGTGTCTGCCCCGGCCGTATCAGGTACCGGGGTCAGTATCTGAGCAGACGGTCGTCTGTCAGAGATCCGGACGACAATCCCCGAAGGGGTTGTCGTCCGGAAGGGGCGCGGGGAACTGCGCGATCAAGCACAGCGCACCCGCACCCGAGTACGGACCGTAAGGCCCGAGCTCTTAGTACTGCTCGGTCTCCACGAACCCGGCGTCCGCGTCGTCGTCCGCGCCGAAGGCGTCGGCGGCGGCGGTCGGGTCGAATCCGGGCGGGCTGTCCTTCAGGGCCAGGCCCATGCCGGCCAGCTTCGCCTTGACCTCGTCGATCGACTTCGCACCGAAGTTGCGGATGTCGAGCAGGTCGGCCTCGGAACGCGCCACGAGCTCACCCACGGAGTGGATGCCCTCGCGCTTGAGGCAGTTGTAGGAGCGGACAGTGAGCTCCAGCTCCTCGATCGGCAGCGCCAGGTCGGCGGCAAGGGCGGCGTCCGTGGGGGACGGGCCCATGTCGATGCCCTCGGCGTCGATGTTGAGCTCGCGGGCGAGACCGAACAGCTCGACCAGGGTCTTACCGGCGGACGCCATGGCGTCACGCGGGCGCATGGCCTGCTTGGTCTCGACGTCGACGATCAGCTTGTCGAAGTCGGTCCGCTGCTCGACACGCGTGGCCTCGACCTTGTAGGTGACCTTGAGAACCGGCGAGTAGATCGAGTCGACCGGGATGCGCCCGATCTCCTGACCGACCTGCTTGTTCTGCACGGCGGAGACGTAACCGCGGCCGCGCTCGACCGTGAGCTCCATCTCCAGCTTGCCCTTGCCGTTGAGCGTGGCAAGAACGAGGTCGGGGTTGTGCACCTCGACACCGGCCGGGGGCGCGATGTCGGCGGCGGTGACCAGACCCGGGCCCTGCTTGCGCAGGTACATCACGACCGGCTCGTCGTGCTCCGAGGAGACGACCAGCTGCTTGATGTTGAGGATCAGGTCGGTGACGTCCTCCTTGACGCCCGGCACGGTGGTGAACTCGTGCAGCACGCCGTCGATGCGGATGGACGTGACCGCCGCACCCGGGATCGAGGACAGGAGGGTCCGGCGCAGGGAGTTGCCGAGGGTGTAACCGAAGCCCGGCTCCAGCGGCTCGATCACGAACCGGGAGCGGAATTCGTCGACGACCTCTTCGGTCAACGAGGGACGCTGAGCGATCAGCATGTGGTGAGTCCTTCAGTCAGGGGCACCCACTATTTGATGCCCTTGCCACCGGGCGGCAGCCCGATCTGTGTTGCAGTTACAAGGGTACGGGCGATATGGCCCCGAAGAGCCATACCGCCCGAAAACCTCAGACCGCCAAGCGGCCGTGCACCTGCCCCGAGGGGTCAGACGCGGCGGCGCTTCGGCGGACGGCAGCCGTTGTGCGGGGTCGGCGTGACGTCCTGGATCGAACCGACCTCGAGGCCGGTCGCCTGCAGGGAGCGGATCGCGGTCTCACGACCGGAGCCCGGGCCCTTGACGAAGACGTCGACCTTGCGCATGCCGTGCTCCTGGGCGCGGCGGGCAGCCGACTCGGCGGCCATCTGCGCGGCGAACGGCGTGGACTTCCGGGAGCCCTTGAAGCCGACGTGGCCGGCGGAGGCCCAGGAGATCACGTTGCCGGACGGGTCCGTGATCGAGACGATCGTGTTGTTGAACGTGCTCTTGATGTGCGCGTGGCCGTGAGCGACGTTCTTCTTTTCCTTGCGGCGCACCTTCTTGGCAGCGCCCTGACGACCCTTGGGGGGCATCTATAACTCCTACGGGAGGTGGTCGGTCCTACAGCGAAGACCGTGGACAGTCGTCCGCTGTGGACTACTTCTTGCCCGGCTTCTTCTTGCCGGCGATGGCGCGACGCGGACCCTTGCGGGTACGAGCGTTGGTGCTGGTGCGCTGACCGCGGACGGGCAGACCACGACGGTGACGCAGACCCTGGTAGGTACCGATCTCGACCTTGCGGCGGATGTCGGCCTGGATCTCGCGACGGAGGTCACCCTCGGTCTTGATGTTGTTGTCGACGTACTCGCGGATCGCGACCAGCTGCTCCTCGGAGAGGTCCCGAACACGGGTGTTCGGGTCCACGCCGGTGGCGGCCAGCGTCTGCTGGGAGAGAGTCCGGCCGATGCCGAACACGTAGGTGAGGGCGATCTCCACGCGCTTTTCGCGCGGGATGTCAACACCGGAAACGCGTGCCATTCAATGGCTCCAGTTACTTGTCGGAGGTCTTCCGCAGAACCGGATCCCAGCCGCCGTACCAGGTACGAACTGGGTCCCCAGCCTCCGAACCGGGGGTGTCAGACGGAACGGGGTCCGCCTGGGTCCTGCGTATGAACATGTTCTGCTTGCGTCGCGCGAATCTCTGCGATGGATGCAGAGGGATCGGTCGTGCGTCAGCCCTGGCGCTGCTTGTGGCGCGGGTTGTCGCAGATGACCATGACCCGGCCGTGACGGCGGATCACCCTGCACTTGTCGCAGATCTTCTTGACGCTCGGCTTGACCTTCATGGGTTGAGGTTCTCCGGGTCAGTGCCGGCAGCCCCATCGCACACGGCGCCGGGGCACAGGCAAGATCTACTTGTAGCGGTAGACGATCCGGCCACGGGTCAGGTCGTACGGAGACAGCTCCACCACGACCCGGTCGTCAGGGAGGATGCGGATGTAGTGCATGCGCATCTTGCCGCTGATGTGTGCCAGGACCTGGTGGCCGTTCTGGAGCTCGACCTTGAACATGGCGTTCGGAAGAGACTCGACGACAGTGCCCTCGATCTCGATGGCACCTTGCTTCTTGGCCACGCTTCGCCCTTCGAATCGACTACCTTGATCGACCCTGTGTGAGGCGCATGCAGGCATGCGGGTACACAAGAGCCGACGAGTCAGTCTACGTCAGGCCCCTCGGAAACACGAATCGGGAGAGTCTGCCCCGGCGGGCAGATCTTTAAGCGCCCCTGCAGGGGCGCTTACCCACCCCGGCAGGTGCTCAGCCCAGCGGATCCGGCGCGGCCACGATCCCCAGCTCGGCGAGCTTCGCCTTGCCCCCGTCGGGAGCCGTCAGCACGAGCGGCCCCTCCTCCGTCAGAGCGACGGAGTGCTCCCAGTGCGACGACCACGTACCGTCCGTCGTGATGACGGTCCAGTCGTCCTGGAGGACCTCCGTCTTCGGCGTCCCCAGGGACACCATCGGCTCGATCGCGAGGCAGAAGCCGGGCACCAGCTTCGGACCCTTGCCGCGCCGGCGGTCGACGTAGTTCAGCAGGTGCGGGTCCATGTGCATCTCGGTGCCGATGCCGTGGCCGCCGTAGTCCTCGATGATCCCGTACTTGCCGCCGCCGGGCTTGGGCTGGCGGCGGATGTACGTCTCGATGGCCCGGGAGACGTCGACCAGGCGGTTGCCCTGCTTCATCGCGGCGATGCCGGCCCACATCGACTCCTCGGTCACCCGGGAGAGCTCGATGAGCTCCGGAGCGTGACCGGAGCCCACGAAGGCCGTGAACGCTGCGTCGCCGTGCCAGCCGTCGACGATCGCGCCGCAGTCGATGGAGATGATGTCCCCGTCCTTGAGGACGACGTCGTCGGACGGGATGCCGTGGACGACGACCTCGTTCACGGACGTGCAGATCGTCGCCGGGAAGCCGCCGTAGCCGAGGAAGTTCGGCTTGGCGTTGTGCTCGGCGAGGACCTTGCGGGCCACCTGGTCCAGATCCCTCGTCGTCGCCCCGGGCACCGCGGCCTCACCGGTCGCCGCGTGAATGGCCGCGACGACCAGCCCCGCCTCACGCATCCTGGCGATCTGCTCGGGGCTCTTGATCTGCACCATGGGAGCTACGGCCTTTCTGGACCTTCGGGGACGGCGAACGCCTTCAACGATACGGGGCCGCGCGCCGGCCCCGCCCACACAGCAGCCGCGGCCCCCGAGGGGAACCGCGGCCGTAGCTGTGCACGGACGACTACTTGCCGTCCTCGTCACGCTTCAGCGCCTCCATGGCGCGCGTCGTGACGTCCTCCACCTTGCCGAGCGCGGAGATCGTGACCACCAGGCCCTGGGCCTTGTAGTAGTCGATGATCGGCTCGGTCTGGGTGTGGTAGACCTCCAGCCGCGTGCGGACCGTCTCCTCGGAGTCGTCGTCCCGCTGGTACAGCTCGCCGCCGCAGACGTCGCAGACGCCGTCCTTGCCCGGCTGCTTGTACGTCACGTGGAAGACGTGCGAGGAGTCGTTACGGCAGATGCGGCGGCCGGCGATGCGCTTGACCACCTCGTCCTCGGGGACCTCGAGGTCCAGCACCGCGTCGAGCTGCATGCTCTCGGACTCGAGCAGCTCGTCGAGCGCCTCGGCCTGCGAGACATTGCGGGGGAAGCCGTCCAGCAGAAAACCGTTCTCGGCGTCCGGCTGCTCCATGCGGTCCTTCGCCATCGCGATGGTGACCTCGTCGGGCACGAGATTGCCCGCGTCCATGTAGGACTTCGCCAGTTTGCCGAGTTCCGTCTGCCGGCTGATGTTGGCCCGGAACAGGTCGCCCGTGGAGATGTGCGGGATCGACAGGTTCTTGGCCAGGAACGCGGCCTGCGTTCCCTTGCCGGCACCCGGCGGCCCGACGAGGACGATACGCATCAGCGGAGGAACCCTTCGTAATTGCGCTGCTGGAGCTGGCTCTCGATCTGCTTCACGGTCTCGAGACCGACACCCACGATGATCAGGATGCTGGTCCCGCCGAACGGGAAGTTCTGGTTTGCCCCGAAACCAGCCAACGCCATCGTCGGCACGAGAGCGATCAGCCCCAAGTACAGCGAACCCGGCCAGGTGATCCGGTTGAGTACGTAGCTCAGGTACTCAGCGGTCGGTCGGCCAGCCCGGATGCCCGGGATGAAGCCACCATACTTCTTCATGTTGTCCGCGACTTCCTCGGGGTTGAACGAGATGGCCACGTAGAAGAACGCGAAGAAGACGATCAGCAGGAAGTACGTAATGATGTAGTACGGGTGGTCGCCCTTGACGAAGTGTTGCTCGATCCAGGTCTTCCAGCCCGAGGTGCCTCCGGCGAACTGAGCGATCAGTGCCGGGATGTAGAGCAGCGACGAGGCGAAGATGACGGGGATCACACCCGCCTGGTTCACCTTGAGCGGGATGTAGGTGGACGTACCGCCGTAGGAACGGCGGCCGATCATGCGCTTGGCGTACTGCACCGGGATACGGCGCTGGGCCTGCTCGACGAAGACCACCAGGCCGACCATGGCGAAGCCGACCAGGATGACCGTGCCGAACTCGATCCAGCCGCCGGCCAGGGAGCCCTCCTGCTTGATGGCCCACAGGGCGGACGGGAAGGTGGCGGCGATCGAGATGAACATCAGGATCGACATGCCGTTGCCGATGCCGCGGTCGGTGATGAGCTCACCGAGCCACATCACGGCAGCCGTACCGGCGGTCATCGTGATGACCATGGTGATGGTGACGAAGATCGACTGGTCGGGGACGATCTGGCTGGCCACCGGGCAGCCGGTGAACAGAGCGCCGCTGCGGGCGGTGGCGACGAGGCCGGTGCCCTGGAGAATAGCGAGGGCGATCGTCAGGTAACGGGTGTACTGCGTGATCTTCGCCGTACCGGCCTGGCCCTCCTTCTTCAGGGCTTCCAGGCGCGGGATCACCACGGTCAGCAGCTGCAGAATGATGCTCGCCGTGATGTACGGCATGATGCCCAGGGCGAAGATCGTGATCTGCAGCAGCGCGCCGCCGCTGAACATGTTGACCAGGCCGAAGAGACCCTGGTTGGCCTGGGCGTTGTCGATACAGGTCTGGACGTTCCGGTAGTCGACGCCTGGGATCGGGATGTGCGTACCGACCCGGTAGACCACGATGATGCCGAGCGTGAAGAGCAGCTTCTTGCGCAGGTCGGGCGTCTTGAACGCCCGGGCGAACGCGGTGAGCACGGTGCCTCCTGCGACCCCCGCGCAACTGCGTCAAGGGTGACGGTCTTGAGGTTCGACGAATAGGTAACGGTCAACTGCCGCTGTGAGTGCCCGAAGTACAGCACCCAGTGAAAAGTGGGCAGTGCAGGCCACCTTACCGGCGAGACTGCCGCCCTAGGAACGACCAACCGGGGATACCCCATTTGTGGGGTATCCCCGGTCGGGATCGCTCAGGTCATCGAGACGCCTGTGGTGTTCAGACGAGCTCGGTGACGGAACCGCCGGCGGCGGTGATCTTCTCCTTGGCGGAGCCGGAGACGGCGTCGACCGTCACCTGCAGCGCCACGGAGATCTCGCCCTGGCCGAGGACCTTGACGAGGCTGTTCTTGCGAACGGCCCCCTTGGCCACCAGACCCTCGACGGTGACCTCGCCACCCTCGGGGTAGAGCGCGGCCAGCTTGTCGAGGTTCACGACCTGGAACTCGGTCTTGAACGGGTTCTTGAAGCCCTTCAGCTTCGGGAGACGCATGTGGAGGGGCATCTGGCCACCCTCGAAGCGCTCCGGAACCTGGTAACGGGCCTTCGTGCCCTTGGTACCACGACCGGCCGTCTTACCCTTCGACGCCTCACCACGACCCACACGGGTCTTGGCGGTCTTGGCGCCCGGGGCGGGACGGAGGTTGTGGATCTTGAGCGGGTTCTGCTCCGCCATGATCAGTCGACCTCCTCGACCGTCACGAGGTGGCGGACGGTGTGCACCATGCCGCGGAACTCGGGGCGGTCCTCCTTGACGACCTGCGTGTTGATGCCCTTGAGACCAAGGGAACGCAGGGTGTCACGGTGGTTCTGCTTGCTGCCGATGTAGGACTTGACCTGCGTAATCTTGAGCTGCGCCATGATTACGCACCCGCCCCGGCACGCGCACGGAGAAGAGCCGCGGGAGCGACGTCCTCGAGCGGCAGACCACGGCGGGCCGCGATCTCCTCGGGACGCTGCAGACCCTTCAGGGCCTCCACGGTCGCGTGCACGATGTTGATCGCGTTGTCGGAGCCGAGCGACTTCGACAGCACGTCGTGGATACCGGCGCACTCGAGCACGGCACGCACCGGACCACCGGCGATAACACCGGTACCGGGCGACGCGGGCTTCAGGAGCACGACGCCGGCAGCCTTCTCACCCTGGATGGGGTGCGGGATGGTGCCCTGGATACGGGGGACCTTGAAGAAGTGCTTCTTGGCCTCCTCCACACCCTTGGCGATGGCGGCCGGCACCTCCTTGGCCTTGCCGTAACCGACACCCACGGTGCCGTCACCGTCGCCCACCACGACCAGCGCGGTGAAGCTGAAGCGACGACCACCCTTCACAACCTTGGCGACGCGGTTGATCGCGACAACGCGCTCAACGTACGCGGTCTTCTCGGCGGCAGCAGCGCCGCCGTCACGGCCCTTCCGGTCCCGCCGCTCGCCGCCACCGGCACCGCCACCGCGGCGCTGGGGTCCAGCCATTGGAATTACCTCTCTCTGTTTCCGCTAGCTACGGAACCGACTCAGAACTTGAGTCCGGCCTCGCGGGCGGCGTCCGCCAGGGCGGCGATGCGCCCCGCGTACTGGTTACCACCACGGTCGAACACGACGGCCTCGACACCGGCGGCCTTGGCGCGCTCGGCGACCAGGGCGCCGACCTGCTTGGCCTGCGCGGACTTGTCGCCCTCGCCACCGCGGATCGAGGTGTCCAGGGTGGACGCCGACGCCAGGGTGTGACCCTTGATGTCGTCGATCACCTGGGCCACGATGTGGCGGTTCGAGCGGGTAACGACCAGACGCGGACGCTCCGCCGTTCCGTTGATGTGCTTACGGCTCCGGATGTGGCGGCGCTTGATCGCGGCGCGCTTGTAGGCGTCGCCCTTAAGGATCTTCTGTCCGTATGCCATGGCTTACTTACCCGC
The DNA here is from genome assembly GCF_014701095.1 of Streptomyces tuirus. Classification (NCBI taxonomy): domain Bacteria; kingdom Bacillati; phylum Actinomycetota; class Actinomycetes; order Kitasatosporales; family Streptomycetaceae; genus Streptomyces; species Streptomyces tuirus. The sequence continues at coordinate 4,555,060 of NZ_AP023439.1, read as the reverse complement.
CTTTCCGACCTTGCGGCGGATGACTTCGCCCTCGTACTTGACGCCCTTGGCCTTGTACGGGTCGGGCTTGCGCAGCTTGCGGATGTTGGCCGCAACCTCGCCGACCTTCTGCTTGTCGATGCCCTCGACCGAGAAACGGGTCGGGGACTCCACCTTGAAGGTGATGCCCTCGGGGGCCTCGACCAGGATCGGGTGGCTGTAGCCCAGGGAGAACTCCAGGTTGGAGCCCTTGGCCACGACACGGTAACCGACACCGCTGATTTCGAGCTTCTTGACGTATCCCGTGGTCACACCGGTGATCATGTTCGCCACCAGCGTGCGGGACAGGCCGTGCAGGGCCTTGCTCTGCCGCTCGTCGTTCGGCCGCAGCACCTGAAGGGTGCCGTCCTCGGCCTTAGCGATGTCGATCGGCGCGATGACGGTGTGGGTCAGTTCGCCCTTGGGGCCCTTGACCGCGACCGTACGGCCGTCGATGGTGACGTCCACGCCGGCGGGAACCGGGATGGGGAGCTTGCCGATACGCGACATTGCTGTCTCTCCTCCGTTCCCGAATTACCAGACGTAGGCGAGGACTTCCCCACCCACGCCCTTCTTCTGCGCCTGCTTGTCGGTCAGGAGCCCGTGCGACGTGGAGATGATGGCCACGCCCAGGCCGCCGAGAACCTTCGGCAGGTTGGTGGACTTCGCGTACACCCGGAGACCGGGCTTGGAGATCCGCTTGATGCCCGCGATGGAGCGCTCACGGTTGGGGCCGAACTTCAGCTCCAGGACGAGGTTCTTGCCGACCTCGGCGTCCTCGACCTTCCAGCCCGTGATGAAGCCCTCCTGCTGGAGGATCTCCGCGATGTGCGACTTGATCTTGGACGCCGGCATCGTCACGGAGTCGTGGTACGCCGAGTTCGCGTTCCGCAGACGCGTCAGCATGTCTGCGATCGGATCAGTCATGGTCATGAATTGGCCTGTGGCCTCTCTCGCCGGGGTTTCCTGGTGCGCCATCCCTCTCCCCGATCCGAGACGGGACGGGTGCGGCGCGGTGGACCTACGGCGTAGTAAGTCGTAAGGGCGGCGGCAGACGCCCAACCCCACAAGCCTAAGGCATGTGGGCTGGGCGTCCTGCCGCCCCAGATGCTTACCGAGAGCCCTGCAAATCCCTTATAGGGGGGATTACCAGGAGCTCTTGGTCACGCCCGGCAGCTCGCCACGGTGAGCCATCTCACGAAGGCACACGCGGCACAGGCCGAACTTGCGGTACACGGAGTGCGGGCGGCCGCAGCGCTGGCAGCGGGTGTAGCCACGCACACCGAACTTGGGCTTGCGAGCAGCCTTAGCGATCAGAGCCTTCTTCGCCATCTCGCTCACGCCTCCTTGAAGGGGAAGCCGAGGTGACGAAGGAGCGCGCGGCCCTCAGCGTCGTTGGTCGCCGTGGTCACCACGGTGATGTCCATACCCCGGGTGCGGTCGATCTTGTCCTGGTCGATCTCGTGGAACATGACCTGCTCCGTGAGACCGAAGGTGTAGTTGCCACGGCCGTCGAACTGCTTGGGGGACAGGCCGCGGAAGTCGCGGATGCGCGGCAGCGCGAGCGACAGGGTGCGGTCCAGGAACTCCCACATGCGGTCGCCACGGAGCGTGACGTGGGCACCGATCGGCTGGCCCTCACGCAGCTTGAACTGCGCGATGGACTTGCGGGCCTTGGTGACGGCCGGCTTCTGACCGGTGATCGTGGTGAGGTCGCGGATGGCGCCCTCGATCAGCTTGGAGTCGCGGGCGGCGTCGCCCACACCCATGTTGACCACGATCTTGACGAGACCGGGGATCTGCATGACGTTCTCGTACTTGAACTCGTCACGCAGCTTGCCCGTGATCTCCTCACGGTACTTCTGCTTCAGACGCGGGCTGGTGGTGGTCGTCATCAGATGTCCTCACCCGTCCGCTTGGCAACGCGGATCTTGTTGCCTTCGTCGTCGAAGCGGTAACCGACGCGGGTCACGACCTTGTTGCCGTCCTTCTCCGCGACCAGCTGGACGTTGGAGACGTGGATCGGCGCCTCGGTGGTGACGATGCCGCCGGCCTGCGAACCGCGAGCCGTCGGACCGGCCTTGGTGTGCTTCTTGACCCGGTTGACACCCTCGACCAGGACACGGTCCTCGCGGGGGAAGGCCGCGATGACCTTGCCCTGCTTGCCCTTGTCCTTACCGGTGATGACCTGAACCAGGTCGCCCTTCTTGATCTTCATGCTCACAGCACCTCCGGCGCGAGGGAGATGATCTTCATGAACTTCTTCTCGCGCAGCTCCCGGCCGACCGGGCCGAAGATACGGGTGCCACGAGGGTCGCCGTCGTTCTTGAGAATGACGGCGGCGTTCTCGTCGAAGCGGATGTACGAGCCGTCCGGACGGCGGCGCTCCTTGACGGTGCGAACGATGACCGCCTTGATGACGTCACCCTTCTTCACGTTGCCGCCGGGGATCGCGTCCTTGACGGTGGCGACGATGACGTCACCGATACCCGCGTAGCGGCGACCGGAGCCGCCGAGCACACGGATGCAAAGGATCTCCTTCGCACCAGTGTTGTCGGCGACACGCAGTCGCGACTCCTGCTGGATCACGTCTATCTCCTGATTGTCTGCCGGTTCCCGGGGCGGGCTGCGCAACGCGCACACCCCGCCCCGAGCCTGGCGGAACGATGCCTAGGGGGTCCCCCTAGGAGGGATTACTTGGCCTTCTCGAGGATCTCGACGACGCGCCAGCGCTTGGTCGCGGACAGCGGCCGGGTCTCCATGAGGAGGACACGGTCGCCGACGCCCGCGGCGTTCTGCTCGTCGTGCGCCTTGAGCTTGTTGGTACGGCGGATGACCTTGCCGTACAGCGCGTGCTTGACGCGGTCCTCGACGGCGACGACGACGGTCTTGTCCATCTTGTCGCTGACGACCAGGCCCTCGCGGGTCTTGCGGAAACCGCGGCCCGTCTTGGTCTCTTCAGTCACGTTGCTCTCGCTCATCAGGCGCTCTCCACCGTCTCGATGCCCAGCTCGCGCTCACGCATCAGGGTGTAGATCCGCGCGATGTCCTTGCGGACGGCCTTGAGCCGACCGTGGTTCTCGAGCTGACCCGTCGCCGCCTGGAAGCGGAGGTTGAACAGCTCTTCCTTGGCCTCGCGAAGCTTCGCGAGAAGCTCCTCGTTGCCCAGCTCGCGCAGCTCAGACGCCTTGGTACCGGCCGACATCACGCTTCACCTGCCTCGCGCTTGACGATCTTGCACTTCATCGGCAGCTTGTGAGCCGCACGGGTCAGAGCCTCGCGCGCGATCTTCTCGTTGGGGTACGACAGCTCGAACATCACACGTCCGGGCTTGACGTTGGCGATCCACCACTCAGGAGAACCCTTACCGGAACCCATGCGGGTCTCGGCGGGCTTCTTGGTGAGGGGGCGGTCCGGGTAGATGTTGATCCAGACCTTGCCGCCACGCTTGATGTGGCGGGTCATCGCGATACGAGCCGCCTCGATCTGGCGGTTCGTCACGTAGGCCGGGGTCAGCGCCTGGATGCCGTACTCGCCGAACGCAACCTGCGTGCCACCCTTGGACATGCCGTTGCGCTTGGGGTGGTGCTGCTTGCGGTGCTTGACCCTACGGGGGATCAGCATGACGGTCAGGCCTCCGTTCCGGTGCTCTCAGCCGGAGCGGCGGCGGGAGCCTCGGCCTTGGGGGCCTCGGCGCCGGCAGCCTGCTGCGGCTTACGACCGCGCCCGCCACGCTCGCCACCGCGGCCACCACGGGCCGGGCGGTCGGCGCCACCACGGGCCGGGCGGTTGCCCGCACGGGCCGCGGCGTTCTCGGCGCGGACCTCGGCGATGTTCTTGACGTCGCCCTTGTAGATCCAGACCTTCACGCCGATGCGGCCGAAGGTCGTCTTGGCCTCGAAGAAGCCGTAGTCCACGTTCGCGCGGAGCGTGTGCAGGGGCACACGGCCCTCGCGGTAGAACTCCGAGCGGGACATCTCGGCGCCACCGAGGCGGCCACCGCACTGGATCTTGATGCCCTTGGCGCCCGCCTTCATCGCCGACTGCATGCTCTTGCGCATGGCGCGGCGGAAGGAGACGCGGGAGGAGAGCTGCTCGGCGACGGCCTGGGCAACCAGCTGAGCGTCGGTCTCGGGGTTCTTGACCTCGAGGATGTTCAGCTGGACCTGCTTGCCCGTGAGCTTCTCGAGGTCACCGCGGATGCGGTCGGCCTCGGCGCCACGGCGGCCGATGACGATGCCCGGACGAGCGGTGTGGATGTCCACACGCACGCGGTCACGGGTGCGCTCGATCTCAACCTTCGAGATGCCGGCGCGCTCCATGCCGGACGTCATCATCCGACGGATGGCGACGTCTTCCTTGACGTAGTCCTTGTACAGCTTGTCGGCGTACCAACGCGACTTGAAGTCGGTCGTGACACCGAGCCGGAACCCGTGCGGGTTTACCTTCTGGCCCATTACCGGGTTCCTTCCTTGCTGCTGACGACCACGGTGATGTGGCTGGTCCGCTTGCGGATCCGGTAGGCACGGCCCTGGGCACGCGGCCGGAACCGCTTCAGGGTCGGGCCCTCGTCGACGTAGGCCTCGGAGACGAAGAGGCTGTCGACATCGGTGTGGTCGTAGTTGTGCGCGGCGTTGGCGATGGCGCTGTCAAGCACCTTGCCGACCGGCTGGCTCGCGGCCTGCGGGGCGAAACGCAGGACCGCCTGAGCCTCCGTGGCGTTCAGGCCACGGATGAGGTCCACCACGCGGCGGGCCTTCATGGGCGTGACGCGGATGTACCGCGCCTGGGCCCTGGCTTCCATGGTTGTCCTTCCAGTGTCTGTCATGGTCATTCCACCCCGCGCTTAGCGGCGCTTCGACTTCCGGTCGTCCTTGACGTGACCCCGGAAGGTGCGCGTCGGCGAGAACTCGCCGAGCTTGTGGCCGACCATCGACTCGGTGACGAACACCGGAATGTGGGTCTTGCCGTTGTGCACCGCGAGCGTGTGGCCGAGCATGGCCGGCACGATCATGGAGCGACGGGACCAGGTCTTGATGACGTTCTTGGTGCCGGCTTCGTTCTGGGCGTCCACCTTCTTGATCAGGTGGTCGTCGACGAAGGGCCCCTTCTTCAAGCTACGAGGCATCTCAACCCGTCCTTAGCGCTTCTTGTTCGTCTTGCGGCGGCGGACGATGTACTTGTTCGACGCCTTCTTGGGCGAACGAGTACGGCCTTCCTTCTTGCCCCAGGGGGACACCGGGTGACGACCACCCGAGGTACGGCCTTCGCCACCACCGTGCGGGTGGTCCACCGGGTTCATGACCACACCACGCACGGTCGGGCGAACGCCCAGCCAGCGCTTACGGCCCGCCTTACCCCAGTTGATGTTGCTCTGCTCGGCGTTGCCCACCTCGCCGACCGTGGCGCGGCAGCGCTGGTCGACCAGGCGGATCTCACCGGACGGCATGCGGAGGTGGGCCATGGAGCCCTCCTTCGCGAGCAGCTGCACGGAGGCGCCGGCGGAGCGGGCGAACTTCGCGCCGCCGCCCGGACGCAGCTCGATGGCGTGCAGCGTGGTACCGACCGGGATGTTGCGCAGGGCAAGGTTGTTGCCCGGCTTGATGTCGGCCCCGGGACCGTTCTCGACGCGGTCACCCTGCTGCAGGTTGCGCGGGGCGAGGATGTAGCGCTTCTCGCCGTCGGCGTAGTGCAGCAGCGCGATGCGCGCGGTGCGGTTGGGGTCGTACTCGATGTGCGCGACCTTCGCCGGCACGCCGTCCTTGTCGTGACGACGGAAGTCGATCACGCGGTAGGCGCGCTTGTGGCCACCGCCCTGGTGGCGGACGGTCACACGACCGGAGTTGTTACGGCCACCCTTGCTGTGCAGGGGGCGGACCAACGACTTCTCCGGCGTGGACCGCGTGACCTCGACGAAGTCGGCGACGCTGGAGCCGCGACGGCCCGGCGTAGTCGGCTTGTACTTGCGGATTCCCATTTCTCAGTCCTCGTCCGATATCGGACGATCCGGACCGCCCTTAGGCGGTCGGACCGCCGAAGATGTCGATACGGTCGCCCTCAGCGAGGGTCACGATCGCGCGCTTGGTGGACGCGCGCTGGCCGAAGCCGGTGCGGGTCCGCTTGCGCTTGCCCTGGCGGTTGATCGTGTTGACCCCGGTGACCTTGACCGAGAAGACCGCCTGGACGGCCTGCTTGATCTGGGTCTTGTTGGCGCTCGGGTCCACGACGAACGTGTACTTGCCCTCGTCGAGAAGCGCGTAGCTCTTCTCGGAGACGACCGGCTTGAGCAGCACGTCACGGGGGTCCGTGAAGGACTTGCTCAGCGGCGTCTCGACGGTGTTCTTGCCCTCGGCGGCGTGGCGGCGCGCCTTGGCGACGCGCGCGGCCTTGGCCTTCTTCGCCGCCTTGGAGGCGATAGCGGGGTGACGGATAGCCATCAGGCCTCGCTCCCTTCGGTGTCATTGGCCTTCGGGCCGGACACGAAGGACTCGAAGGCGGCCTTGGTGAAGACCACGTCGTCCGAGACGAGAACGTCGTACGTGTTCAGCTGGCCCGGCTCCAGGATGTGGATCTGGGGCAGGTTGCGGGCGGACAGCCACGCGGCCTCGTCGGCGCGGTCGACGACCAGGAGCAGGTTCTTGCGCTCCGAGATCTTGCCGAACAGCGTCCTGGCGGCCTTCGTGGAGGGGGTCTCGCCCTCGACCACGCCGGAGACGACGTGGATGCGGTTGTGGCGGGCCCGGTCGGTGAGGGCGTGGCGCAGGGCCGCGGCCTTCATCTTCTTCGGGGTCCGCTGCGAGTAGTCACGCGGCTGCGGGCCGTGGACGACGCCACCGCCGGCGAACTGCGGCGCACGGGTCGAACCCTGGCGGGCGCGGCCGGTGCCCTTCTGGCGGTACGGCTTCTTGCCGCCACCGCGAACCTCGCCGCGGGTCTTGGTCTTGTGCGTGCCCTGACGGGCAGCGGCGTTCTGCGCGACGACGACCTGGTGGATCAGCGGGATGCTGATCTTCTCCACGCCGAAGATCTCCGCGGGGAGCTCGACGCTACCGGTCTTCTCGCCGGCAGGCGAAAGGATGTCAACAGTGCTCATCGGTACCTCAGGCCCCCTTGGCCGCGGTGCGGACCAGGACGAGGCCGCCGTTCGGACCGGGAACCGCGCCCTTGATGAGCAGCAGACCCTTCTCCGCGTCAACGGCGTGGACGGTCAGGTTCTGGGTGGTGACACGCTCGTTGCCCATGCGACCCGCCATGCGGAGGCCCTTGAACACGCGGCCCGGGGTGGCGCAGCCACCGATGGAACCGGGCGAGCGGTGCTTGCGCTGGGTGCCGTGACCGGCGCCGAGGCCCTTGAAGTTGTGACGCTTCATGACACCGGCGAAGCCCTTGCCCTTGCTCTTGCCGGTGACGTCGACCTTCACGCCGGACTCGAACACCTCGGCGGTGACTTCCTGGCCCAGCGTGTACTCGGAGGCGTCCGCGGTGCGGATCTCGACGAGGTGACGACGGGGGGTGACGTCGGCCTTGGCGAAGTGGCCCTTGAGGGGCTTGTTCACCTTGCGCGGGTCGATCTCGCCGAAGGCGATCTGGATCGACTCGTAGCCGTCGACGTCGTTCGTACGGACCTGGGTCACGACGTTGGGGCCGGCCTTGACGACGGTGACCGGAACAACACGGTTGTTCTCGTCCCACACCTGCGTCATGCCGAGCTTCTCGCCCAGGATGCCCTTGATCTGCTTAGCCATTCTCAGATCACCGGCCTTCAGAGCTTGATCTCGATGTCGACACCGGCCGGGAGGTCGAGTCGCATCAGAGAGTCAACGGTCTTGGGGGTCGGGTCGAGGATGTCGATCAGGCGCTTGTGCGTGCGCATCTCGAAGTGCTCGCGCGAGTCCTTGTACTTGTGCGGCGACTTGATGACGCAGTACACGTTCTTCTCAGTGGGCAGCGGCACCGGGCCCGCGACCGACGCACCAGTGCGGGTCACCGTCTCGACGATCTTCTTCGCCGAGGAGTCGATGACCTCGTGGTCGTAGGCCTTGAGCCGGATGCGGATCTTCTGTCCCGCCATGGCTACTCAGTAGTCCTGTCTCTTCTCACGCTCTGGAACCCGGCGGATTCCTTCTGCTGCCTTCGTTCCTCCGACCCACGCGGTCGGGCGTGTCGCACTGCCGCTGACACAGATGTCCCTTGTCCGAACATCCCTGCTGGGAATGCACACGGCCCTTCCGGAACCGCAGGCCGGGGGCGAAGGCCCACCGGGTGCCTGGTCGGTGCCGCGCTGACACTTCCCGGAAGATTCCCGTACGTCCGCCCCAGCGCTGCCGTGGTGGCAGTTAGGGCGACGAGTACTGTGGGACTCGCTTCCGGTCCCCCCGGCGGGAGGCGCGCAGCATCAACACTCGACCGAGCAACTCGGACAGTCTGCCATAGGGGGCAGGGCCGACGCCAATCGAGCCGAGGAGAATACCCCGGGGGTGACGCAGGTCAAACACAAGCCCGAGCGGCCCCGGGCCTCACCCGTGAGGGATCCGCTCCAGCACTGCGTCGCAGGCCCGATGGCGGCCTTCCCCCGTCGGGCGCGTCGGGCGCGGGTCGCAGCGGCGGTGATCTCGGGACCCTACGAGTCGGCTGCCGAGGGGTCGAAGGATGCCACGAAGTCACGCACGACATCCCTGGAGAACGGGTCGGTGTCTGGATCTTCCGGGGTTACGACGCTGACCGCGTAGTACTGGGACAGCAGGAGTCGGGTCCCTTCGGCCGCCGCTTCCTGTTCCGGGGAGCGGACGTGCACGCCGGAGACCCTGGTCGCGTGCAGCGGTTGCCCGTGATGGCGATAGAAGACGGCATACGGCCCTTGCCTCGCGGCGTCGAGGGCGTAGCCGTTCGACTCCCAGAACTCCTCCATTTCCCTACCGGAAGAAAAGGTGATGATGCCCGGGAAGTCATCGTCGGCCGACTCCGGCAGGCGCCAGTCCGCTGCGGCGCCGTCCGTCAGCGGTTCGCCGCACACGAAGAGCCCCGGCCACCGCTGCTCACCGAGCCCGACGAAGCGGCGAATGGCCTCGGGGAACGACGCGTCGGCGATGAAGTCGGTCGAGTGACCGGTGAGATCCATGAGAATTCCTCTCCGACCACGACCGGTTCTGGATGCCCGCGTCCGAGGCCTCGTCGATCTTCGACTTCGCCTCCCGTGCCGCCTCCTCACGCATCTTGCGCGCGTCCTCGGCCATCTTCTTCGCCGCGGCCGGCGCGTCCTGCGCATCCGAGTCGTCCGACTGGGGCGCCGGCCCGCAGTTCAGCTCGTGAACCGGAAGGTAGACGTGATCGCGTCGAAGATGTCGAAGAACGAGTCCGCCAGGTCGAGGACCTGGCTGCTGCCCGCGACCAGGGCGACCTTGCCCTCCTGCCCCGGCACCGGGATGTACGTCTGCATCAGCACGGCCCGGACGGTGCGGTCGAGCTCGTCGCCCGGTACGGCGATGTCCTCGATGCCGTGCGTGCGCGCGGCCGGGCCGACGCCCGGGATGTCGACGGTCGTGACCTTCCGCCAGGAGTCGCCTTCCCGCTTCGCCTCCTTCACCGCGAGCTGGCTCGCGGTGACGGAAGGTTCGTTCGAAAGCGGCTCACCCCGCTCGTTGCGGCCGCCGACGAGCGAGACGGTCACCGAGCCCGTGCTCGGCGTGTCCCCGCCGAAGTTCTCCGCCATGCAGCCGCAGTACAGCGGATCAGTCGATCCTTCGTTTCCGTGCGCCATCGTGCCACTACGTCTTCAGGGTCCAGGCACCGGGCGCACCAACCGCAGGCCCGGTCCGCGGTCACGCCGAAAGACCCGACACGAAGCCTGTCCACGCCGTGGGGGAGACGGCCAGCCGGGGACCCTGCGTGTGCTTGGAGTCCCGGACGTGGATGATCGCGGTGTTCGGGGCTGTCGCTATCGCGATCTCGACGCAGGAGTTGCCGTCAGGGCCGCTGCTGTAGCTGCTCTTGAACCACGTCAGTTCGGCGTTGCGGATCATCTCTCTCCCAGCAGTTGCTCAATGAAGGTCAGCGACTCCCGAGGGGGAAGGGCCTGAGCGCGGATGATGCCATACCGCAGTTCGAGGATCTGGATCTGCTTGGGATCAGTGGTGGGCCGGCCGTTGAAGGCCCCGTCGGACCGGCCAACCGCAGTGCCGTCCCCGAACTTCAGCACCTCGATCCTTCCGTTCAGACCGGGATGGGCCTCGCTGCTCGTCGGCATCACCTGAAGCCTGACGTTACGCAACCGGCCCACCTCCAGCAGACGCTCAAGCTGCTGACGCCACACCATTGTGCCCCCGACCGGGCGTCGCAGCGTGGCCTCCTCCTGGACGAAATTGAGCGAGGGGGCAGGCGACCGCTCGAACACGGACCGGCGAGCCATGCGCGCCGCCACCAGCTGCTCGACCTCGTCCGGCGAATACGCCGGTTGCCACGACTCGAAAAAGGCCCTCGCGTGCTCCGGGGTCTGCAACAACCCGCTGACACTGATGCTCTCGTACACCCCGATCTCCACCGCCCGCCCCTCCAACTGCGCCAGCTCCCGCACCTTCTTGGGATAGCGGACCCTCTTCACGTCCTCCCACGTCGCCGCAATCAGCCCACCCGCCCCCAACACCTCATCAGCGCGGCTCAGATAGTCCTGCCGAGGAATCCGCTTCCCACCCTCGATCTTGTAGACCATGTCCTCCCCGTACCCCACCGCCGTCCCGAACTCCGCGGCCCGCATCCCCACCGCCTCCCGCCGCAGCTTCAGCTGCCTCCCCACCGTGGCGATGACGGCGACACCCCACTCGTCGTCGGGGTCGACCTCCCAACCCGGCTCGTCCGCCTCGCTCTTGAGCCGTCCCGTCTCCGCCGCCTCGGCCGTCATCCCGCACCCCTTCCGTCGTACGACCCTGCCTCAGCGCCCTACCCGTGCGCCCGGCGCCGACAGCCCGGACATGACCGGACAAGTTCCGGACAGTCACCGTACGCACCCGCTGAGTCACTGTTCACGGTAGGCGCCCCCGGCCACGCTGGGTGACGTGAAGCAGAACTCCCTCACCGATCCCGGACCCGAACTCGCCCGCCAGGTCCGCAACTTCAGCCTCCGGCTCTCCTCTACTCCCCGCGGCGCCCGCCTCGCCCGGCTCCTCGCCGCCGAGCAACTGCGCTTCTGGGGCCTGCCGTCGGGCCGGGCGGCACAGGTCGTCGCGGAACTGTCCGCCAACGCCGTCACCCACGGCCGGGTCCCGGGCCGCGACTTCCGCCTGCTCCTCTACGTGGCCGGCGACACCCTCCGCATCGAGGTGACCGACACCCGCGACGACCGGCACCCGGTACCCCGGCTCCCCTCCCCCGACGCCGAGTCCGGCCGCGGCCTGCTCCTCGTCGACGCGCTCGCCGACCGCTGGGGCGTCACCCCGGGTCTTGCGCCCCGCAAGACCGTCTGGGCCGAGATCGACCTCTGAGGCCGACCCCGGCACCGGCCCTCCTTAACACCGCCTTAAGCCCGCTTTAAGCGAACCAAAGGTCAGCCGGTCGGCTCCAACTCCACCCCGTTCAGCGGGGGTTGGACCGATCGGGCAGTTGTTTGTGCGGTGAACCGTTCGTAGCATCCCTCCACGGCCGACAGCGTCGGCCCAGTCCCCCATCCCCCACAGACAAGGTGTGTTCAGCCATGGCTGCTCATCGCACACGCCGGCGCAGGCTCGGCGGGCTCGTCCCGCTGGTCTGCGCCACCGTCGCCGCCGCGTTCACCCTGACGACCCTCGGCCCGTCCGCCGCACAGGCCGATGCCGCCGCACAGGCGGGGACCGCCACCACATCGGCCGCCGCCGCCCTGACCTGGTCCGACGAGTTCAACGGCGCCGCCGGCAGCGCCCCGGACGCGGGCAAGTGGACCGTGGAGACCGGCGGCTCCGGCAACGGCAACAACGAGCTGCAGTACTACAGGAACAGCAGAGACAACGTTGCCCACGACGGCAACGGCAACCTGGTCATCACCGCCCGCAAGAACACCGACTCCGGACTCCAGTGCTGGTACGGCACCTGTCAGTACACCTCCGCCCGGCTCAACACGGCCAGGACCTTCACGCAGGCGTACGGCCACTTCGAGGCCCGGATCAAGGTGCCGCGCGGCCAGGGCATGTGGCCGGCGTTCTGGATGCTCGGCAACGACCTGGGCAGCGTCGGATGGCCCAACAGCGGCGAGATCGACATCATGGAGAACGTCGGTTACGAGCCCGGCACCGTCCACGGCACCCTGCACGGCCCCGGCTACTCCGGCAGCGGCGGCATCGGCGCGGCGTATACGCTCCCGGGCGGCCGGGCCTTCGCCGACGACTTCCACGTCTTCGCCGTCGACTGGACGCCGGGGAAGATCACGTGGTCCGTCGACGGGCAGACGTACCAGACGCGCACCACGGCCGACCTGGGCGGCAGGAAGTGGGTCTACGACCACCCCTTCTTCCTGATCCTCAACCTCGCCGTGGGCGGCAACTGGCCCGGCAGCCCTGACGGGAACACGCAGTTCCCGCAGACGATGACCGTGGACTACGTCCGGGTCTCCACCTCCGACGGCGGCGGTTCCGGCGGCACGACCGGCGCCATCAAGGGCATCGGCGGCATGTGTGCCGACGTCGCCGGCGCCTCTTCCGCCGACGGGACGCCCATCCAGCTCCACAACTGCACCGGAGTCGACGCCCAGAAGTGGACCCTCGGCGGCGACGGCACCGTCCGCGCCCTCGGCAAGTGCCTCGACGTGCGCGGCGGCTCCACGGCCGACGGAGCCGCGGTCCAGCTCTACACCTGCAACGGCACCAAGGCCCAGCAGTGGGTCCACACCGCGGCCCGCGACCTGGTCAACGTCGGCGCGGACAAGTGCCTGGACGCCAAGGGCAACTCCTCGGCCGACGGCACCCCGCTGCAGATCTGGACGTGCACCGGCGCCGCCAACCAGAAGTGGACGGTCGGCTGACCCCCTGAAACCGCCTGACGGCCTGCCCCCCTGACCGCCTGCCCCCCACCGGCCCCCCTCCCCCCACAGACGCCCCCAGCTCCCCCATGAGCCGGGGGCGTCGCCGTTCCACCCCGCATCGGACCGCCGATCCGGCCGGACACCGCCGGACACCGCCGGACACGGCAAAGGGGCCCGTACGACCGAAGTCGTACGGGCCCCTTCGAGCCACTCAGGTCAGTTGACCCTCAAGCCAGTCCGAAGACTCACTTGTTGATCTTGGTGACCTGGCCGGCGCCCACGGTCCGGCCACCCTCACGGATGGCGAACTTCAGGCCCTCCTCCATGGCGACGGGCTGGATGAGCTCCACCTTCATCTCGGTGTTGTCACCCGGCATGACCATCTCGGTGCCCTCGGGGAGGGTCACCACGCCGGTCACGTCCGTCGTACGGAAGTAGAACTGCGGGCGGTAGTTGTTGAAGAACGGCGTGTGGCGGCCACCCTCGTCCTTGGACAGGATGTAGGCCTGCGCCTCGAACTCGGTGTGCGGGGTGACCGAGCCCGGCTTGATGATGACCTGGCCGCGCTCGACGTCCTCGCGCTTGATGCCACGGAGGAGCAGACCGACGTTCTCACCGGCCTGGCCCTCGTCGAGCAGCTTGCGGAACATCTCGATGCCGGTGACCGTGGTGGTGGTCTTCTCCGGCTTGATGCCCACGATGTCGACGGTCTCGTTGACCTTGAGGACACCACGCTCGATACGACCGGTGACGACGGTGCCACGACCGGTGATCGTGAAGACGTCCTCGATCGGCATCAGGAACGGCTTGTCGACGTCACGCTCGGGCTGCGGGATGTTCTCGTCGACGGCCTTCATCAGCTCGAGGACGGAGTTGCCCCACTCCTTGTCGCCCTCGAGGGCCTTGAGCGCCGAGACCTTGACGACCGGCAGGTCGTCGCCCGGGAACTCGTACTCGGAGAGGAGCTCACGGACCTCGAGCTCGACGAGCTCCAGGATCTCCTCGTCGTCCACCATGTCGGCCTTGTTCAGGGCGACGACGATGTACGGAACGCCGACCTGGCGGGCCAGGAGCACGTGCTCCTTGGTCTGCGGCATCGGGCCGTCGGTGGCGGCGACCACGAGGATGGCGCCGTCCATCTGCGCCGCACCCGTGATCATGTTCTTGATGTAGTCCGCGTGACCGGGGCAGTCGACGTGGGCGTAGTGACGCGTCTCGGTCTGGTACTCGACGTGCGCGATGGAGATGGTGATACCGCGCTGGCGCTCCTCAGGAGCCTTGTCGATCTGGTCGAAGGCCGAGGCCTCGTTCAGGTCCGGGTACGCGTCGTGCAGCACCTTGGTAATGGCGGCCGTGAGGGTCGTCTTACCGTGGTCGATGTGACCGATGGTGCCGATGTTGACGTGCGGCTTAGTCCGCTCGAACTTCGCCTTCGCCACTGGGGTCCTCCTGAGAGTGGTTCTGGTACGCCTTACTCATCGGCGCCAGGTGATCTTTGCTGGAAAGCCCGGGCCTCGGGGCATTCGCACCACGATTGCGGCGGAATGCCCCTCGAGCACCGGAGTCAAGCCTACGGCGTGTAGACGCGGTGCGTTACTCGCCCTTGGCCTTCGCGATGATCTCCTCGGCGACGTTCCGGGGAACCTCGGCGTAGGAGTCGAACTGCATCGAGTAGCTTGCGCGACCCGACGTCTTGCTGCGGAGGTCTCCGACGTAGCCGAACATCTCCGAGAGGGGCACGAGGCCCTTCACGACGCGGGCACCGGCCCGCTCCTCCATGGCCTGGATCTGACCACGGCGGGAGTTGATGTCGCCGATGACCTCACCCATGTAGTCCTCGGGCGTGGTGACCTCGACGGCCATCATCGGCTCGAGCAGCACGGGGCTGGCCTTGCGCGCGGCCTCCTTGAAGGCCTGCGAACCGGCGATCTTGAACGCCAGCTCGGAGGAGTCGACCTCGTGGTAGCCACCGTCGATCAGGGTGACGCGCACGCCGGTCATCTCGTAGCCGGCGAGGATGCCGAACTGCATGGCCTCCTGCGCACCGGCGTCGACCGAAGGGATGTACTCCTTCGGGATACGGCCACCGGTCACCTTGTTCACGAACTCGTACGAGGCGTCGCCGCCCTCGATCGGCTCGATCGCGATCTGCACCTTGGCGAACTGACCGGTACCACCGGTCTGCTTCTTGTGGGTGTAGTCCACGCGCTCGACGGCCTTGCGGATCGTCTCGCGGTAGGCGACCTGCGGCTTGCCGACGTTGGCCTCGACCTTGAACTCACGGCGCATGCGGTCGACCAGCACCTCGAGGTGCAGCTCGCCCATACCGCCGATGATGGTCTGGCCCGTCTCCTCGTCCGAGTGGACCTGGAACGACGGGTCCTCCTCGGCGAGGCGCTGGATCGCGACGCCCAGCTTCTCCTGGTCGCCCTTCGACTTGGGCTCGATGGCGACCTGGATGACCGGCGCCGGGAAGTCCATGGACTCCAGGATCACCGGGTTCTTGTCGTCGGACAGCGTCTCACCGGTCGTGGTCTGCTTCAGACCCATCACGGCGACGATGTCACCGGCGCCCACCGACTCGATCTCCTCACGCTTGTTCGCGTGCATGCGGTAGATCTTGCCGATGCGCTCCTTCTTGCCCTTCACCGAGTTCAGCACGGCGGTGCCGGACAGCAGGCGGCCGGAGTACACGCGGACGAAGGTGAGCTTGCCGAGGTGCGGGTCGCTCATGATCTTGAACGCCAGCGCGGCGAGGGGCTCGTCCTCCGACGGCTTGCGCGCGATGACCTGCTCCGGGTCCTTGACGTCGTGGCCCTCGATGGCCTCGACGTCGAGCGGGGTGGGCAGGTAGCGCACGACCGCGTCGAGCAGGGGCTGAACGCCCTTGTTCTTGAACGCGGTGCCGCAGAACACGGGGGTGACGGTGGTGCCGCCGCTCTTGCCGGACGCGATGGTGATACGACGGATCGCGGCGTAGAGCTGCTCCACGGTGGGCTCGGTGCCCTCCAGGTACAGCTCCATCAGCTCTTCGTCGTTCTCGGCGACGGCCTCGAGCAGCTTGCCGCGGTACTCCTCGGCAGCCTCGGCGTGGGTGTCCGGGATGTCGACGGTGTCGTACATCTCGCCCTTGGTCGCCTCGGCCGACCAGACCAGGGCCTTCATCGTCACGAGGTCGATGACGCCCTTGAAGTCCGCCTCGGCACCGATCGGCAGCTGCATGACCAGCGGCTGGGCGCCCAGGCGGTCCGAGATCATGTCCACGCAGCGGTGGAACTCGGCGCCGGTACGGTCCAGCTTGTTCACGAAGCAGATGCGGGGCACGCCGTAACGGTCGGCCTGACGCCACACCGTCTCGGACTGCGGCTCGACACCGGCGACACCGTCGAACACCGTCACGGCACCGTCGAGCACACGCAGGGAGCGCTCCACCTCGACGGTGAAGTCGACGTGACCCGGGGTGTCGATGATGTTGATGGTGTAGTCGTTGTCCTCGAGCGGCCAGTGACAGGTGGTCGCAGCAGACGTGATCGTGATGCCACGCTCCTGCTCCTGCTCCATCCAGTCCATGGTGGCAGCGCCGTCGTGGACCTCACCGATCTTGTAAGACACACCGGTGTAGAACAGGATCCGCTCGGTGGTGGTCGTCTTGCCCGCGTCGATGTGGGCCATGATCCCGATGTTGCGGACCTTGGCCAGGTCAAGTGAAGTGGTAGCCATAAGGCTTCAGTCTTCTCTCGGTCTCGATGTGGGTAGCGACTACCAGCGGTAGTGCGCGAAGGCCTTGTTGGACTCGGCCATCTTGTGGGTGTCCTCGCGCTTCTTCACAGCGGCACCGAGGCCGTTGGACGCGTCGAGAAGCTCGTTGAGCAGACGCTCGGTCATCGTCTTCTCGCGACGGGCGCGGGAGTAACCGACCAGCCAGCGCAGCGCGAGCGTGTTGGCACGACCGGGCTTGACCTCGATCGGAACCTGGTACGTCGCACCACCGACACGGCGGGACTTGACCTCGAGGGTCGGCTTGATGTTCTCCAGCGCGCGCTTCAGCGTGATGATCGGGTCGTTGCCCGTCTTCTCACGCAGACCCTCCATGGCGCCGTAGACGATGCGCTCGGCGGTGGAGCGCTTGCCGTTCAGCAGCACCTTGTTGATGAGCGACGTGACCAGAGGAGAACCGTAGACCGGGTCGATGATGACCGGGCGCTTCGGGGCGGGGCCCTTACGAGGCATTCTTACTTCTCCTTCTTGGCGCCGTAGCGGGAACGGGCCTGCTTGCGGTTCTTGACACCCTGGGTGTCGAGGGAGCCACGGATGATCTTGTAGCGAACACCCGGCAGGTCCTTCACACGGCCGCCGCGCACGAGCACGATGGAGTGCTCCTGCAGGTTGTGTCCCTCACCCGGAATGTAAGCGGTGACCTCGATCCCGCTGGTCAGACGCACACGCGCGACCTTACGCAGGGCCGAGTTCGGCTTCTTCGGGGTGGTCGTGAACACACGCGTGCAGACGCCCCGGCGCTGAGGGGAACCCTCGAGTGCGGGCGTCTTGTTCTTCTCGACCTTGTCCTGCCGGCCCTTCCGGACCAGCTGCTGGATCGTAGGCACTACTTCTCCGGTTTCTGTGTGCCGAATGGTGAAGCTAACCTGGAACATCGCCGACCCACGCGGTCGGGTGTGTCGAACCCGCGGACTCCCGCCGCGAGGCAGAAACTGCGCAGATTACGGTGGCCGGTGTCAGCTCGCCGTGCGGTTCATGGCACACACGCGAGCCAGGGCACACCCCAGGCACAAGGTCTGAGCGTACCTACCGCATTCGCTGCGGTCAAAACAAATGGGCACCGCCCGCATCGCCATGTGGGACATGTCAAGCCCCCGAGCCCTTGTCGATCTTCAATTCGGCGGCCCGTGTCCGAAATACACACCTTCACGATGCTACGACGGACACCACCGTGAGCAACACCAGAACGAGTGCCCAACCCGCCGTGGACAACCACCCGAGCACCAGACCGGTCAGCGCGAGCCCGTCCCCCAGCTCCCCCCGGCTGCGGATCTCGGCCCGGGCCACATGCCCCAGCACGACCGCCGGGATCCCGGTGAGCCCCATCGTCGGCACGCACAGCAGCCCGCACACCCCGGCCGCGACGGCCTTCCCGTTGGTCCGCGCCCGCGGCACGGGCAGGAACGTCCCCGGCACGGGCACGACCGAGGCCGGCTGCGGCAGCGGCCCCTGCGGCAGATCCGCGACGAGCAGCGCCAGCTCCCCCACGGTCCGCGCCGCGTACGCCCGCCCGACCCGCCTCTCGAACTCGGCCTGCTCCATCCGCCCCTCGCCGTACCCGGCTCTGAGCACGTCCACGGCCCGCTCCCGATCGGCGTGCGACGCGAGCATCGAGGGAGCACCAGGACCCTGCCAGGGCTGCCAGGACGGATAGTGCGGCTGCGACACGGAGCACCTCCCCGGGTGCCGGAGTCCTTCCATCATGCGCCGAAGCGGAGGCATCGGCACCGGTGCGTCGACGGCAGGGCGTCGTATCTCGGCCAGACGGCCGACAGACGCGCTCCGGTGCAGGCACGCGCCCCGGTTCCGCCTCCGTACGCCGGGGAGGCACGGGAGGCCCGCCGGAGCGGCGTCCGGGGCCAGGCCCAGCCCACCGCGGACACGGGCCCTGGGAACGCCGAAGGGCGGCCACCCCGCAGGATGACCGCCCTTCGGCTCAAGCGACTCGCTTACTGGTTGTACGGACCGTAGTCGTAGTCCTCCAGCGGAACGGCCTGGCCGGAGCCCGTGCCGAACGGCGAGTAGTCGATGTCGTCGTAGCCGACGGCCGAGTACATCGCGGCCTTGGCCTCCTCGGTCGGCTCGACCCGGATGTTGCGGTAGCGGGACAGACCCGTACCGGCCGGGATGAGCTTACCGATGATGACGTTCTCCTTGAGGCCGATGAGGCTGTCGGACTTGGCGTTGATCGCCGCGTCCGTCAGGACTCGGGTCGTCTCCTGGAAGGAGGCGGCCGACAGCCAGGATTCCGTCGCCAGCGAGGCCTTGGTGATACCCATCAGCTGCGGACGACCGGAGGCCGGGTGACCGCCCTCCTGGACCACACGACGGTTCTCGGTCTCGAACTTCGAACGCTCGACCAGCTCACCGGGCAGCAGCTCGGCGTCGCCGGACTCGATGATCGTCACGCGGCGGAGCATCTGCCGGATGATGATCTCGATGTGCTTGTCGTGGATCGACACACCCTGCGAGTTGTAGACCTTCTGGACCTCGCCGACCAGGTGGACCTGGACGGCACGCTGACCCAGGATGCGCAGCACGTCGTGCGGGTTGGTGGCACCCACGGTGAGCTTCTGGCCCACCTCGACGTGCTCGCCCTCGCTGACCAGGAGCCGGGCACGCTTCGAGATCGGGTAGGCCGTCTCGTCGCTGCCGTCGTCCGGGGTGACGACGATCTTCTTGGTCTTCTCGGTCTCCTCGATCCGCACGCGGCCGGAGGCCTCGGAGATCGGGGCGACACCCTTCGGGGTACGGGCCTCGAAGAGCTCGACGACACGCGGCAGACCCTGGGTGATGTCGTCACCGGCCACACCACCGGTGTGGAAGGTACGCATCGTCAGCTGGGTACCGGGCTCACCGATGGACTGGGCGGCGATGATGCCGACCGCCTCACCGATGTCGACCAGCTTGCCGGTGGCCAGCGAACGGCCGTAGCACATCGCGCAGGTGCCGACGGCGGACTCGCAGGTCAGGACCGAGCGGGTCTTGACCTCCTCGACGCCGCGGGAGACGAGCTCCTCGATGAGGACGTCGCCCAGGTCGGTGCCGGCCGGGGCCAGCACCTGCCCGTCGACCACGATGTCCTCGGCGAGGCAGCGCGCGTACACGGAGGTCTCGACGTCCTCCGTCTTGATCAGCGCGCCCTCGGCGTTCCGGTCGGCGATCTTCAGACGCAGACCGCGCTCGGTGCCGCAGTCCTCCTCGCGAATGATGACGTCCTGGGAGACGTCGACCAGACGACGCGTGAGGTAACCCGAGTCGGCGGTACGCAGAGCGGTGTCCGCCAGACCCTTACGGGCACCGTGCGTGGAGATGAAGTACTCCAGCACGGACAGGCCCTCACGGAAGGAGGCCTTGATGGGACGCGGGATCGTCTCGTTCTTCGCGTTCGACACCAGACCACGCATACCGGCGATCTGACGCATCTGCATCATGTTGCCTCGTGCACCCGAGTTCACCATCATGAAGATCGGGTTGGTCTTCGGGAAGTTGTCGTTCATCGCCTCGGCGACCTCGTTGGTCGCCTTGGTCCAGATCGCGATGAGCTCCTGCGTGCGCTCGTCCTTGGTGATCAGACCGCGCTCGTACTGCTTCTGGACCTTCTCGTCCTGCGCCTCGTAGCCCTTGACGATCTCCTTCTTCGCCTCGGGAACGACGACGTCGGAGATGGCCACGGTCACGCCGGAGCGGGTCGCCCAGAAGAAGCCGGCCGCCTTCAGGTTGTCGAGCGTCGCCGCCACGATGACCTTGGGGTAGCGCTCGGCGAGGTCGTTGACGATCTCGGAGAGCTGCTTCTTGCCGACCTCGTAGTCGACGAACGGGTAGTCCTCGGGCAGCAGCTCGTTGAAGAGCGCACGGCCCAGGGTGGTGTTCAGCCGGAAGCTGTCACCCTGCTGCCACTCGGGCTCGCCCTCCTCACGCGCCGGCGGGGTCCAGCCACGCGGCGGGATGGTGCCGACCGGGAAGCGGACGTCGATCTTCGACTGGAGCGACAGCTCGCCCGCGTCGAAGGCCATGATCGCCTCGGCGACCGAGGCGAAGGAACGGCCCTCGCCCTTGAGGTCGCGCATCTCGCCGTCGGTGGTGAGGAAGAACAGACCGAGGACCATGTCCTGGGTCGGCATCGTCACCGGACGGCCGTCGGCCGGCTTGAGGATGTTGTTCGAGGACAGCATCAGGATGCGGGCCTCGGCCTGCGCCTCCGCGGACAGCGGCAGGTGCACGGCCATCTGGTCACCGTCGAAGTCCGCGTTGAACGCGGTGCAGACGAGCGGGTGGATCTGGATGGCCTTGCCCTCGACCAGCTGCGGCTCGAAGGCCTGGATGCCGAGGCGGTGCAGCGTGGGCGCGCGGTTCAGCAGAACCGGGTGCTCCGCGATGACCTCTTCCAGCACGTCGTACACGACCGTGCGGCCGCGCTCGACCATGCGCTTGGCGCTCTTGATGTTCTGCGCGTGGTTCAGGTCGACCAGGCGCTTCATCACGAACGGCTTGAAGAGCTCCAGCGCCATCGCCTTCGGCAGACCGCACTGGTGCAGCTTGAGCTGCGGACCGACGACGATCACGGAACGCGCGGAGTAGTCCACACGCTTACCGAGCAGGTTCTGACGGAAGCGGCCCTGCTTGCCCTTCAGCATGTCGCTGAGGGACTTCAGCGGGCGGTTACCGGGACCGGTGACCGGACGGCCACGGCGGCCGTTGTCGAACAGCGCGTCGACGGCCTCCTGGAGCATGCGCTTCTCGTTGTTCACGATGATCTCGGGCGCACCGAGGTCGAGAAGGCGCTTCAGGCGGTTGTTCCGGTTGATCACACGGCGGTACAGGTCGTTCAGGTCGGAGGTCGCGAAGCGGCCACCGTCCAGCTGCACCATCGGGCGAAGGTCCGGCGGGATGACCGGCACGCAGTCGAGCACCATGCCCTTGGGGCTGTTGCTGGTCTGCAGGAACGCGGAGACGACCTTCAGGCGCTTGAGCGCACGGGTCTTCTTCTGGCCCTTGCCGGTACGGATGATCTCGCGGAGGCGCTCGGCCTCCTCGTCGAGGTCGAAGGACTCCAGGCGCTTCTGCAGCGCCGCGGCACCCATCGAGCCGTCGAAGTACGTGCCGAAGCGGTCACGCAGCTCGCGGTAGAGCAGCTCGTCGCCCTCGAGGTCCTGGACCTTGAGGTTCTTGAAGCGGTTCCACACCTCGTCGAGGCGGTCGATCTCGCGCTGCGCGCGGTCGCGCAGCTGCTTCATCTCGCGCTCGGCACCCTCGCGCACCTTGCGGCGCACGTCGGCCTTGGCGCCCTCGGCCTCCAGCTCGGCCAGGTCGGTCTCGAGCTTCTTGGCGCGGGCCTCCAGGTCGGCGTCGCGACGCTGCTCGATCTGCTGACGCTCGACGGAGACGTGGGCCTCCAGCGAGGGCAGGTCGCGCGTACGGCGCTCCTCGTCGACGTACGTGATCATGTACGCCGCGAAGTAGATGACCTTCTCGAGGTCCTTGGGGGCCAGGTCGAGCAGGTAGCCCAGACGCGACGGCACGCCCTTGAAGTACCAGATGTGCGTGACCGGCGCGGCCAGCTCGATGTGGCCCATCCGCTCACGGCGCACCTTGGCGCGGGTGACCTCGACGCCACACCGCTCACAGATGATGCCCTTGAAGCGGACACGCTTGTACTTGCCGCAGTAGCACTCCCAGTCCCGGGTCGGACCGAAGATCTTCTCGCAGAAGAGTCCGTCCTTTTCGGGCTTGAGCGTGCGGTAGTTGATCGTCTCGGGCTTCTTGACCTCGCCGTGGCTCCACTGACGGATGTCGTCAGCGGTGGCCAGACCGATCCGGAGCTCGTCGAAGAAGTTGACGTCGAGCACTATGCGTCAATCCCTCTCAGGGTTGTAAGTCATGGGGTCTGATACGGGGGTCCTGGGGCCGGAGGCCTTCATCGCGAAGGCCTCCGGACTCCCGTCAGACCTCTTCGACGCTGCTCGGCTCGCGCCGGGACAGGTCGATGCCAAGCTCCTCCGCAGCGCGGAAGACGTCCTCGTCGGTGTCGCGCATCTCGATGGACATGCCGTCCGAGGACAGCACCTCCACGTTGAGGCACAGGGACTGCATCTCCTTGATGAGCACCTTGAAGGACTCGGGGATGCCGGGCTCGGGGATGTTCTCGCCCTTGACGATGGCCTCGTAGACCTTCACGCGGCCGGTCACGTCGTCGGACTTGATGGTCAGCAGCTCCTGGAGGGCGTACGCGGCGCCGTAAGCCTCCAGCGCCCACACCTCCATCTCACCGAAGCGCTGGCCACCGAACTGGGCCTTACCACCCAGCGGCTGCTGGGTGATCATCGAGTACGGACCGGTCGACCGGGCGTGCAGCTTGTCGTCGACCAGGTGGTGCAGCTTGAGGATGTACATGTAGCCGACCGAGATCGGCTCCGGGAACGGCTCGCCGGAGCGGCCGTCGAACAGCGGCGCCTTACCGGTCGGGAGCACCATGCGCTCGCCGTCGCGGTTCGGGATGGTGTGGTTCAGCAGACCGGCCAGCTCGTCCTCACGCGCACCGTCGAAGACGGGGGTGGCGACGTTGGTGCCCGGCGCGACCTGGTCGGCCTCGATGGCCTGCAGGCGCTGGGCCCAGTCGTCCGCGAGGCCGGAGACGTCCCAGCCGCGGCTGGCGAGCCAGCCGAGGTGGATCTCCAGGACCTGACCCGGGTTCATTCGGGACGGCACACCGAGCGGGTTGAGGATGATGTCGACCGGGGTGCCGTCCTCCAGGAACGGCATGTCCTCGATCGGCAGGATCTTCGAGATGACGCCCTTGTTGCCGTGACGGCCGGCGAGCTTGTCACCGTCGGTGATCTTGCGCTTCTGCGCGACGTAGACGCGCACCAGCTGGTTCACACCGGGGGGAAGCTCGTCGCCCTCCTCGCGGTCGAAGACGCGGACGCCGATGACCTTGCCGATCTCGCCGTGCGGCACCTTCAGCGAGGTGTCACGGACCTCACGGGCCTTCTCACCGAAGATGGCGCGCAGCAGGCGCTCCTCCGGCGTCAGCTCGGTCTCACCCTTGGGCGTGACCTTGCCGACGAGGATGTCGCCGGCGACGACCTCGGCACCGATACGGATGATGCCGCGCTCGTCGAGGTCGGCGAGGACCTCCTCGGAGACGTTCGGGATGTCCCGGGTGATCTCCTCGGGGCCGAGCTTGGTGTCACGGGCGTCGACCTCGTGCTCCTCGATGTGGATCGAGGAGAGGACGTCGTCCTGCACGAGGCGCTGCGACAGGATGATCGCGTCCTCGTAGTTGTGACCCTCCCACGGCATGAACGCCACGAGCAGGTTCTTGCCCAGCGCCATCTCGCCGTTCTGGGTGGCCGGACCGTCGGCCAGGACCTGGCCCTCGATGATCCGGTCGCCCTCGTTGACGATGACCTTCTGGTTGACCGAGGTGCCCTGGTTGGAGCGGGCGAACTTGGCCAGCCGGTACGTGATGTACGTGCCGTCGTCGTTGGCGGTGGTGATGTAGTCCGCAGAGACCTCCTGGACCACACCGGGCTTCTCGGCCTTGACCACGTCGCCGGCGTCGACGGCGGAGCGGTACTCCATGCCGGTGCCGACGAGCGGGGACTCGGACTTAATCAGCGGCACGGCCTGACGCATCATGTTCGCGCCCATGAGGGCACGGTTGGCGTCGTCGTGCTCGAGGAAGGGGATCATGGCGGTCGCGACCGACACCATCTGGCGCGGCGAGACGTCCATGTAGTCCACGTCCTCGCCGGTGACGTAGTCGACCTCGCCGCCCTTACGGCGGACGAGCACCCGGGCCTCGGCGAAGCGGAGGTCGTCCGTCAGCTGCGCGTTGGCCTGCGCGATGACGAAGCGGTCCTCCTCGTCGGCGGTCAGGTAGTCGACCTCGTCGGTGACCTGGCCCTCGAACACCTTGCGGTACGGGGTCTCCACGAAACCGAACGCGTTGACCCGGCCGTAGGAGGCGAGCGAGCCGATCAGACCGATGTTCGGGCCTTCGGGCGTCTCGATCGGGCACATGCGGCCGTAGTGCGAGGGGTGCACGTCACGGACCTCGAAGCCGGCCCGCTCACGGGAGAGACCACCCGGGCCAAGAGCCGACAGACGGCGCTTGTGGGTGAGACCCGACAGCGGGTTGTTCTGGTCCATGAACTGCGACAGCTGGCTGGTACCGAAGAACTCCTTGATGGAGGCGACGACCGGCCGGATGTTGATCAGGGTCTGCGGCGTGATCGCCTCGACGTCCTGGGTCGTCATCCGCTCGCGGACGACACGCTCCATACGCGCCAGACCCGTACGGACCTGGTTCTGGATGAGCTCGCCGACGCTGCGCAGGCGGCGGTTGCCGAAGTGGTCGATGTCGTCGGTCTCGACGACGATGTTCGTACCGCTGTCGCCGACCGTCTCGGTCTCGCCCGCGTGCAGCTTCACCAGGTACTTGATCGTCGAGATGATGTCCTCGACGGTCAGGATGCCCGCGTCCAGCGGAGCGTCCGCACCCAGCTTCTTGTTGACCTTGTAGCGGCCGACCTTGGCCAGGTCGTAGCGCTTGGGGTTGAAGTAGAGGTTTTCGAGCAGCGTCTGCGCGGCCTCACGCGTGGGGGGCTCGCCCGGACGCAGCTTGCGGTAGATGTCGAGCAGCGCGTCGTCCTGGCCCTGGGTGTGGTCCTTCTCCAGGGTGGCGCGCATCGACTCGTACTCGCCGAACTCCTCGAGGATCTGCTCGGTGGTCCAGCCGAGCGCCTTGAGCAGGACGGTGACGGACTGCTTGCGCTTGCGGTCGATGCGCACACCGACCATGTCGCGCTTGTCGATCTCCATCTCCAGCCAGGCACCCCGGGACGGGATGATCTTGGCGGAGAAGATGTCCTTGTCGGACGTCTTGTCGATGGAGGAGTCGAAGTAGACACCGGGCGAACGGACGAGCTGCGACACCACGACACGCTCGGTGCCGTTGATGACGAAGGTGCCCTTGTTCGTCATGAGCGGGAAGTCGCCCATGAAGACCGTCTGGGACTTGATCTCGCCGGTCTCGTTGTTCGTGAACTCAGCGGTGACGAAGAGCGGGGCCGCGTACGTGAAGTCGCGGTCCTTGCACTCGTCGATGGAGTTCTTCGGCGGCTCGAAGCGGTGGTCGCGGAAGGTCAGCGACATCGACCCGCTGAAGTCCTCGATCGGGGAGATCTCCTCGAAGATCTCCTCGAGCCCGGACTTGGTGGGGACGTCCTGACCGTTCTCGAGAGCCTCCTCGACCCGACTCTGCCAGGCGGTGTTGCCGAGCAGCCAGTCGAAGCTCTCGGTCTGCAGCGCGAGCAGGTTCGGAACCTCGAGAGGCTCCTTGATCTTTGCAAAAGAGATGCGCAGCGGGGCAGTGCTGGCGGCGTTGTTCGTATTCGCGGTCGAGGCGTTGCGCGAGGCGGCCAAGAGGGGGTCCTTCCGAGGGCTCGGACTCACTACGCGCGTACCGGCCCCTCTCCCGTACATGGAGACAAGCTGTGCCGTGAGGGCCGAAAGGCCAGGTCAGGCATGTCTTGTCATCGATGCTCGGGCGAGGGCAGACCCCTGGTGACGGGCAGGGGACAGCTAACAGGCAGCGCAAAGGGTCAGTGTAGCCACTTGGCACACTGATGTCCAGTGCGGGTCCTGGAACCCGTGTTCACCCTCGTTGTTCCACTCCTGCGACAAGGCGCTGCCCTCAACGCACGTTAGTACTGCCCTCTTCGTCGCCGATCCATGCCTCGGATTCGGATCCTGTGACGACGCGTCCTGAGAATTGCGCGCTGCGTGCGGTTCGTCAAGGCCCCTCTGCCCGATCCGGGGCCGCCCGGAGACACGACGAAGATCACCATACCCCCCGTCACCGGGGCTTCAAGGCAACCGCGGCCCGCCCCCGAGAACGCCGAAGAGCGACCACCCGGATGGATGATCGCTCTTCCGCGCTTACGCGTTACACGTCCAACGGGACGTGTTGTGGATCCTGACGGATCCGAGGGTGTTACTTGACCTCGACGGAGGCGCCGGCGCCCTTGAGGGACTCGGCGGCCTTCTCGGCGGCGTCCTTGGCGACCTTCTCGAGAACGGGCTTCGGGGCGCCGTCCACGAGGTCCTTGGCCTCCTTCAGACCCAGGGAGGTCAGCTCACGCACGACCTTGATGACCTGGATCTTCTTGTCGCCGGCACCCGTGAGGATGACGTCGAACTCGTCCTGCTCCTCAGCGGCCTCGGCCGGGGCGGCCGGGCCGGCCGGGCCGGCGACGGCGACGGCCGCGGCGGCGGTGACGTCGAACTTCTCCTCGAACGCCTTCACGAACTCGGAGAGCTCGATGAGGGTCATCTCCTCGAACTGCGCGAGCAGGTCTTCCTGGCTGAGCTTCGCCATGATGGCGGTCCTTCCACTAAATCGGCAGGTGCCGGATGTACATGTGAGGCGGGCGTACTACTGGCCCGCGACGGTCGCCGCGTTCAGGCAGCGGCGGCCGGGATGCGAGCCGAGTTACTCGGCACCGCCCTGCTCGTCCCGCTTGGCACGGAGCGCGTCCACGGTGCGGACGAGCTTCGAGGGAAGCGCCTGGAAGAGCTGAGCAGCCTGGGACTGCTTGCCCTTGAAGGCACCCGCCAGCTTGGAGAGCAGAACCTCGCGGGACTCGAGGTCCGCAAGCTTCTTGATCTCATCGGCGGACAACGCCTTGCCGTCAAGGACGCCGCCCTTGATGACGAGGTTGGGGTTGTCCTTGGCGAAGTCACGGAGACCCTTCGCCGCCTCGACCGGGTCACCGGTCACGAAGGCGACGGCCGACGAACCCGCAAAGAGGTCGTCCAGCGTCGTGATCCCGGCCTCGTTGGCCGCAATCTTGGTCAGCGTGTTCTTCGCCACACGGTACTGAGCGTTCTCACCGAGTGAACGACGCAGCTGCTGGAGCTGCGCGACGGTGAGACCGGTGTACGCGGTAACGACGGCAGCGTTGGAGTTGCGGAACTTGTCCCGCATCTCCTCGACGGCATCGACCTTGTCAGGCCTCGCCATGAGCCTCGGCCTCCTTCCGGGTGTGTCGGACCGCGCGGACCCGAAGGAGGACTGGGGAAAACGAAACGCCCCGGCGCAAGCGCACGGGGCGTAGCTCAACCGGTTTCACACACGCACGAGGCGGCGGGCTCCGGGAACTTCTCCAGTGTCACCTGCGCGGGTCGTCCGCCGTTCAGCGGATCCTTCGGCCACCGCGCCCTCTGATGAGCACGCGGTAACGACCAGCGGTCTTTGGCTTCTGTAGGAGAGTACGGGAACGGATCGCCGTCAAGCAAATCCGCCCGTACGGCTGATCAGCGCGGGGCGGTCTGCTTGCGCATCAGGTCGTCGAAGTCCCCGGTGTCGGACCGCGGGGGGCGCTCGGCCCGGACGGTCGCGCCGTAGTCGGTGTAGTGCGCCGTCTGGGTCATCAGGCCCGTGGCCGTCCGCGCCTTCTCGACCTTCTTGACCAGCAGGTTCCGCTCGTCGATCCAGATGTCGACCGTCTCGGTGGTCACACCGGCCTCGGTGAGCTGCTTGCGCAGGCCGGCGTCGGCGATGTCGGCCGCCGCCACGGTGCCGGACCAGTGCGTGGCCGACCGGCCGCGGACGCTCTCCCGGCCGACCTTCCTGACGTCGCCGGAGGACAGCAGGAGCTTCACGGACTGGTTGGGCGTGGTGCTGCGCATCCGGTCGCCCAGGTGGCCGCCGGAGCCGCCGGCGAGGGCTTCGAGGTCCTCGTAGGCGTACCGGACCCACCGCTTGCCGCCCGCCTTCTCGGCGAATCTCTCGCCCATGCGCGCGTAGTACGCGTCGGGCAGGTAGCGGGCCTCCATCGAGGTGGTGCCGAGCCGGCGCATGGTGTCGGCCACGGTGCCGCCGGTGTACCTGATGGTGAGGGTGCCGGTGATGCCGTCGCTCCAGCCGAGAGTGCCGTCGGCGGTCATCGACATCAGCGAGCCCATGGTGGTCGTGGACTCGACCCGGGCGGACTCCGCGTGCTCGGTGGCGCGCTCCGCGGAGCGCAGGGCCGCCAGGGTGCGCCCGTGCGGAGCCCGTTTCTCGTGGCCGGGGCCGTCAAAGGGGTCCTGGGACGTGCAGGAGGCCACCCCCGTCAGCGCGGTCGCCACCGCGAGCACCAGGCCCACGCGGCGCACGGTCGAGCCCTGCATACGTCCCCCCGTTCGCATCCGGTTCCCGCACGTTAACCCAGGCCACCGGCGTACGTACCGGAAAAGGGAACGGGCCCCGCACCTGTAAGAGGTGCGGGGCCCGTGACCGGTTGGGTGAGCCGTCAGGCTCAGACCGCAGCCGGGTCCTCCTCGACGAGGAGGTTGCGGGTGCGGTTGGAGTCGACCGGAATGCCGGGGCCCATCGTGGTGCTGATGGCGGCCTTCTTGATGTAGCGACCCTTGGCGGCGGACGGCTTCAGACGGAGGATCTCCTCCAGGGCCGCGCCGTAGTTCTCCACCAGCTTGGTGTCGTCGAACGACGTCTTGCCGATGATGAAGTGCAGGTTCGCGTGCTTGTCGACGCGGAACTCGATCTTGCCGCCCTTGATCTCGGTGACGGCCTTGGTGACGTCGGGGGTGACGGTACCGGTCTTCGGGTTCGGCATCAGACCACGCGGACCGAGCACCCGGCCGAGGCGGCCGACCTTGCCCATGAGGTCCGGGGTGGCGACGACGGCGTCGAAGTCCAGACGGCCCTTCGACACCTCGTCGATCAGCTCGTCGGCGCCGACGATGTCGGCGCCCGCGGCACGCGCGGCCTCGGCACGGTCACCGGTCGCGAAGACCAGGACCCGGGCGGTCTTACCGGTGCCGTGCGGAAGGTTCACGGTGCCACGGACCATCTGGTCGGCCTTGCGCGGGTCGACACCCAGGCGGAAGGCGACCTCGACGGTGCCGTCGAACTTGGTCGTGGAGGTCTCCTTGGCGAGACGGACGGCCTCGAGCGGGGCGTAGAGCTTCTCCCGGTCGACCTTGGCGTCCGCAGCGCGAAGGGACTTGCTGCGCTTGCTCACTACTGCTCCTGTGGATTCTTAGGAGTCGTGGTCCGGGCCGAGCAGGCCCCGCCACTACTGCTGGTGGTGGTTGGGGCTCAGCCCTCGACCGTGACGCCCATGGAGCGGGCGGTGCCGGCGATGATCTTCTCGGCGGCGTCCAGGTCGTTGGCGTTGAGGTCGGGCATCTTGGTCGTGGCGATCTCACGGACCTGGTCACGCGTGATCTTCGCGACCTTGGTCTTGTGCGGCTCGCCGGAGCCCTTCTCGATGCCCGCGGCCTTCAGGATCATCTTCGCGGCCGGCGGCGTCTTGGTGATGAAGGTGAAGGAACGGTCCTCGTAGACCGTGATCTCCACCGGGATCACCCAGCCACGCTGCGACTCGGTCGCGGCGTTGTAGGCCTTGCAGAACTCCATGATGTTCACGCCGTGCTGACCCAGCGCGGGGCCGACCGGCGGGGCCGGGTTGGCGGCACCGGCCTGGATCTGGAGCTTGATGAGCCCCGTGACCTTCTTCTTCTTGGGAGGCATAGCTCTCCGGGTCCTTTCGATTCGGGTCCTGCCTGCGTACGGGGACCACCCGGACGCAGGCATACCGCACAACGATAACGGGTATAGATGCGCGGCCAAAAACCGCGCAGGTCAGGCGGACGCTCGAGCGATCGCCTGACCTGCGCGGAAGCGGTGAATCCGGAAGTCAGTTCTTCTGGATCTGGTCGAAGGAGAGCTCGACCGGCGTCTCGCGGCCGAAGATCTCGACGAGGCCCTTGACCTTCTTGGAGTCGGGGTTGATCTCGTTGATGGTCGCCTGCAGCGTGGCGAACGGGCCGTCGGTGACGGTGACCGAGTCGCCGACCTCGAAGTCCAGCACCTGGACCTCGACCTTGCGCTGCGGAGCCGGCTTGCCCTCGGCCTCGGCGGCCTCGCGGGCGGCCTTCTCCTCGGCCTCGGGGGCGAGCATCTTGACGATCTCGTCCAGGGTCAGCGGGTACGGGTCGTAGGCGTTGCCCACGAAGCCGGTGACGCCGGGGGTGTTGCGGACGACGCCCCAGGACTCGTTCGTCAGGTCCATGCGGACGAGGACGTAGCCCGGGAGCTTGTTCTGCTTGATCGTCTTGCGGTCGCCGTTCTTGATCTGGACGACCTCTTCCTGCGGCACCTCGGCCTGGAAGATGTAGTCCTCGACGTTCAGCGAGACGGCGCGCTGCTCGAGGTTGGTCTTCACGCGGTTCTCGTAGCCGGCGTAGGTGTGGATGACGTACCACTCGCCGGGCAGGACCCGCAGTTCCTCGCGGAGCTTCTCGATCGGGTCGCGGTCGTCCTCGGGCTCTTCCTCGAGTTCTTCCGCGGCCTCTTCGGCGTCCTCGGTCTCCGCCTCGGCGGCGTCGTCCGCGACGGCGTCGGCAGCCTCGACCTCGGCAGAGGCCTCGGTGTCCTCGCTGTCCGCGCCCTCGACGATGTCGAGCTCGTCCTCGACGGACTCGACAGGCTCGATGGCGTCGTTCACGTTCGGGTCAGACACGGTGGCTGCTTCTTCCTGGATACATAGGGGTGGAACATGCGAAAGGAGCGCCGGGTACCTCGGCGCTCTTCGCGGACTGCTCAGCCGAACACGTACTTGGCGGCGTTGCTGAGCCCATAGTCAATCACGGTGACCAGGCCGATCATGATGACGACGAAGATGATCACCACGGTCGTGTAGGTCGTCAGCTGGTTGCGGGTCGGCCAGACGACCTTGCGCAGTTCCGCGACGATCTGACGGTAGAAGAGGGCGAGCCGCTTGAGCGGGCCCTTCTTGCCGCGCTTGCCGCCCTTGCGAGTCTTCTTGGACTCCGGCGCCTCGTCCTGGGCATCAGGCATGTCGATGGAGCCCACGGCGTCCGTCACTCGTCCTCACCTGATTCCGGGTCGTGGCCGTGCCGCGCCCGGTCTGAGCCGCACGGCGGTGCATTGCTGTACGTACATGCGCACACATCCTGGCGAAGGTGTGTGTAGCAGGGCCGGAGGGACTTGAACCCCCAACCGCTGGTTTTGGAGACCAGTGCTCTACCAATTGAGCTACGACCCTTTGTGTGCCACCCAACGTACCGCATCCATCCGGATGCTTGGTGTGCACCGAACGGGCGCGGCCTGCTGAAGGCCAACGAGGTGTGAGTGTACGTGCTCGGCGGCCGGTCGTCGAACAGAAAGGGCCCGCGGGAGGCCTCGTCGGCGCAAGATCGCCTGCGGAACCGGGGGCGGACTGACGTGAATCCGCTGAAGATCGCCCAGGCCGTGCGGGTGATCCGCACTGTTGTTCAGGGGTTTGCCCGACGTTGTTCAGTCTGTGAAACCCCCGTGCCGCGCGCGTTTCCGGTCTGAAACGATGGGCCCCATGAGCGCTGCAACCCCTCCCACCGAGCGCCGGGTCTCCGCCCGAGTCGGCGCGATCTCCGAGTCCGCCACCCTCGCCGTGGACGCCAAGGCCAAGGCCCTCAAGGCCGCAGGGCGGCCGGTGATCGGCTTCGGCGCCGGTGAGCCCGACTTCCCCACCCCGGACTACATCGTCGAGGCCGCGATCGAGGCCTGCAAGAACCCGAAGTACCACCGCTACACGCCGGCCGGCGGTCTTCCCGAGCTGAAGGCCGCCATCGCCGCGAAGACGCTGCGGGACTCCGGCTACGAGCCCGACGTGTCGCAGATCCTCGTCACCAACGGCGGCAAGCAGGCCATCTACGAGGCCTTCGCCGCGATCCTCGACCCGGGCGACGAGGTCATCGTGCCCGCGCCCTACTGGACGACGTACCCCGAGTCGATCCGGCTGGCCGGGGGTGTGCCGGTGGAGGTCGTCGCCGACGAGACGACCGGCTACCGGGTGTCCGTCGAGCAGCTGGAGGCGGCGCGCACGGAGAAGACGAAGGTCGTCCTCTTCGTCTCGCCGTCCAACCCGACCGGCGCGGTCTACAGCGAGCAGGAGACCGAGGCCATCGGCCGCTGGGCCGTCGAGCACGGCCTGTGGGTGATGACCGACGAGATCTACGAGCACCTCGTCTACGGCGGCGCCTCCGCCGTGTCGCTGCCGGCGGTGCTGCCGGAGCTGCGCGACAAGTGCGTCGTGGTCAACGGTGTCGCGAAGACGTACGCGATGACCGGCTGGCGTGTCGGGTGGATCATCGGCCCGAAGGACGTCGTCAAGGCCGCGACCAACCTGCAGTCGCACGCCACGTCGAACGTGTCCAACGTCGCCCAGGCGGCCGCGCTGGCCGCCGTCTCGGGTGAGCTGGACGCCGTCGCGAAGATGCGTGAGGCGTTCGACCGGCGGCGCAAGACCATCGTGCGGATGCTGAACGAGATCGACGGCGTGGTCTGCCCGGAGCCGGAGGGCGCGTTCTACGCCTACCCGTCGGTGAAGGCGCTGGTCGGCAAGGAGATCCGGGGCCGGCGGCCCAAGGACACGGTCGAGCTCGCCGCGCTGATCCTTGAGGAGTCCGAGGTCGCGGTGGTGCCGGGTGAGGCGTTCGGTACGCCCGGGTACCTGCGGCTGTCGTACGCGCTGGGTGACGAGGATCTGGTCGAGGGTGTGAGCCGGATCCAGAAGCTGCTGGCGGAGGCGCGGGACTGACGTCCGCTTCGCCGCTCCCGCGACATGGGGCACATACCGGGTCCGGTATGTGCCCCATTTGTTTGTGCGAGCAAGACCACGAAAGGGGAAACGGCTACCGGGACGGCTGAGGCGTGCGGCAGGATCTTGGGATGGAGCGTGTACGTGATGTCTCTGAGCTGCCGAAGGCCCATCTGCATCTGCACTTCACCGGGTCGATGCGGCCCTCGACCGTGCTGGAACTGGCCGACAAGTACGGGGTGCGGTTGCCCGACGCGCTGACCGAGGCCCTGGTCGGCGGAGAGCCGCCGAGACTGCGGGCGACGGACGAGCGGGGCTGGTTCCGCTTCCAGCGGCTGTACGACGCGGCGCGCTCGTGTCTGCGGGAGCCGGAGGACATCCAGCGGCTGGTGCGGGAGGCCGCGGAGGAGGATCTGCGGGACGGGTCGGGATGGCTGGAGATCCAGGTCGACCCCACGTCGTACGCGCCGCGGCTGGGTGGGCTGATTCCGGCGCTCGAGGTCATCCTCGACGCGGTGGAGACGACGTCGCGGGAGACCGGGCTCGGGATGCGGGTGCTGGTCGCCGCGAACCGGATGAAGCATCCGCTGGACGCGCGGACGCTGGCGCGGCTGGCGACGCGGTACGCGGACCGGGGGGTCGTCGGGTTCGGGCTGTCGAACGACGAGCGTCGGGGGATGGCGCGGGACTTCGACCGGGCGTTCGGGATCGCGCGTGAGGCCGGGTTGCTGTCGGCGCCGCACGGGGGTGAGCTCGCGGGGCCGTCGTCGGTGCGGGACTGCCTGGACGACCTGGGGGCGAACCGGGTGGGGCACGGGGTGCGGGCTGCGGAGGATCCGCGGCTGATGAAGCGGCTGGCGGACCGGCAGGTGACGTGCGAGGTGTGTCCGGCGTCGAACGTGGCGCTGGGGGTGTACGAGAAGCCGGAGGATGTGCCGCTGCGGACGCTGTTCGAGGCGGGGGTGCCGTTGGCGCTGGGCGCGGACGATCCGTTGCTGTTCGGGTCGCGGCTTGCGGCGCAGTACGAGATCGCGCGGCGGCATCATGAGTTCACGGATGCGGAGCTGGCGGAGGTGGCTCGGCAGTCGGTGCGGGGGTCGGCGGCGCCGGAGGATGTGAAGACGAGGCTGCTGGCGGGGGTGGACGACTGGCTGGCGTCCTAGCTGACGTCTTGCGCCTGACCGGCGGGTGGTGGGTCGGGGCCGCGCCGGGGGGGCTAGCTGCGGGCATGCGTGCCGCTAAGGGCGGCACGGGTGGGCGCAGCGGCACCCCGCTACGCCGGGCTGCGGACCCACCCGGCCTTGGCAACAACGCCGGGTGGCTACAGGCTGACTCCTACCGTCACCGGCTCGTTGACCAGGGTGATTCCGAACGTCTCGTGGACTCCGGCCACGACCTCGCGGGCCAGGGCGAGGAGATCCTCGGTGGTCGCACTCCCCCGGTTCGTGAGCGCCAGCGTGTGCTTCGTGGAGATGCGGGCCGGTCCGTCGCCGTAGCCCTTGGTGAAGCCGGACTTGTCGATCAGCCAGGCCGCGGAGGTCTTGGTACGGCCTTCGCCGGCCGGGTATGCCGGGGGTTCCACACCGTCGCCCAGCCGGTCGCGGACACGGGCGCGGAACGTCTCGAAGTCCGTGTCTGTGAGGATCGGGTTGGTGAAGAAGGAGCCGGCCGACCAGGTGTCGTGGTCCTCGGGGTCGAGGACCATGCCCTTGCCGGCCCGCAGCTTGAGCACCGTCTCGCGGGCCGAGGCGAGGGGGACGCGGTCGCCCGGTTCCACGCCGAGGGCTCGGGCCGTCTCGGCGTAGCGGAGGGGCGCGGAGAGGCCCTCGGCGTCCTCCAGGGAGAAGCGCACGCGCAGGACCACGTAGCGCTCGGGGTCGGACTTGAAGCGGCTGTGGCGGTAGGAGAAGGCGCAGTCCTCGTTGGCCAGGGTGACCGTCTCGCCGGTGCGGCGGTCGTAGGCGACGACCTCGGTGATCGTCGAGGAGACCTCCTGGCCGTACGCCCCGACGTTCTGGATGGGGGTCGCGCCCGCCGAGCCGGGGATGCCGGCCAGGCACTCGATGCCGGCCAGGCCCGCCTCGACCGTGCGGGCGACGGCGTCGGTCCAGGTCTCGCCGGCCGCGAGCTCCAGGTGCGTGCCGTCGAGGGAGTAGCCCTTGGTGGCGAGGACGAGGGCGGTGCCCTCGAAGCCCTTGTCGCCGATGACCAGGTTCGAGCCGCCGCCGATGAGCAGCAGCGGGGTGCCCGCCTCGTCGGCTTCGCGGACGGCGGCGATCACCTCGTCGTCCGTCGTCGCGGTGACCAGCCGGGTCGCGGGGCCGCCCAGCCGGAAGGTCGTCAGCGGGGCGAGGGGGGCGTCGTGGAGTTCCTGCACGGGCTCAAGACTACGAGACGGCACTGACAGGGTCGGGCACGCGTGCGTGCGGCCCCGTTCCGCGGGGGGATCGGGGCCGCACGCGCGCGTGGGCTGTCAGGGGAGGCGACGGAGTGCCTCGTCCCAGGAGATCGGGAGGTCCTCGCTGCTCGCCTGCCAGGTGGTGAAGGCGGAGTCCCTCATCTGCGGGGCGAGGCCACGGGAGGAGGGGCCGTGGGCACCCGCGCGGACGAAGGCGTGGAGGGCGTCCTTGGACTCCCAGGCCGACAGGGTCCAGAAGGTCCGTTGCAGGGGCTTCGCCTTCAGGGTCGCTCCGTAGGCGCCGGGGCTGCGGCGGACCTGCCGCCAGACGGCGGGCGTCCCCGCGAGGAACTTCAGGGCTCCCCACAGGGTGCGGGTCTCGAAGCGGGAGGCGAAGACGTGCACCTCGGTGTCGCGGGGCGGCGTGGTCGGGACGGTCCAGGGAAGAGTGGGCATGGCCGCTTCTCCTTGTTGGGGTCCTTCGGGGTCAGTGGGCGGCCGTCTCCAGCACCGGTGCCGGTTCGGCCGGGTCCTCCTGCCGTTCCGTGCGGCGCCGGGTCGGTATCAGCAGGGCGGCGATGCCGGCGAGGGCGACCACCGCGGAGCCCGTCACCAGGGCGGGCCGCATGCCGTCGACGAAGGTCTGGCCGGTCTCGTAGCCGCCCTGGGCGGCGAAGATCGACGCCATGACGGCGATGCCGAGCGCCCCGCCCACCTCGCGCAGCGCGTTGTTGGCCCCGGAGGCGATGCCCTGCTCCGACGGCCGCACGCTGGACATCACCAGGTGCGAAGCGGGGGCGAAGTAGAGCGCCATGCCGATGCCGCTGACGATCAGGGCGGGCAGTTGCGAGGCGTAGGAGGCGTCGGTCGTGGCCACCACCGCCATGTAGCCGAGGCCGAGGGCCTGCAGGAAGAGGCCGGTGGCGACGACCGGGCGGCCGCCGATGCGGTCGGCCAGGATGCCGGCGATGGGGGCGACCAGCATCGGCATGCCGGTCCAGGGCAGCATCCTGAGGCCCGCCTCGGTGGGCGAGTAGCCGAGGACGCCCTGCATGTACTGGCTGAGCAGGAAGATCGAGCCGAACATGCCGAGGAACATCAGCAGGCTCGCCGCGTTGATGCCGGCGAAGGCACGGGAGCGGAACAGCCGCATGGGAAGCATCGGGTTCTTGGCGCGGGTGCTGTAGAGGATGAAGCCGGCGAGCAGCGCGGAGCCCGCGAACAGGCCCGTCAGCACGAGGGACCCGGTCCAGCCGTCGACGGGCCCGCGGACCAGGCCGTAGACGATGCCGAAGAGGCCGCCGCTGGCGAGCAGGGTGCCGGGGACGTCGAGCGGGGCTCCGGTGCCGTGGGACTCGGCGAGGCGCAGCCGGGCGAGCGGCAGCAGGGCCAGGCCCAGCGGGACGTTCAGCCAGAAGATCCACTGCCAGGAGATGTGCTCGGTGAGGGTGCCGCCGACGAGCGGCCCGGAGGCGACGGCGAGTCCGTTGACCGCGCCCCAGATGCCGTAGGCCATGCCGCGCTTGGCGACGGGCACGGCGGCGGTCAGCAGGGTGAGCGTCAGCGGCATCATCACGGCCGCGCCGACGCCCTGGATCGCGCGGGCGGCGATGAGGGAGTCGATGCCGGGCGCCATGGCCGCGGCGGCGGAGGCGCCGGTGAAGACGGCGAGTCCGGCGATGAACAGCCGGCGGCGGCCGAAGCGGTCGCCGAGGGCCGCGCCGAACATCAGCAGGACGGCGAAGGTGAGCGTGTAGGCGCTCACGGTCCATTCCAGGTCGTGCAGTCCGCCGCCGAGATCTTCGCGGATGGAGGGCAGGGCGGTGGTGACGACGAGATTGTCGAGGGCCGCCATGAATCCGGCGACGCTGGTGATGACGAGGGCCCAGGCGGCTCCCCCGCGACGTGCGGTCTGCTGTGACATCGCTCCCCCATGGAGTGTGTGCCGTGATCGATTAGTTATTGATTACTAACTTTCGCGGTCATGAAAATGCGCCGCATCCTCGCCCTTCCCTGTCAGTCCTCCGGCCGGGCCTTGCGGCGCGCCGACGGGTACATGCCCTCCCAGACGCGGTGCTCGGGCGGGAATCCCATGGCCGTCAGGCAGTTGATGAGCATCCCGTACGCCATGAACGTCGTGGTCTCACCCGCGTCCGCCCCCAGCGGGATGTGGACGGTGTCCCACAGGCGCATCCAGCCGGCCCGCACCGACTCGCCGAACTCGTGGTCCCCCTCCTCCTCGGCGGCCCGCACGGCGACGTACATCTGCATCTGCATCATGAGCCGCTCGGGGCGCTCCTCGATGACCTTGGTGTACGCCTCCCCCATCGCGTGCAGCGCCTCTTCGCCCTCAAGCCCCTCGGAGGCATCCGCGAACGTGCGGATGGTTTCCTCCACACAGCGCTGAGCCGCCGCCAGGAAGATCGCCTTCTTGCCGGGGAAGAGCCGGAAGAGGTACGGCTGCGACACGCCGACCCGACGGGCGATCGCCTCGGTCGAGGTGCCGTGGTAGCCACCACGGGCGAACTCGGTCGTCGCCGCCCGGATGACGCTCTCGCGCCGCTCTTCCGCACTCATCCTGGCCATACATTCGAAGTTAGTGTTCAATCACTAACTCTGTCAAGCGATGTTCCGGCACGCGCCATGCGTAAGGGGCACCCTCCAGGAGAGAGCCCCTTACATCGTGTCGTGTCCGCCTCAGGCCAGTCGTACGACCGCCCTGGACATACCCAGCACCTTCTGCCCGGCGCAGGTCGCCGTCAGGTCCACGCGGACGGTGTTGTCGTCGAGCTTGGCGGCGACCTTGCCGGCCACCTCGATCACGGCGCCCTGGTCGTCGTTCGGGACGACGACGGGCTTGGTGAAGCGGACGCCGTACTCGACGACCGCGCCCGGGTCGCCGGTCCAGTCGGTGACCACGCGGATCGCTTCGGCCATGGTGAACATGCCGTGCGCGATGACGTCGGGCAGGCCGACCTCCTTGGCGAACCTCTCGTTCCAGTGGATCGGGTTGAAGTCGCCGGAGGCGCCCGCGTAGCGGACGAGGGTCTCGCGGGTCACGGGGAAGGTCTGCGCGGGCAGTTCGGTGCCGACCTCGACGTCGGCGTAGGAGATCTTCGCGGTCATGGGGTCGCTCACGCCTCCTCGGCCGCGCGGGCCACCAGCTTGGTCCAGGCGGTCACGACGTGCTCGCCTGCCTCGTCGTGGACCTCGCCACGGATGTCGACGATGTCGTTGCCCGCGAGGGACTTGATCGCCTCGATGGTCGAGGTGACCGTGAGCCGGTCGCCGGCGCGGACCGGGCGGCGGTAGGCGAACTTCTGGTCGCCGTGCACCACGCGGCTGTAGTCCAGGCCGAGCTGCGGGTCCTGGACGACCTCGCCGGCGGCCTTGAAGGTGATCGCGAAGACGAAGGTCGGCGGGGCGATCACATCGGGGTGACCGAGTGCCTTGGCGGCCTCCGCGTCCGTGTACGCCGGGTTGGCGTCCCCGACCGCCTCGGCGAACTCACGGATCTTCTCCCGGCCCACCTCGTAGGGCGCGGTGGGCGGGTACGTCCGCCCCACGAAGGACTGGTCGAGCGCCATGGCTCGGTACCTCCTGGTAGCTCTACTGACCGGTACGGGTCCCTCAACGACGCGAGGCCGCCCCCGATCTCTCGGGAACGGCCTCGTGTACGAGCCTGAATTATCGCGTTTCGCGGTGCGCGGTGTGCGCGTTGCAACGCGGGCAGTGCTTCTTCATCTCAAGGCGATCCGGGTTGTTACGCCGGTTCTTCTTGGTGATGTAGTTCCGCTCCTTGCACTCCACGCAGGCCAGCGTGATCTTCGGGCGGACGTCGGTGGCAGCCACGTGAGTGCTCCTAAGACGAACGGATGGACTGATTCAACGCAAGAAAGAGTAGCCGATCGAAGGACCGACCCCGCAATCGGCTACTGTCAGTAGCGGTGACCGGACTTGAACCGGTGACACAGCGATTATGAGCCGCTTGCTCTACCGACTGAGCTACACCGCTTTGATGTGGTCCGGACCCCGTCTTGCGACGGGAGCCAGTCACACCAGAGCCCCAAAACGGAATCGAACCGTTGACCTTCTCCTTACCATGGAGACGCTCTGCCGACTGAGCTATTGGGGCGAGCGATGAAGACATTACACGCTCCGCGGCCGTTCACCCAAATCCGTTTCGAGGCACCCACCCCGGGCGCCCGGCCCGTCCTCCCGGCAGCCCCGTGGGGCACCTCCCGCCCCGCGAGCGGACCACGCCGGTACGACTATTGCGCTCCTCCCGGCCACGGACGGGAGGCCGTCCTAGGCTCGTCTCACTCTGCGTGATCACGCGTCCTCCCGCGCGCAGCCCCCGAGCCCCTGGAGTGCGATGCCCGACAGCCGGCCGCAGCCCCCACCGCCCCCGTCGTCCTCGCCCGGCCCGGCGGACCCGTCCTCGCTGCTGCTGTGCGGTGCGCGGCTCACCGACGGCCGGACCGTGGACGTACGGCTGGGCGGCGGGCGCATCGAAGCGGTCGGCACGGCCGGCAGCCTGGGAGCGGGCGGCACACGCGCGTGCCGGGCACGAGTGGACCTCGGCGGCTATCTGCTGCTGCCGGCCCCGGCCGAGCCGCACGCCCACGCCGACACGGCCCTGTCGGCCGACGCCGAAGGTCCCGTCTCCTACGAACCGCAGGACGTGCAGCGCCGGGCGACGGAGGCCGCGCTGCTCCAGCTCGGGCACGGCGCGACCGCGATGCGGGCGCACGTGCGCGTGGGCGACGTCCAGGGGCTGGGCGCGCTGACGGCCGTGCTGCAGGCGCGGCGCGCGCTGCGCGGGCTGGCGGAGCTGACGACGGTGGCGATGCCCCGGGTGCTGACCGGGGTCGCCGGCGCCGACGGCCTGGCGATGCTGCGGGACGCCGTGAAGATGGGCGCCTCGGTGGTGGGCGGGCGGCCGGACCTCGACCCGGATCCGACGGGGTACGTGGAGGCGGTCCTGGAGCTGGCCTCCGAGCACGGCTGCCCGGTCGACCTGCACACGGACGCCGGTGACCCGGCCCGGCTGGCCCGGCTCGCGGCGATGGCGGGCGGCCTGCGCCCCGGCGTGACCCTCAGCCCGTGCGGCGACCTCGGCCGGCTGCCCTCCGAGGTGGCCTCCCGGACGGCGGACCAACTCGCGGCAGCGGGAGTGGCGGTGGTGTGCCTGCCGCAGGGCGGCTGCGGCGGCGTCGACCGTCGGGGTGCGGCTCCGGTACGGCTGCTGCGGGCGGCCGGGGTGCGGGTGGCCGCCGGGAGCGGTGCACTGCGGGACGTGGCGAACCCGGTGGGGCGTGGCGACCCGCTGGAGGCGGCCTTCCTGCTGGCCTCGCGCTACGGCTTGCCGCCCGAGGAGGCGTACGACGCGGTGAGCGCGTCGGCGCGGGAGGTGCTGGGGCTGCCCGAGGTGCGGGTGGAGGCGGGCTTCCCGGCCGAGTTGCTCGCGGTGCGCGGGGAGCGGCTCGCGGGGGTGCTGTCGCTGGCGTACAGCCGGATCGTCGTGCACCAGGGGCGCGTGGTGGCGCGGACCAGCGCGGTGCGGGAGTACTGCAGTTCGGCGGCTTCGGCGGAACTGGGGCTGCCGCGGCAGGGGCGGGGTGACGCGCAGTAGAGGGGCGGGGTGACGTGCCGTAAACGGGCGGGGTGACGCGCCGTAGAGGGGCGGGGAGCGGGAGCAGGAGGAGCGTCGTAGGGCAGGGCCTGGGGTGGGGCGGGGCGAAGTGCCGGGGGCGGGTGGCGTGGTGTGGGTGAGGTCGCGCGGCGGGCGGTGGTGTCCAGGCGTACGGTCGAAGGCATGCGCATTGTCATCGCTGGTGGTCATGGTCAGATCGCGTTGCGGCTGGAGCGGCTGCTCGCCGCGCGCGGGGACGAGGTCGCGGGGATCATCCGCAAGGCCGAACAGGCCGACGATCTGCGGGAGGCCGGTGCCGAAGCGGTCGTGCTCGACCTGGAGTCGGCGTCCGTGGACGAGGTCGCGGAGCGGCTGCGGGGCGCCGACGCGGCGGTCTTCGCGGCGGGCGCGGGCCCGGGCAGCGGGGTGGACCGCAAGAACACGGTGGACAAGGCTGCGGCGATCCTCTTCGCGGACGCGGCGGTGAAGGCGGGCGTACGGCGCTTCGTGATCGTGTCGTCCATGGGCGCCGACCCGCACCACCAGGGGGACGAGATCTTCGACGTGTATCTGCGCGCCAAGGGCGAGGCGGACGCGTATGTGCGCGGTCTGAACGCCCTGGACTGGACGGTCCTGCGCCCCGGCCAGCTCACCGACGACGCCGGCACCGGTCTCGTCCGCCTGGAGGCGCGCACCGGCCGCGGCCCGATCCCGCGCGACGACGTGGCCGCCGTACTGGCGGAGCTGGTGGACACCCCCGCG
The DNA here is from genome assembly GCF_014701095.1 of Streptomyces tuirus. Lineage (NCBI taxonomy): Bacteria > Bacillati > Actinomycetota > Actinomycetes > Kitasatosporales > Streptomycetaceae > Streptomyces > Streptomyces tuirus. The sequence continues at coordinate 4,512,872 of NZ_AP023439.1, read as the reverse complement.
ACGGCCGGGCTCACTCTGGAGCTGATCAGCGGCTCGACGCCGGTGTCGGTGGCGGTGAAGTCGGTGGCTGGGAACTGACGTCGGCGGCCGGCCGTCTGACCGTGGCCGCCCGGTCGAGGTCGGCCTAGAACAGGGGAAGTTGGCCGGGGAAGTCCGGGACCGTGTAGCCGTCCAGCGAGGGCTGTTCAGGGCCGGGGCGGGCCTGGCGGCGGGAGCCCGGGCATGAGGTGAGTTCGCCGTGCTCGCGGGCGCCGGGCGGGTCGTGGCGCGCGTACCGCCCGGCGACGACGGCGATCTCGCGGCGGCACTCGGGGCAGACTCTGCGGCGGGAGGACATGGGGCAAGTGTGCCGCGCGGGCGGGCTGTACATGCCTCTCCCCTGCGGGGCTGGCCCATCGCAGGGCGCCTGATCGCGGACAACTTCGACTGGCACGCCCTGTTCTGGGTCTCCGCCGCTCTGGGTGTCGTCGCCCTCGTGCTGGTGCCGGCCCTCGTGCCGGAGTCGGAGGTGCGCACCGGCGGGCGCTTCGACCTGGTCGGAGGCATCGGCATGGCGGCCGGCCTGGTGTCCCTGCTGCTGGCCATCTCGAAGGGCGGTGACTGGGGTTGGGGCAGCGGCACCACGCTCGGCCTCTTCGCGGCGGCCGTCGTCGTGCTGCCCGCCTGGGGGTGGTGGGAGCTGCGCGTCAAGGAGCCGCTGGTCGACCTGCGGACCACCGCCCGCCGTCAGGTGCTGGTCACCAACCTGGCCTCGATCGCCGTCGGGTTCGCGATGTTCGCCATGTCCCTGGTCATTCCGCAGCTTCTGCAGTTGCCTGAGGCGACCGGCTACGGTCTAGGCAAGTCGCTGCTCGTCGCCGGTCTGACGATGGCACCCTCCGGGCTGGTCATGATGGCCACGGCTCCCGTCTCCGCCGCCCTGTCCAAGGCCAAGGGCCCGAAGACCACGCTGATGGTCGGCGCCCTCGTCGTGGCCGGCGGACACGGGCTGAACATCGTGCTGATGTCCGAGCTCTGGCACTTCGTGCTCGTCACCTGTGTCATCGGCGCCGGCATCGGCTTCACCTACGGTTCGATGCCCGCGCTGATCATGAGCGCCGTGCCGGCCTCGGAGACGGGTGCGGCGAACAGTCTCAACACGCTGATGCGGTCCATCGGTACGTCGACCGCCAGCGCGGTGGCCGGGGTGATCCTGGCGCAGCTGACGACTGACTTCGGGGGGACGCCCCTGCCGTCCCAGGAGGGGTTCAAGGTCGTCCTGGCCATCGGGGCCGGCGCCGCACTGCTCGCCTTCGCGGTCGCCTCGTTCGTTCCGGGGCAGCGGGGGGTGGGGGGCGGGGGTGACCCAGGTGGCGGAAGCCGGGGCGGCGGAAGCCGGGGTGGAGGAAGCCGGGGTGGAGGCCAGGGGTACGGAAGCCGGGGTGGCTGAACCGGCCGCTGTGGTGGCCGTGTCGGCCGCTGTGGTGGCCGAGGTGGCCGCTGTGGTTGCCGAGGTGGCGGAGGGCGGGGGTGCGGAAGTCGGGGTGGCCGAGGCGGCCGCTGTGGTTGCCGTGCCGGCCGCTGTGGTTGGCGTGCCCGTGGCAGCCGATCAGGGCGGAATTCCCGTGCGGGGCCGTGTGCTGGGGGCCGACCGGGCCGCCGTCGGCGGGGCCACGGTGACGTTGATCTCGCTCGGTGGGAAGCAGCTCGGGCGGTCGGTCGCGCGGGGTGACGGGACGTACGGCGTGGACGCTCCGGGCACCGGAACGTACGTGTTGATCGCCTCGTCGGAGGGCTACCAGCCGCAGGCCTCCACGATCGTCGTGGCCGGCGAGCAGGTGGCGTACGACGTCCTGCTGAGCGGCACCAGCGGCCTCGCCGGTGTGGTGCGGTCCCCGGACGGCGGGACACCGGTCGCCGAAGCCGTGGTCATCGTGACGGACGTGCGCGGGGAGGTGCTGGCCACCGGACTGACGGACGTCCTGGGCGAGTTCACGGTCACCGACCTCGTGCCGGGCCCGGTGACCCTCGCGGTCAACTCCCCCATGCACCGGCCACTGGCCCACGTCGTCGAGATCGGCGCGGCCGGGATCACCCGGGTCGAGCTCGAACTGCGGCCCGGCGCACAGGTGCGGGGCACGGTGCGCGGAGGGGGCGCGCCGCTGAGCGACGCGCGGGTGACCCTGGTGGACGCGGCGGGCAACGTGGTCGCCACGACGGAGACCGGTCCCGACGGGGCGTACGCCTTGTCCGACCTGGACACCGGCGCGTACACGGTCATCGCGACCGGCTACCCGCCCCGGGCGGCGTCGCTGAGGGTCCCGGGCGCGGGCGTGGGCGACCACGACATCGAACTCGCCCACGCCGGGGAGTAGGTGCGGGTGGGGTGCGTAGGGCAGTGCCCGGCTCAGTAACCGGTGGCCAGGTCCAGCGTCCACCAGGGTCCCCCGCGGCCGTGCGCGACACCGACGCCCGCGTGGATGTAACGGCAGGTCAGCATGATGTCCCGGTGCTCGGGGCTGTCGATCCAGGTGCGGACTGCGGACTCCGGGGTGCCGGGACCGGCGGCGATGTTCTCGGCGATGTAGCCGGGGTGGTAGCCGGCGTCCCGCATCCGGGCGGCCGGGCTGCTGCCGTCGCTTCCGTTGTGGGTGAGGCGCTGCTCACGGGCCATGTCGGCGCTGTGCCTTTGGGCGGCGCGGTTGAGGGCGGTGCGGAGCCGCAGGGGCCTGCAATCGGCGTGGGCGCGCTGCCGGTTGACGGCGTCGACGACCTCGGCCGCCGTATCGTCACGGACCTGGTCCGGGCGGGTGTGCGGGGAGCTGTCCCGCGGGTGGACCGGCCCGGGCGCCGGCAGGGGCCACGAGGGCGACTCCCGGTAGGGCGGCGGCATCGGCAGAGGCGGCCCGGCCCACGCGAAAAGGGTGGCTCCCAGAGCGAGCGCGGCCCTGCGCATCCCGGTCATCGTCTCCCTCTTCTTTTCCCGGCGTTCCGCTCGCTGCGTTCATCTTTCTCGGCGTGCCGCTCGCTGCGTTCTTCTTTTCCCGGCGTTCGCTCGCCGGGCGGGCGTTCTTCGCTCTGCGTGTCGCACTGAACACTGAACACCGTAATGACATCCATGCCTTTTGCCGCGCCCAGCCGTTCATTCGGGGTAACGGCACAAAGCCAACGGGCCTCTTTCAACCGCTCTCCGCAGTTGAAAGAGGCCCGTTCGCGTTGTGGGCCAGGGCGTCAGCGTACGTCGACGTAGTCGGCCGTGCTGGTGGCGACGCCGGTCGTGGAGTTGCCGTAGTACACCCAGCGGTAGTAGCCGTCGACCGAGGCGGTGACCGTGGTCTTCAGCCGTCCGGTGCTGCTGGCGGTGGCCTTCTTGAGCGTCTTGTAGCTGTCGGTGCCCTTGGCGCGGAACTGCAGGCTGACGGTACGGCCGCTGTAGGCGTCGTACTTCTTCGTGCTCCAGTTCGCCCGGGTCACCTTGCCCGTGACGGTGATCGGCTTGCCCTTGGTGACCGGCTCCGGCGAGGCGTTGGTGGTGGCCTTGGCCGCGCGCTTGAGCTGGGCGGTCGCGGACCGCGTCTCCAACTCCCCGGTCTTGAGGCCGCCGTCGGCCTTCCACAGCTTCAGCGAGACTCCGACCTTCCAGGTCGTGGCGTCGCTGTTGGAGTCGACGTGCTCCTGGCTCGGGTGCGGGTCGATGTAGAGGTTGCCCTCGCAGTGAGCGTGCTTGGAGTCGGTCTCGTAGCAGGTGTAGCTGCCCGGCTGGATGAAGTTCTCGCCTGTGTCGGCCGCCGTATTGATGCTGCCGCGGTAGAGGAAGGGGTAGGCGTCGTAACGGGAGGGGTCGGAGGTGCTGTAGCCGGAAGGCAGGGCGATGTCGAAACGGATCGGCGGCTCCACCTCCTTCGTCGTGCCGACGACGATCGGCTTGCCGTTGTTGATGACGATGCCCGACACGGTGATACCGGTATCCGCCGCCTAAGCCGCCGGCGCGTTCAGCACCGAAAGCCCCAGCGCCCCCACGAGCGTGGCCACCGCGACGGTCCGTCTGCCTGTTTTCATTCACACCTCATCAAGAGAATGCTGTTGGAAAGGGCGGCAGCTTATCTGACGCGTTCATGCCCTCCGATCGCCCGGGCCCTCGGGCCTTCGGGTCGTGAGGTCTTCGGGTGGTTGGGGCTTCGGGCCTTCGGACCCTCGGGTCGTCCGGTCGTCGGGCAGAGCCAATGCCGTGGGGCACGACGGGCCGGGTGGCCGCGTGGGTTGGTGGGGCGGACTGAAGGCCGAACGGCAGCTCTTTATGACCTTCATCACGGAAGGCCTCTCCGGCTCGGCTCTGAGCGGGGCTCGCGGGCCCGATGGGCCTTGCGCAGAGGTATTCGGCAACCTTAGAGCCCGACCGAACAGCGCCCCCAGCACAACGAAGAGACCCCCTCCGCTCTGCGTTTCCGCAGTTCGGAGGGGGTCTTCCCCAGTGTGGCGGCGCCAGGATTCGAACCTGGGAAGGCTGAGCCGGCAGATTTACAGTCTGCTCCCTTTGGCCGCTCGGGCACACCGCCGGGGTTTGCTGCCCGTCGAGCCGCTTTCCGCGGCGCTCCGTGGCAACGACGTAAACAATACCCGATGCGGAGGGGTGCTCCGCCACCCGATTGATCGGCGCTCGGAGGGCCACGGGTGGCTAGGCTTGCCGGATGCGGCCCGGGACCTGAACGGGCCCTGCGACCGCCCACGTATGCCGGTACGCACGATACGCACCCCGATACAAGGAGCCACAGGACATGGCCGACTCCAGTTTCGACATCGTCTCGAAGGTCGAGCGGCAGGAGGTCGACAACGCACTCAACCAGGCCGCCAAGGAGATCTCGCAGCGCTACGACTTCAAGGGCGTGGGTGCCTCGATCTCGTGGTCCGGTGAGCAGATCCTCATGGAGGCGAACTCCGAGGACCGGGTGAAGGCCATCCTCGACGTCTTCCAGTCCAAGCTGATCAAGCGGGGCATCTCGCTGAAGGCTCTGGAGGCGGGCGAGCCCCAGCTCTCCGGCAAGGAGTACAAGATCTTCTCGTCGATCAAGGAAGGCATCTCCCAGGAGAATGCCAAGAAGGTCGCGAAGATCATCCGCGACGAGGGCCCCAAGGGCGTGAAGGCGCAGGTGCAGGGCGAGGAGCTGCGGGTCAGCTCCAAGAACCGTGACGATCTGCAGGCCGTCATCGCCCTGCTCAAGGGCAAGGACTTCGACTTCGCCCTTCAGTTTGTGAACTACCGGTAGGTCCGGCCTTCGGGCTCCCGCCCGCACGGATACCCGGATATCCGGAGACGTTGATACCTGAATACCTGGATACGAGGAAGGGTGGGCGCCGCCGGTGCCCACCCTTCTCGGCTGCCGGTGCGGGCTGCGGGCTGCCGGTTGTCGTCGGTGGCGCGGTCGGTCGGCAGCGCGGCCGGCCAGTGGCGCGGTCAGTCGTAGTGCGGCCATCCCATTGCGCGGCTGGCCGGTAGCACGGCCAGTCGGTGGCTCGGCCGGTCGGTGGCTCGGCCGGTCGGTGGCTCGGCCGGTCGGTGGCGCGCCTAGTCGCGGGAGTTGCCGAACAGGAGCCGGTAGGCGATCAGCAGGACGAGCGATCCTCCGATCGCCGCTGCCCAGGTCGCACCGTCGTAGAAGCCCTTGGTGATCGGGTGGTCCATCCAGCGGGCCGATATCCAGCCGCCGATGAACGCGCCTGCGATGCCGATCAGGGTTGTGCCGATGAGGCCGCCCGGGTCGCGCCCCGGCAGCAGGAACTTGGCGATGGCTCCGGCCAACAGTCCCAGGACGATCCAGCTGATGATGGTCATGCCGTGAACCTGCCCTTTCACGCTGTGTCCGCACTGTCCCGGCCATGTGATCTTGCTTTCGGCCAGGCCGGCCCGGGCCGAGCCCGTGCGTCGTACGTCGGGCGCCCCGAGCATGGCCTCTTGCCCCGCACGTTCACGCCGTCCTGGTAGGCAGGACGTCCTGGCCGCATCCGCCGGTTGCACTGATCAGTAGGGTGCGACGCATGACAACCTCCGGTCCCGGACTGCGCCGCACCCTCGGCGTGGGAGACGCCGTCGTCATCGGGCTCGGCTCGATGGTGGGGGCCGGGATCTTCGCCGCTCTCGCTCCGGCCGCGCACGCGGCCGGCTCCGGGCTGCTCCTCGGGCTCGCCGTCGCCGCGGTGGTCGCGTACTGCAACGCCATGTCGTCGGCTCGTCTCGCCGCCCTGTATCCGGCCTCGGGCGGCACCTATGTATACGGGCGGGAGCGGCTAGGGGATTTCTGGGGGTATCTCGCCGGCTGGTCGTTCGTGGTCGGAAAGACGGCCTCCTGCGCGGCGATGGCGCTCACCGTGGGCACGTACGTCTGGCCCGAGCAGGCGCACGCGGTGGCGGTCGCGGCCGTGGTGGCGCTGACCGCGGTGAACTACGGCGGTGTCCAGAAGTCCGCGTGGCTGACGCGGGTGATCGTGGCATTGGTCCTGGCTCTCCTCGCTTCCGTGGTGGTCGCGTGTCTGATGTCGGGTGAGGCCGACGCCGGGCGGCTGGGCATCGGGGTCTCGGGCGGGGCAGCCGGCGTGCTGCAGGCGGCCGGTCTGCTGTTCTTCGCCTTCGCCGGGTACGCACGGATCGCGACGCTCGGCGAGGAGGTACGGGATCCGGCCCGCACCATTCCGCGCGCGATCCCCCTGGCACTGGGCATCACGCTGGTGGTGTACGCGTGTGTGGCGGTGGCCGTCCTTTCGGTACTCGGCTCGGAAGGTCTCGGGAACGCGACGGCGCCGCTTGCCGATGCGGTGCGGGCGGCCGGGGTGCCCTCGCTGGTGCCGGTGGTGAGGGTCGGGGCGGCGGTGGCCGCGATGGGCTCGCTGCTCGCGCTGATCCTCGGGGTGTCGCGGACGACGCTGGCCATGGCGCGGGACCGGCATCTTCCGGGGACCCTGGCCGCCGTGCATCCGCGGTTCCAGGTGCCGCACCGGGCGGAGCTGGCGGTGGGTGCGGTCGTCGCGGTCCTGGCCGCCACGGTGGACGTGCGGGGCGCGATCGGCTTCTCCTCCTTCGGTGTGCTGGCGTACTACGCCGTGGCCAACGCGTCGGCCTGGACTCTGTCTTCGGCGTCGGCGTCGCGGGTGGTGCCGGTGGTGGGGCTGGTCGGATGCGTGGTGCTGGCGTTCTCGCTGCCCGGGGTGTCGGTGGTCGTGGGCACCGGGGTGCTGGTGGTGGGGGCGATTGCGTATGTCGTGCGCGGGTGGATGGAGGCCGGGGCGGGGAGGGGGTAGGGCCGGCGGCCCCTCCGTTACGAGTCGGTGTGGGGTATTGGGCCGAGTCGGTGTCCGGTGTTGGGCCGAGTCGGGTCGGGGTGGGGCGGTGGGCCGAGTCGGGTCGGGGTGGGCCGAGCCCGGCCAGGCCTTCAGGAGCCTCTCGAACCGGGTTCCTCCAAGCCGCGTGGCCTGGGTCTCTTGGCGCCTTTCGCCGAGGCGGCCAACCCGGAGCGCGAAGGAGTGCTCTCCGGGAGAGTGTGGTGGGTAGTGGCCGTCATGGTGGTCGGCAACTGCTCGGTCGCGGTCATGGGTTCATCATGCGGGCCGCCGCTGACAACCGGGCGGGCCTGTGGATAACCCCAGGCCTGTGGAAAAGGGGGGAGGTCGTCGGAGGCCGGTGGCCCTTCCGTCAGCGCACCGCGAACGGCTCGTCCGTCCGCACGATGTCACGGCCGAGCGGGAACAAAGAGACGGGGATGAGCTTGAAGTTGGCGATGCCCAGCGGGATGCCGATGATGGTGAGGCACAGGGCGATGCCGGTGGCGATGTGGCCGAGGGCGAGCCACCAGCCCGCGAGCACCAGCCACAGCACGTTGCCCACGCAGGACGGCGCACCAGCGTCACGTCGCTCGATCGTCGTGTACCCGAACGGCCACAGGGCGTAGACGCCGATGCGGAAGGCCGCGATGCCGAAGGGGATGCCGATGATCGTGATGCAGAGCAGCAGGCCCGCGAGCATGTAGGCGAGGAACAGCCAGAAGCCGCTCAGCACGAGCCATATGACGTTGAGTACGGTCCTCACTGGTTCCCACCTGCCATCTTCTCGAGCCGGGCGATGCGTTCCGCCATCGGCGGGTGTGTGGAGAACATCTTGGTGAGGCCCTGACCGGGCCGAAACGGGTTGGCGATCATCATGTGACTGGCGGTCTCGATGCGCGGCTCGGGCGGCAGTGGGAGCTGCTTCGTGCCCATGTCGAGCTTGCGCAGAGCACTGGCGAGGGCGAGCGGGTCGCCGGTGAGCTGGGCGCCGGAGGCGTCCGCCTCGTATTCCCGGGAGCGGCTGATGGCCAGTTGGATGATGGAGGCGGCGAGCGGGCCCAGGATCATGATCAGCAGCATGCCGAGCAGGCCGGGGCCGTCATCGTCGTCCGAGCGTCCGATGGGGATCAGCCAGGCGAAGTTGACCAGGAACATGATGACGGAGGCGAGGGCGCCCGCAACGGACGAGATGAGGATGTCCCGGTTGTAGACGTGGCTGAGCTCGTGGCCGATGACGCCGCGCAGCTCGCGCTCGTCCAGGAGGCGCAGGATGCCGTCGGTGCAGCACACGGCGGCATTGCGCGGGTTGCGCCCCGTGGCGAAGGCGTTGGGTGCCTCCGTCGGGGAGATGTACAGGCGCGGCATGGGCTGGCGAGCCTGGGTGGAGAGCTCGCGGACCATGCGGTAAAGCGCCGGAGCCTCGAATTCGCTCACCGGGCGGGCGCGCATGGCGCGCAGTGCCAGTTTGTCGCTGTTCCAGTACGCGTACGCATTGGTGGCCAGTGCTACGACGACGGCGATGACGAGCCCCATGCGGCCGAAGAAGCTGCCGATGACGATGATGAGTGCGGACAGTCCTCCCAGGAGGACCGCTGTCCTGAGCCCGTTGTGCCGGCGGTGCACGGTACGCCCTCCTAGTGGTGCGGCAGGGGACCCTTGCTGGCTGTGTCTGCGGTGCCACTGGTGCCGCGTCTCACGTCCAGTGGACCCTCCCGTACTGGTCAACGCCAGGCGGGAGGCTCTAGTTCCCTTGCGCGTGCGGCGGCGGGTGTGGGCCGTACGGGTGACGGAGCCGGGAAGCGGCACGCGCGCGTGCCGGGCGAGTGCCCCGCACGCGCGCGGTGTACGCAGCCGGTTTGGGGGCGCCCTCTTCTTTGCAAAAGGGCCTGTGTCGGTCTGTTTCGGAAGGGCCTGGCGTCGGGCTGTTCAGAAGAGCCCGGTGTCGGTGAAGCGCAGGACCAGCTGGGGTGCGCCGGACAGGGCGACGCCGAGGACGCCGGTCAGGGCGATCGCGGCGGTGACCGGGCCGGGAACGCGGTGCTTCTCGGGTTCGCCCTCGGGGGCGCGGAAGAGCAGGGCCGTCCACTGCAGGTAGTAGAAGAGCGCGATGACGACGTTGACGGCCATGACCACGGCAAGCCAGCCGAGGCCGGCGTCGACGGCCGCCGAGAAGACGGTGACCTTGGCGAAGAGACCGATGATGCCCGGTGGCAGCCCTGCGAGGCAGAGGAGGAAGAACGCCAGGAGCAGCGCGGACAGGGGGCTGGAAGCGTACAGCCCGCGGTAGTCGGCGACCCGGTTGAGGACCTTCGTGCGGCCGACGAGCGCGGCCACGGCGAAGGCGCCGAGGTTCACGGCGCCGTACATCAGGGCGTAGGCGACGGTGGAGCCGATCGACTTCTCGGCGTCCCCGGAGTACGCGGCGGCGGCGATCGGCACCAGGAGGTAGCCGGCCTGGCCGACGGAGGACCAGGCGAGCAGGCGTACCGCGCTGTACGCGCGCGTGGCCTGCTGGCGCAGGGCTCCGGCGTTGCCCACGGTCATGGTGAGCGCGGCCAGGGCCGCCAGTGCGGGGCCCCACACGTCGGCGTACGACGGGAGGGCCACGACGGTGAGGAGGATCAGGCCGCTGAAGCCGACCGCTTTGCCGATGACCGACAGGTAGGCCGCGATCGGCAGGGGCGCGCCCACATAGGTGTCGGGCACCCAGAAGTGGAAGGGCACGGCGGCTGTCTTGAAGGCGAATCCGACGAGGGTGAGGACGACCCCGGTCTGGGCGAGCGTGTGGAACTGCCCGTCGACGTGCTGGATGCGGTCGGCGACCTGGGTGAGGTAGAGGGTGCCCGTGGTGGCGTACACGAAGCTGATGCCCATGAGGCTGACCGCGGTCGCGGTGACCGACGACAGGAAGAACTTCAGGGCCGCTTCGGAGGACTTCCGGTCGCCGTACTTGAGACCTACCAGCGCGAAGGCGGGCAGGGAGGCGACCTCCAGGGCGATGATGAGGGTCGCGAGGTCGCGGGAGGCGGGCAGGAGCGCGGCGCCGGCCGCGGAGGACAGCAGCAGGAACCAGTACTCGCCTTCGGGGAGCTCCTTGCGGGCGTCCTTCAGGGCGGTGACCGACAGGAGGGCGGCGAGGAGGGCGCCGCCGAGGACCAGGAACTGGATGACCAGGGTGAAGCGGTCGGCCGTGTAGCTGCACACGGCGGCGTCGCCGGTCAGGCAGAAGGTGCTGCGGTCGCCGTCCAGGAGGGGCAGGAGCATCGCGGTGGCGGCGGCCAGGCCCGCCACCGAGGTCCAGCCGAGCAGTGTCTTGCGGTGCTCGGCAACGAACAGGTCGGCGACGAGGACGACGAGTCCGACGACCGCCACGATGGTGGGCGGGGCGATCGCGAGCCAGTCGACGGACTGGACCAGCGAGGCGGCCAGGGGCTGGGCCGGGGAGCTCATCGGGTGCCTCCTGCGAGGAGCTGCTGGACGGCCGGGTCGCTCAGGCCGAGGAGTGCCTTGGGCCACAGGCCCGCGATGACGGTGAGGGCGACGAGCGGGGTCCACGCCGCGAACTCGTAGGACCGCACGTCGGTGAGTTTCGGGGCGCCCTGGGGCAGCGCGCCCATGCAGACGCGTCGGACCACGATCAGCAGGTACGCGGCCGTCAGCAGGGTTCCGAACGCACCGATCGCCATGAAGGTGAGGAAGGCGGGGCGGCTGAGGCCCTGCGCCGGCTGGAACGCGCCGAACAGGGCCAGCATCTCGCCCCAGAAGCCGGCGAGGCCGGGCAGACCGAGCGAGGCGACGGCGGCGAAGGCGAGCAGGCCGCCGAGGCGCGGCGCCTTGCCGTAGAGGGCGGCTCCGGTCTCCTCGGCGAGGGTGTCGAGGTCGGTGGTCCCGGTGCGGTCCTTCAAGGCGCCGACCAGGAAGAAGAGCAGGCCGGTGATGAGGCCGTGGGCGATGTTGGCGAACAGGGCGCCGTTCACGCCGGTCGGGGTCATCGTGGCGATGCCGAGCAGGACGAAGCCCATGTGGCCGACGGAGGAGTAGGCGATGAGGCGCTTGAGGTCGCCCTTCGCGCCCTGCTTGGCGAGGGCCAGGCAGGCCAGCGATCCGTAGATGATGCCGACGACGGCCAGGGCGGCGAGGTAGGGGGCGAAGGTGCGGAACCCGTCTGGCGCGACGGGCAGCAGGATCCGGACGAATCCATACGTACCCATCTTCAGCAGGACACCGGCCAGGAGGACCGAGCCGACGGTCGGCGCTGCGGTGTGGGCGTCAGGAAGCCAGCTGTGCAACGGCCACATCGGCGTCTTCACGGCGAGCCCGATCCCGATCGACAGAACGGCGATGACCTGCACGGATGTGGTGAGTGACCGGCCGTTGTCAGTGGCGAGTGCCACCATGTCGAACGTGCCCGCCTTGATTCCGATCAGGAGCAGGCCGAGCAGCATGACCACGGAGCCGAGCAGCGTGTAGAGGATGAAGCGCCACGCGGCCTGGCTCCGGCCCTCACCGCCCCAGCGGGCGATGAGGAAGTACATCGGGATGAGGACCATCTCGAAGGCGAGGAAGAACAGCACCAGGTCGAGGACGGCGAAGGTGGCGAGTGTGCCGGACTCGAGCACGAGCAGCAGGGCGACGAAAGCCTTCGGAGTCGGCCCCGCGGGCATCTTGAAGTAGGAGTAGAGCGCGCAGAGGAAGGTCAGCAGCGCGGTCAGGACCAGGAGGGGGAGAGAGATGCCGTCGATGCCGAGGTGGATGCGCACGTCGAGTGCGGGGATCCAGCTGATGTCGGTGCTGGCCTGCATCTTCGACGGCTGGTCGTGGTCGAAGCCGAGCGCGAGGACGATCGCCGCGACGAGGACCGCGCCGGTGACGGTGACACCGTGCCGGAGCACGGCCTGCTCGGGTGACTTCCCCTTCAGTCCGGGTGGGGCCGGCAGGAGAGCGGCGGCCGCGCCGAGGAGCGGCCCGACGACGACGAACGCCAGAAGGAACTGCATCACGGACTCGTTGATATCGATCACGCCTGCTCACGCTCCCGTGGTGGCGAGGACGACGGCGACCGCGAGGACGACGGTGCCGGCGAGCAGCGCGCTCACATAGGTCTGGACGTTGCCGGTCTGGGCGCGTCGTACGGCGGCGCCGAGCCAGCGGGGCAGCGCACCCGCGCCGCGGACGTAGGTCTCGACGACCTCGCGGTCGAGGAACCGGACGAGGCTCGCTCCGGCCTGGACCGGTCGGACGAAGAGGGCCGAGTACACGGCGTCCAGGTGGAAGCCGGCGGCCGCGTGCCGGTGCAGGGGGCCCAGCAGCAGGCGCCCCGGGTCGGCGGGGTCCGGCGCGTAGGCGATGTCTCCGTAAGCCGGCTCGTGCGTGGCGATGGCCTCCGCCTCCACCTTGGCGGCGTCGCCCTCCGGGTGGGCCGCGACCGCGCCGAGCGGAACACGGGCGGCGAGCGCGGCGGTGTGCCGCCAGGCGGCGTAGGTGACGATGCCGCCGACCAGGGCCACGCCGGTGCCGAGCACCGAGGTGGTCAGCGTCGGGCCGAGGTCACGGCCGTCGAACCAGTCCGGCAGCAGGCGGAACGTGAACCCTCCGAGGGCCAGGGAGGGGATGGCCAGCACCCACAGCACCACGGTCATCGTCAGCGGCTGCCGGCCGTGGTCGGGGGCTTCGATGCCCCGGCCCCGGAAGGCCAGCAGCCACAGGCGCATCGCGTAGGCGGCGGTGAGCACGGCCGCGAGGAGACCGGCGACGAGGACGATCCAGCCCGCCGCGGCGGGGGCGTGCTCGGTGTGGCCGGTGACGACGTGCTCGGCGACGCCGAGGACGGCCTCCTTGGAGAAGAAGCCGCTGAACGGCGGGATCGCGGCGAGCGCGAGCAGCGCCACGGTCATCGTCCAGTAGGCGTCGGGGACGCGGTCGCGCAGGTTCCGCATGCGGGACATCACGGCGAGCGAGTTCGTCCCTGCGGCGTGGATGATCACGCCGGCCGCGAGGAACAGCAGCGCCTTGAAGGCGCCGTGGGACAGGAGGTGGAAGACGGCGGCTCCGCGGTCGCCGACGGCGAGGGCGCCGGTCATGTAGCCGAGCTGGCCGATCGTCGAGTAAGCGAGGACGCGCTTGATGTCGTCCTGGGCGAGCGCGGCGAGTGCCGAGCCGGTCATCGTCACGGCGGCCATGACGGCGAGGACGACCATCGCTGCCTGGGAGGCTTCGAAGACCGGAAGGAGCCGGGCGATGAAGTAGACACCGGCGGCGACCATCGTCGCGGCGTGGATCAGCGCGGAGACGGGTGTCGGGCCGGCCATCGCGTCGGGGAGCCAGGTGTGCAGCGGGAACTGCGCGGACTTGCCCGCCACACCGGCGAGGAGCAGCAGGGCGATCAGCGTGGGGTGGTCGAGTCCGCCGCTCGCGACGGTGCCGAGGATCCGGGTGATGCGGAACGAGCCGGCGTCGGTGGCCAGGGCGAACAGGCCGATGAGGAAGGGGACGTCGCCGAGCTTGGTCACCAGGAAGGCTTTGAGGGAGGCGGCGCGGGCCTCCGGGGTCTCCCAGTAATGGCCGACCAGGAAGTAGGAGCAGATGCCCATGACTTCCCAGCCGACCAGCAGCACGATCAGGTCGCCGGAGTAGACGACCAGGAACATCGCGGAGGTGAACAGGGAGACGAGCGCGGCATAGGAGGGGTAGCGCGGGTCGTCGCGCAGATAGCCCGTCGAGTAGATCTGCACGCAGGAGGCGACCAGGCCGACCAGGACGGCGACGAGCGCGGCGAAGCCGTCGATGTGCAGGGCGAGCTCGATGGGCACCGAGCCGGTGGGGGTGAGTTCCGTGGCCGAGTCGACGGCCGCGCCGCCGCCCTGGCGCACGGCGACCAGCGCGGCGAGCACCAGGGAGGCGAGCGTCGGCAGGACGGCGAGCGGGCGGACGAAGCCGGGTGCCGTGCGGCCGAGGAGCAGGCCGGCGAGGGCGCCGAGGAAGGGAAGGAGGGGGACGAGGACGGCGAGGGTGGTCGTGGTCACGCGGTGGCCTCAGCCTTCTGGGCCTCGTCGGACTGCCCGGCCGTGCGGGCGCCGTGGTCAGGGTCGTCGGGATCGTGCCGCTCGGAGGTGTCGCGGAGCTTGTCGATGTCCGCTGTGCCGCGGTTGCGGTGGACGGCGAGGACGATCGCCAGGCCGATGCCGATCTCGGCTGCGGCGATGGCGATGGTGAACAGGGTGAGGGCCTGGCCGGAGTGGAGGGTCTCCTCGGCGGTCCTGCTGAGCCAGACGTCGAAGGCGACCAGGTTGAGGTTGACGGCGTTGAGCATCAGCTCGACCGACATCAGGACCAGGATCGCGTTGCGGCGGGCGAGGACGCCGTACAGGCCCGTGCAGAAGAGGAGCGCGGAGAGCACGGCGGGATAGGCGAGGTGCATCAGCGGGCACCTTCCTGTTCAGAACTCCCCGAACTTTCTGTGACTGTTCGGGAACTCTCGGTGACAGCCGAGGCGTTCATGGAGGGAGAGCTCGTCTCCGTCTTCGCCTTGCGGGACAGGACGATCGCGCCGACCAGGGCGGCGAGGAGGAGGACGGAAAGGGCCTCGAAAGGCAGGACCCAGTTCTGGAAGAGGCTGGCGCCGGTGGCCTCGGTGGAGCCGGCGGCGGGGCCGTCCAGATCGATCCAGGTCGTGCGGAACGCGTCGACGACGACCCAGACGAGGGCGGCGGCAGCGGCGAGGGCCACGGTGAGGGCGGCCCAGCGGTTGCCGGAGTCGGCGTCCGGGGAGCGGCCGATGGGGGCTCTGGTGAGCATCAGACCGAACAGGAGGAGGACGACGACGGAACCGACATAGATGAGGACCTGCACCCACGCGATGAACTCGGCGGTGAGCAGGAGGTATTCGACGGCGAGGCCGCCGAGGGTGACCACCAGCCACAGGGCGGCGTGCACCAGCTGCCGGGTGGTGACGGTGACGAGCGCGGCGCCGAAGGTCACCAGGCCGACCAGGAGGAAGGCGATCTCGGCGCCGGTCGGGGAGAGGAAGCCGTGCGGTCCGGCGGCGGCACCGGGAGTCGGGCCCGTCGCGAGAAGAGCGGCGCTCATGGCGAGGGTCATTCCGAGCCCTCCTGCCCCGGCTTCGGCTGATCGGGCTTCGGCTGCCCGGGCGTTGGCTTATCGGGCGTCCCGTCGCCCGGCGTCAGGGGGCCCGGCGCAGTGGGCCGGGGGTGTGAGTCACCCGGCATCGGGCGGTCCGGCTTCGGCTGGTCGGTCTGCTGCTTGGAGTCGCCCTGCGGCCGGGTGGGCTGCTCGGCGGCGCGGGCCTGCTCGTCGGCCTGGGGTTCGGTGGCCGGCGGGGCCTGCTGGGCGGCGAGTTTGTCGGCGGTCTTGCGGGCGGCGGCGAGTTCCTTCGGTTCCTCCGCGCCGGGGTCGAGGGCCGGCGGGGCCGGGACCGTCCACATCCACTCGCGGAGCTTGTCGCGCTCGTGCGTGAGATCCCGGATGTCGGTCTCGGCATACTCGAACTCGGGAGACCAGAACAGGGCGTCGAAAGGACAGACCTCGATGCAGATACCGCAGTACATACACAGGGAGAAGTCGATGGCGAAGCGGTCGAGGACGTTGCGGCTGCGCTCGCGGCCTCCCGGGGTCGCCGCCGGGACCGTCTCCTTGTGGGAGTCGATGTAGATGCACCAGTCGGGGCACTCGCGGGCGCACAGCATGCAGACCGTGCAGTTCTCCTCGAACAGGCCGATCACACCGCGGCTGCGGGGCGGGAGGTCGGGCTGGACGTCCGGGTACTGCGCGGTGACGGACTTCTTCGTCATCGTGCGAAGGGTGACGGCCAGGCCCTTGGCGAGGCCACTGCCGGGGATGGGGGCCATGGTTACTGGATCACCACCTTGACGATGCCGGTGAGGGCGATCTGGGCGAGGGAGAGGGGGACGAGGAGGGTCCAGGCCAGCTTCTGGAGCTGGTCCTCGCGCAGGCGGGGATAGGTGACGCGCAGCCAGATCACGAGGAAGGCGAGGACGGCGGTCTTCAGCAGGGTCCAGACCCAGCCGAGTCCGTCGGCTCCCCAGGGGCCGTGCCAGCCGCCCAGGAAGAGGACGGTGGTGAGGCCGCACAGGACGACGATTCCGGCGTACTCGGCGAGGAGGAAGAGAGCGAAGCGGAGGCCGGTGTACTCCGTGTACGCGCCGAAGATGATCTCCGAGTCGGCGACGGGCATGTCGAAGGGCGGGCGCTGGAGTTCGGCGAGGCCAGCCACGAAGAAGACGATCGCGCCGACGATCTGCCAGGGCAGCCACCACCACTCGAAGGCGTCGAGGATGCCGGGGAGGGAGACGGTGCCGGCCGCCATCGCCACCGAGGCGGCGGTCAACAGCATCGGCAGCTCGTAGGCGAGGAGCTGGGCGGCGGTCCGCAGGCCTCCGAGGAGGGAGAACTTGTTCGCGGACGCCCAGCCGGCCATGAGCGAGCCGAGGACGCCGACTCCCATGATGGCCAGGACGAAGAAGACGCCCGCGTCGATCACCTGGCCGACGGCGCCCTCGCCCGGGCCGATGGGAATGGCGAGCAGGACGAGGAGGTACGGCAGGAGGGCGACGGCGGGGGCGAGTTGGAAGATGCGGCGGTCGGCGCCCGCGGGGACGACGTCCTCCTTCTGCGCGAACTTCACGCCGTCGGCGATCAGCTGGGCCCAGCCGTGGAAGCCGCCGGCGTACATGGGGCCGAGGCGGCCCTGCATGTGGGCCATCACCTTGTGTTCGGTCTGGCCGATGACCAGAGGGAGGGTGAGGAAGACGACGAAGACGACCAGGAGTCGCAGGGCGACGTCGAGCACGTCGTTCACTGCGGGCCTCCTGCGGGGTCCTCGGGGTTGTCTAGGTTGTCTGGGTTCTCGGGGTGGTCTGGGTTCTCGTGGTTCTTGGCGTTCTTCGGGTTCTTGGGGTTCTCGAGGTTCTCGGGCTTGCTCGGGCCGGCGGCGGGCTTCACGTGGTCGTCCGTGGGCTGCGGCTCCGTCGCCGAGTCCTGGGCATCCGCGGGGTCCGTCGAGTCCGGGCTCTCGGGTGTACCCGAGGACTCGGGAGTGGCCAGGCTCTCGGGCGGGCCCGACGACACCGGCGTGGCCGGGCCCTCGGGACTACTCGACGACTCTTCGTCGAAGGCCGGGCGGGCGTGGTGCCAGGGGGCGTCGGAGGTCGGGGATGTGGAACCGGGCCTCACGGCCTCGGGGCTGGTCGCAGGGGACGCGGAGCCGGGCACCTGGGAGGCGGGGCCGCCGCGCTGCTCACTCGCCGACCCCTGCGACGCCGAGCGGTTACGCCGGGGATCCGCCGAAGCCGGAGGGGTCGACCCGCCTGGCGTGGACTGGCTCGCCGAGCCCTCAGCGGCAGAACGCGTCCGACGCGGACCAGCGGAAGCCCCCGCCCCGCCGGCCGGTGTCTCGGCACCGGCCGCGACCTGGCTCGCCGAGCCCTCCGACACCGAACGCGTCCGACGCGGACCAGCCGAAGCCCCCGCACCACCGGCCGAAGCCCCGCCGCTCGGCGCTCCCGCCCCGCCGCTCGGCGCTCCCGCCCCGCCGCTCGGAGCTTCCGCCCCGCCGCTCGGCGACCCCGCCCCGCCAGCCGGCGTCTCCGGACCGGTCGCCGTCTGGCTCGCCGAGCCCTCCGACACCGAGCGTGCGCGTCGTACCGGGCGTTCCCCCGCGGGGCGTGTGCCTCGGGTGGGGCGGTCGCCTGCGGTGCGGCCCGCGCCTCGGGTGGGGGCGGGGGGGAGTTGGCCCTTGAGGGGGCCCCATTCGTTGGGGTCGGGGACGCCGGGTGGGAGCATCTGGCGGCGCTTGGGGCCGCCGTGTTCCGACTCGCCCGGTTCCTTCGCGCCGGGCCAGGCCTTGGCGACGCGGGCGGCCAGGACGAAGTCCTTGCGCAGGGGGTGGCCTTCGAAGTTGTCGGGGAGGAGGAGGTGGTCCAGCGCCGGGTGGCCTTCGAAGGGGATGCCGAACATCTCGTGGGTCTCGCGTTCGTGCCAGGCGGCACCCGCGTAGACGCCGACGGCGGAGGGCAGGGCGGGAGTCTCGTGCGGGACCGTTGTACGGAGGAGGAGGCGTCGCAGAGGGGACAGGGCGGCGACGTGGGCGGTGACGCGGAAGCCGGTGCCTGGTTCGTCGACCGCGCTCAGCCAGTCGAAGTAGGTGCAGCCGAGCCGGTCGCGGGCGGTCTCCAGGGCGGTGATCCAGGCGGCCGGAGGTACGTCGACGGTCAGGACGTCGTAGGACTCCTCGGCCGTGGCCTCGGGGCCGAAGAGCTCCTCGGCGTCGGCGGGCAGCCAGCCGACCGCGGTCATCGTCCCTCCCCCGGCGTCGAATCAGAGCCCGGGGCGGAGCCCGGGGCGGAGCCCGAGTCGGAGTCGGCCGCGGGTGCCGGCGCCGGGGTCGGCGGCTGCACGAGGCCGCTCTGCAGCGCGGCGGCCGAGGGGTGCCCGGCCTTGCTGCCGTAGCGCTCCCCCAGTGACTCGCGGGCGATCTTCTCCTGGAGCTTGAGGATGCCCTGGAGCAGCGCCTCGGGCCGGGGCGGGCAGCCGGGGACGTAGACGTCGACGGGGATGATCTGGTCGACGCCCTTGGTGACGGAGTAGGAGTCCCAGTAGGGGCCGCCGCAGTTGCTGCACGCGCCGAAGGAGATGACGTACTTCGGCTCGGGCATCTGCTCGTAGAGGCGTTTGACGGCCGGGGCCATCTTGTCCGTGACGGTGCCGGAGACGACCATCAGGTCGGCCTGGCGCGGGCCCGGGGCGAACGGGATGACGCCGAGGCGGATGAAGTCGTGGCGGGCCATCGACGCGGCGATGAACTCGATCGCGCAGCAGGCGAGGCCGAAGTTGAAGACCCAGAGCGAGTAGCGGCGGCCCCAGTTGAGGATGACCTTCATCGGTTCGGGGGCGAGGCGGGCCAGGGCACCCAGCCGCTTGGGCTCGGGCAGCAGGACAGGCTCGGACACCGAGGGGTTCACGTCCATGCCAGGACGCCCTTCTTGTATGCGTAGAGCAGGCCGACGGCCAGGAAGCCGAGGAAGATGAACATCTCGACCAGGGTCGCCGCGCCGTAGCCGGGGGCGGCGAAGACGGTCGCCCAGGGGAACAGGAAGATCGAGTCGACGGCGAAGATCACATAGAGGAAGGCGTAGACGTAGTAGCGGACCTGGGTGTGGGCCCAGCCTTCGCCGACGGGGTCGACGCCGCACTCGTACGTCAGGAGCTTCTCGGGGGTGGGGACCACGGGCCGCAGCAGGCGGCCGGCGCCGAAGGCGACGGCGACGAACAGCACACCGACGACGGCGAGCAGTCCGACGACCGAGTAGGACTGGAAGTAGTCCGCCGCGACGACGGTCGTGGTGACGACGGTCGGTTCCGGCACGTCCGTCCCTCGCTCCCTGAAACTCGGACCTGGATCCTGCGACGATGCTGCGGCTCACGGGGGCCGCCGCCGTTCGACGATCTGTACGCACGGGAGTCTAGGCCCTGATAAAGGCAGGGTAAGCAGCCCGTCACGGGCCCTGCACGCGAGGGTGGGGTTTTCCTCAGTTGATCCTGGCGGTCCACCTCATGGCGCCGTCGCCCGCCGCCGGGCACGCTAACGCATATGACCCAACGCATCACGTCCCCGGGGACGACGGCGGCCCGGGGGGCCGCGGGGCAGGACGACCGTCCGCCGCCGGCCCGGCTCGCCTACGACCGGCACACCTGGAAGGAGATCGCGCACCTGCTGGCCAACCTTCCGGTGGCGCTGCTCGGTTTCATCTATGTCGTGACGGTGTTCTCCACCGGTTTCGGGCTGACCGTCACGGTGATCGGGTTCCCGCTGCTGGCGGCCGGACTCGTGGGGGCGCGGCAGTTGGGCAGGCTGGAGCGGGCGCGGGCCCGGGCGCTGCTCGGGGTGCGGATCGAGGAGCCGAGCCGGCTGCGGATGCGGGGCGGGGGCGGCTTCTTCCAGCGGTTGTGGATGCAGTTGAAGGACCCGGTGGGCTGGCGTACGGCGCTGTACGAGTTCATCCGGTTGCCGTGGGGGGTGCTCACCTTCACGGTCACGCTGGCCTCGCTGTTCGTGCTGTGGCCGGTGCTGCCGTTCATCGCGCGGGGGCTGACCAACGCCGACCGGGCCATGGTGCGGGCGCTGCTGTCGCCCTCCGACGAGCTGGAGCGGCGGATCGCCGAGCTGGAGTCGGACCGGGGGGTCGTGGTGGACACGGCCGCGGCAGACCTGCGGCGCATCGAGCGGGATCTGCACGACGGGGCGCAGGCGCGGCTGGTGAATCTGGCGATGGGGCTGGGCCTGGCGAAGGAGAAGGTGCTGGAGGATCCGGACGCCGCGGCGGCGATGGTCGAGGAGGCGCACGGCGAGGTGAAGCTGGCGCTCCAGGAGTTGCGGGATCTGGCGCGCGGGATCCATCCGGCGGTTCTGACCGACCGCGGTCTGGACGCGGCCCTGTCCTCGGTCGCCTCGCGCTGCACGGTCCCGGTGAAGGTGACGGTCGATCTGCCGGAGCGGCCGGCCGCGGCCATCGAGGGCATCGCCTACTTCACCGTCTCTGAGCTGCTGCAGAACGTGAGCAAGCACAGCCGGGCGAAGTCGGCCTCGGTGGATGTGTGGCGGACCGACACCCGGCTGCTCATCCAGGTGTGGGACGACGGGCACGGGGGCGCGAGCCTGGACGGCGGTACGGGGATGAAGGGGCTGGCGGAGCGGCTGGACGCCGTCGACGGGCTGTTCGTCCTGGAGTCGCCCGAGGGCGGTCCGACGACGGTCACGGCGGAACTGCCGTGGCGTGACCGGTCCGGGGCCGCGGGATAGGGGCCGCGGGGTAGGGGGCCTGGGACAGGCCCCAGGGCAGGCGCCACCGGATTGGCCTCCGGGGCGGGCGCCCCGAGACAGGCCCCCGGGGCAGGCGCCCCGAGACAGAGCCCCGGGGTAGGGAAAACCCCCCGGCCAAGACGCCGACGGACTCCATGGTTCGCCGACCTGCGGCGGAGCAGGGTGGAGGTACGGGAGCACAGCCGCGGGACGAGGAGAAGGACGGCGCCGATGGCCACGGAGTACGGACAGGGATACGGGCTCGACAGCGGGTCGGGCTTCCCGACGAGCACCGAACGGCGGCACCGGCTGCCGGCCGTGCTGCGGGCGCCGGTCGAGGGCCGCACCTGGCTGGAGCTCACCCATGTGCTGCTCAGCCTGCCGATCAGCATCCTGTTGTTCACCTACGCCGTCACGATGGTGTCGCTGGGGGCGGGACTGCTGGTCACGTTCCTCGGTGTACCGGTGCTGGCGGCGGCGCTCGCCGGGTGCCGCGGTTTCGGGGCGCTGGAGCGGATGCGGGCCCGGGGGCTGCTGGGGCTGGAGGTGGCCGAGCCGGAGCCGCTGCGGATGCGGAAGCCGGGCGCGATGGCGTGGATGGGGGCCGTCCTCAAGAGCGGCGCCTCGTGGCGGGCGCTGCTGTACGCGGTGCTGCACCTGCCCTGGGCGGTGTTCTCGTTCGTCGTGGCCGTGAACGTGTGGGTGTTGGGCTGGGCGTTGCTGACGTATCCGCTGTGGTTCTGGGTGTTCCCGGTGTACGCGGGGCAGGACGGGGTGCAGCTGTACGGCGACGAGGCGCACCGGATCTACCTGGACAACCCGTTCGAGATCACGGTGACCGCGCTGGTGGGGCTGCTCTTCACGATCGCCACGCCGTGGATCGTGCGGGCGCTGACGATGGTGGACCGGCTGATGGTGCACGGGCTGCTCGGGCCGTCGCGGCTGGTCTCCCGGGTGGTGGAGCTGGAGTCGGACCGGGGGGTCGTGGTCGACACGGCCGCGGCCGACCTGCGGCGCATCGAGCGGGATCTGCACGACGGGGCGCAGGCCCGGCTGGTGGCGCTGGCCATGGATCTGGGTCTGGCGAAGGAGAAGCTCCAGGAGGATCCGCGGGCGGCCGCGCGGATGGTGGACGAGGCGCACGGCGAGGTGAAGACGGCGCTGCAGGAGCTGCGGGACCTGGCCCGGGGGATTCACCCGGCGGTGCTGACGGACCGGGGGCTGGACGCGGCGCTGTCGGCGGTGGCGTCGCGGTGCACGGTGCCGGTGCAGGTCGAGGTCGACCTCGCGGAGCGGCCGGCGCCGGCGATCGAGGGGATCGCGTACTTCACGGTGTCGGAGCTGCTGCAGAACGTCAGCAAGCACGCGCGGGCGACGTGGGCGGGCGTCGAGGTGTGGCGGACGGAGAACCGGCTGATGCTGCAGGTCGTGGACAACGGCGTGGGCGGGGCCGACGTCTCCCAGGGGTCCGGTCTCGCGGGACTTGCGGACCGGCTCGACGCGGTGGACGGGATCCTGGTGGTGGACTCGCCGGCGGGCGGTCCGACCCGGGTGACCGCCGAGTTGCCGTGGCGGGGGGCCCACGTGCGGTGACCGCCCCGGCCCTGGCCCTGTCAGGGCTCGGGGCCGCGAGCCCTGACAGGGCCAGGTCCAGGGCCAGGGGCAGTCCGCCTCCGGCCCTTCAACCTTCCCTCACCACCCGATCGGCCAGTCAAGAAGCCGGTCCCGTCCCCATACTCCCCCGGACCCTGAAATGCTGGACCCGTCGCACGGGTGGGCGCGGAGCCGTTGTGGGCTGCGGACGGGCGGCAGCGGGCTGTGGGGGGCCGGACATCGTGGAGGACAGGGTGCGGGTGGTCGTCGCCGAGGATTCGGTGCTGCTCAGAGAGGGCCTGACCCGGTTGCTGACCGACCGCGGGCACGACGTGGTCGCCGGTGTGGGTGACGGCGAGGCTCTGATCAAGACCATCACGGAGCTGGACGCGCAGGGCGAGCTGCCGGACGTGGTCGTGGCGGACGTGCGGATGCCGCCGACTCACACGGACGAGGGAGTGCGGGCGGCGGTGCAGCTGCGCAAGGCGCATCCGGGGCTCGGGGTGCTGGTGCTGTCGCAGTACGTGGAGGAGCGCTACGCGACGGAGCTGCTCGCCGGGTCCAGCCGGGGGGTCGGCTATCTGCTGAAGGACCGGGTGGCCGAGGTGCGGGAGTTCGTGGACGCGGTGGTGCGGGTGGCCGGGGGCGGCACGGCGCTCGACCCGGAGGTGGTCGCGCAGCTGCTGGGCCGCAGCCGTAAGCAGGACGTGCTGGCGGGGCTCACCCCCAGGGAGCGCGAGGTGCTGGGGCTGATGGCCGAGGGGCGGACGAACTCGGCGATCGCGCGGCAGCTGGTGGTCAGCGACGGGGCGGTCGAGAAGCACGTCAGCAACATCTTCCTGAAGCTGGGGCTGTCCCCGAGCGAGGGCGATCACCGCAGGGTCCTGGCCGTGCTGACGTATCTCAATTCCTGACGTTCACGATCCCCAACCCCGGAAACCCGGACAAAGACGGACGCATACCCATACCGAAGTCGTGTCCAAGATGCGAATGACCCGCAGAACGCGACCCTTGCGGTCGTAGGGTTGATCCCGGGAGGGCCTGCGGGAAGGCCTGTCCCGGACAGCGTCCTCGAGGGAGGTCCAGTTCAGTGACCAGCCAGGTCAGTAGCCCAGCGGAGCAGGCCGACGAAGCAGTCGCAGGAGAGCAGCGCAAAGCGGCGGGGGCGAAGGATGTCCGCCGCCTCGACCGGGTGATCATCAGGTTCGCGGGGGACTCGGGTGACGGCATGCAGCTCACCGGTGACCGTTTCACCTCGGAGACCGCGTCGTTCGGCAACGACCTGTCGACCCTGCCGAACTTCCCGGCCGAGATCAGGGCCCCCGCCGGAACCCTGCCGGGTGTGTCGTCCTTCCAGCTGCACTTCGCCGACCACGACATCCTCACCCCCGGTGACGCGCCGAACGTGCTGGTGGCGATGAACCCGGCCGCGCTGAAGGCGAACATCGGCGACCTGCCGCGCGGCGCCGAGGTGATCGTCAACACGGACGAGTTCACCAAGCGAGCGATGCAGAAGGTCGGCTACGAGACGTCTCCGCTGGAGGACGGGTCGCTGGACGGCTACCACCTGCACCCCGTGCCGCTGACGACGCTCACGGTCGAGGCGCTGAAGGAGTTCGACCTCAGCCGCAAGGAGGCCGAGCGCAGCAAGAACATGTTCGCGCTGGGCCTGCTGAGCTGGATGTACCACCGGCCCACCGAGGGCACGGAGAAGTTCCTGACGTCGAAGTTCGCGAAGAAGCCCGAGATCGCGGCGGCCAACATCGCGGCGTTCCGGGCCGGCTGGAACTTCGGCGAGACGACGGAGGACTTCGCCGTCTCCTACGAGGTCGCGCCGGCGGCCACGGCGTTCCCGCCGGGTGTCTACCGCAACATCTCCGGCAACCTCGCCCTGTCTTACGGGCTGGTCGCGGCGAGCCGGCAGGCGGATCTGCCGCTGTACCTGGGGTCGTACCCGATCACTCCGGCGTCCGACATCCTGCACGAGCTGTCCAAACACAAGAACTTCGGCGTGCGGACCTTCCAGGCGGAGGACGAGATCGCAGGCATCGGGGCCGCGCTCGGCGCGGCCTTCGGTGGTTCCCTGGCCGTGACCACCACGAGCGGTCCGGGTGTGGCGCTGAAGTCGGAGACGATCGGTCTCGCGGTCTCGCTGGAGCTGCCGCTGCTGGTGGTGGACATCCAGCGCGGCGGCCCGTCGACGGGTCTGCCCACCAAGACCGAGCAGGCGGACCTGCTCCAGGCGATGTACGGGCGCAACGGCGAGGCGCCGGTTCCGGTGGTCGCGCCGCGCACCCCGGCGGACTGCTTCGACGCCGCGCTCGAGGCGGCGCGGATCGCGCTGACGTACCGCACTCCGGTGTTCCTGCTGTCCGACGGCTATCTGGCCAACGGCTCCGAGCCCTGGCGGATCCCCGACCTCGAGGAGCTGCCGGACCTGCGGGTGCAGTTCGCGCAGGGGCCGAACCACACGCTCGACGACGGTTCCGAGGTGTTCTGGCCGTACAAGCGGGACCCGCAGACGCTGGCCCGCCCGTGGGCGATCCCGGGCACGCCGGGTCTGGAGCACCGGATCGGCGGCATCGAGAAGCAGGACGGCACGGGCAACATCTCCTACGACCCGGCCAACCACGACTTCATGGTGCGCACCCGGCAGGCGAAGATCGACGGCATCGACGTCCCGGACGTCGAGGTGGACGACCCGAAAAAGGCCAGGACGCTGGTGCTGGGCTGGGGTTCGACGTACGGGCCGATCACAGCGGCGGTGCGGCGGCTGCGCAGAGCCGGGGAGTCGGTCGCGCAGGCGCATCTGCGCCATCTCAACCCCTTCCCGCGGAATCTGGGCTCCGTGCTGGAGCGTTACGACAAGGTGGTGATCCCCGAGATGAACCTCGGGCAGCTCGCCACGCTCATCCGGGCGAAGTACCTGGTCGACGCCCACTCGTACACCCAGGTCAACGGCATGCCGTTCAAGGCGGAGCAGCTCGCCGCGGCTCTGAAGGAGGCCATCGATGGCTGACACGTCCACGCACGGCACGGGCACCATCGAGTCGCTTTCCCTCGTCCCCAAGGCCGAGGGCAGGCAGTCGATGAAGGACTTCAAGTCCGACCAGGAAGTGCGCTGGTGCCCCGGCTGCGGCGACTACGCCATCCTGGCCGCGGTGCAGGGTTTCATGCCCGAGCTGGGGCTGGCGAAGGAGAACATCGTCTTCGTCTCGGGCATCGGCTGCTCCTCGCGCTTCCCGTACTACATGAACACCTACGGGATGCACTCCATTCACGGCCGCGCCCCCGCCATCGCCACGGGTCTGGCGAGCTCCCGCCGGGATCTGTCGGTGTGGGTCGTCACCGGTGACGGCGACGCGCTGTCCATCGGCGGCAACCACCTGATCCACGCGCTGCGCCGGAACGTGAACCTCAAGATCCTGCTGTTCAACAACCGGATCTACGGTCTGACCAAGGGCCAGTACTCGCCGACGTCCGAGGTCGGGAAGATCACCAAGTCGACGCCGATGGGTTCGCTGGACGCGCCGTTCAACCCGGTGTCGCTGGCGCTCGGCGCGGAGGCGTCGTTCGTGGCGCGGACGGTGGACTCCGACCGCAAGCACCTGACTGAGGTGCTGCGCCAGGCCTCCGCCCACCAGGGCACGGCGCTGATCGAGATCTACCAGAACTGCAACATCTTCAACGACGGCGCCTTCGACGCCCTGAAGGACAAGCAGCAGGCCGAGGAGGCCGTGATCCGGCTGGAGCACGGCAAGCCGATCCGGTTCGGTGCCGACCTGGCCAAGGGTGTGGTCCGGGACCCGCTGACCGGTGATCTGAAGGTGGTCGCCGTGACGCCGGACAACGAGGACCAGGTGCTCGTTCACGACGCGCACTCCCCGTCCCCGACCACGGCGTTCGCGCTGTCGCGCCTCGCCGACCCGGACACCCTGCACCACACGCCGATCGGTGTCCTGCGCTCGGTCGAGCGGCCCGTCTACGACACGCAGATGGCCGACCAGCTCGACACCGCGATCGAGCAGCACGGCAAGGGCGACCTGGGCGCGCTGCTGGCGGGCGGCGACACCTGGACGGTCGTCGGCTGACCCGGCCGGAGGGAACCCCGGGGCCCGGCCCGCCTAGGAGGCGGCCCGGGCCTCGTCGTATGCCCGGCGGGCCTGCTCCACGTCGTCCATGCGCTGGTGCGTCCAGGCCGCGAGGGCCTTGACCTGCTCGGCGGCCTCGCGGCCCAGGGCGGTGAGGGAGTAGTCGACGCGCGGCGGGATGACGGGCTTGGCGTCGCGGTGGACGAGTCCGTCGCGCTCCAGGGTCTGGAGGGTCTGGGTCAGCATCTTCTCGCTGACGACCCGGTTTCCGTAGGCGCTGATCGCTCGGCGCAATTCGCTGAAGCGGTAGGGGCGGTTCAGGAGCTCGGTGAGGACGAGCACGCCCCAGCGGCTGGTCACATGCTCCAGGACCAGCCGGTAGGGGCACAGGGCTTCACTGGTACTTACCGACATGCCAGTACCTTACTTCAAAGTGGGTACTTTCGAAGAGTTAGCGCATCTCCTAGGGTTAGTGCCAACGCACCCCACAAGGAGAGTCCTCACCATGAGCATCGTCGTCACCGGAGCCACCGGACACCTCGGCCGCCACGTCGTGGAGCAGCTGCTGGAGAAGGTCCCCGCCGGGCAGATCACTGCGGTCGTCCGTAACGCCGAGAAGGCCGCCGGCTTCGCGGACCGCGGCGTGAAGATCGCGCTGGCCGACTACAACGACCCCGCCTCCTACGACGGCCTCTTCTCCGCCGGCGACAAGGTGCTGCTGATCTCGGGCAACGAGTTCGACAAGGGCCGGGTGCAGCAGCACAAGGTCGTCATCGACGCCGCCAAGGCCGCCGGTGTCGCCCTGCTCGCCTACACCAGCGCCCCCGGCACCCTGACCGCCGCGCTCGCCGACGACCACCGCGGCACCGAGGAGATCCTGCTGGACTCCGGTGTGCCCTACGCGCTGCTGCGCAACGGCTGGTACCACGAGAACTACACCGAGAACCTCGCCCCGGTGCTGGAGCACAACGCGGTCGTCGCCGCCGCCGGTGAGGGCAGGGTCTCCTCCGCCTCCCGGGCCGACTACGCCGCGGCCGCCGTCGCCGTGCTGACCGGTGAGGGGCACGAGAACAAGACGTACGAGCTGGGCGGCGACACTTCCTGGAGCTTCGCCGAGTACGCGGCCGAGCTGGGCCGGCAGACCGGCAAGGAGATCGCCTACAACGCCGTCCCCGCCGACGCCCTGGTGGGCATCCTGACCGGCGCGGGCCTGCCCGAGCCGTTCGCCCGGATCCTCGCGGGTGTGGACGTCGCCATCGAGAAGGGCGAGCTGGTCGTCTCCTCCGGCGATCTGTCCCGCCTGACCGGCCGCCCGACGACCCCGTTCGCCGAGGCCATCGCCGCCGCGCTCAAGGGCTGACCCTCCCCCGCGCCGCACCACCCCCGGACTGTCATGACCGTATACCGATACGGACATGACAGCCGGGGGCGCTCGGCGTTACCGTCGTCCACGCGGACACACGCCAGGCGCGAAGGAGGGGCCCGTGACCGGCAAGCCGAGGGGTGAGCGGCACATAGGACTGCTGAACGGCTTCGCGGCCTACGGGATGTGGGGGCTCGTCCCCCTGTTCTGGCCCCTGCTGAAGCCGGCCGGCGCGGTCGAGATCCTGGCCCACCGGATGGTGTGGTCGCTGGTCTTCGTGGGCGCCGCCCTGCTGGTGATGCGCCGCTGGGCCTGGGCCGGTGAGCTGCTGCGGCAGCCCCGCAAGCTGGCGCTGATCACGGTCGCCGCGGCGGTCATCACCGTGAACTGGGGCCTGTACATCTGGTCCGTGAACTCCGGGCACGTGGTCGAGGCCTCGCTCGGGTACTTCATCAACCCGCTGGTCACCATCGCGATGGGCGTGCTGCTGCTGAAGGAGCGGCTGCGGCCGGTGCAGTGGGCGGCGGTGGGGACCGGCGTCGTCGCGGTCGTCGTGCTGACCATCGGCTACGGCCGGCCCCCGTGGATCTCGCTCTGTCTCGCGTTCTCCTTCGCCACCTACGGGCTGGTGAAGAAGAAGGTGGGCCTCGGCGGCATCGAGTCGCTGGCCGCCGAGACGGCGATCCAGTTCCTGCCCGCGCTCGGCTTCCTGGCGTGGCTCGCCGCGCGGGGCGACTCCACCTTCACCGGCGAGGGCGCGGGGCACGCGGCGCTGCTCGCCTCGGCCGGCATCGTCACCGCGCTTCCCCTGGTCTGCTTCGGCGCGGCCGCCATCCGCGTGCCCCTGTCCACGATCGGCCTGCTCCAGTACTCGACGCCGGTCCTGCAGTTCCTTCTCGGCATCTTCTACTTCCACGAGGAGATGCCGCCGGAGCGCTGGGCCGGGTTCGCGCTGGTGTGGCTGGCGTTGACGCTGCTCACCTGGGACGCCTTGCGCGCCGCCCGCCGGGCCTCCCGGACGCTGACCAGCGAAATGAAGGTGCCCAGCACCACCAGGGCGACCGGCACGGTCAGTGCCGCGCGGAACGCCGAGAGCGTGGCCTCCGGGCCGGACCCGGTGGACGCCAGGCCGTAGACCGCGGTCACCGCCGCGATGCCGATCGCCGCGCCGAACTGTGTCGCCGTGGTGAGCAGCCCGCCGGCCAGGCCCTGCTCCGACTCGGCCACCCCGTCCGTCGCCGCGATCGTCAGCGGACCGTAGGCCAGGGCGAACGCGAGGCCGGAGAGCAGCAGGGTCGGGAACATCATGGCGTAGGACCAGTCCATGCCGACCGGCAGGAACAGCGCGTAGGAGGCCACGGCCAGGAGGAAGCCGCCCGTGATCACCCGGGCGTGGCCGAAGCGTGTGACCAGCCGGGGCGTGAGCGTGGGCGACAGGACGGCGTCGATGCCCATGACGACCAGGGCCACCGCCGTCTGCAGGGACGACCAGCCGCGCAGTTCTTGCAGGTAGAGCGTGACGACGAACTGGAAGCCGAAGAAGGCGCCGAGGAAGAGCAGCGCCCCGAGGTCGGCGCGCACGGCCGGGCTCCAGCGCAGCATGCCGAGCCGGACGAGCGGGTCGGGGCAGCGGCGCTCGACCGCGACGAAGACACCTGCCGTGATCACGGCCGCGAGGCCCGAGGCCAGGGTGAGCGGCCAGTGGTGCAGGCCGTGCTCCAGGCGTACGACGGTGTAGGCGGCCAGCAGCATGGCGCCGGCGGCGGTGATCGCGCCGGGCAGGTCGAAGGTGCGCCCGCGCTGGGGCGGGGCGTCGCGCCGCGGGATCAGGCGTACGGCCGCGAGGAGCAGGGCGGCGGCCAGCAGCACGGGTGCGAAGAACACCCAGCGCCAGCCGATCTCGGTGAGCAGGCCGCCGATCACCAGGCCGAGGGAGAAGCCTGCCGCACCCGTCCCGGCGAAGACCAGCAGGGCCTTGTTGCGCTGCGGGCCCTCCTCGTACGACGTGGTGATCAGGGAGAGCGCGGCCGGGGTCATGAACGCGGCGGCGACGCCCGTGACGAACCGGGCGACGATCAGCATCCAGCCGTCCGTCGCGAAGCCGCCCAGCCCCGAGAAGGCGAGGAAGACGGTCAGCCAGAGCAGGAACATCCGCCGCCGTCCGAGCAGGTCGGCGGCCCGCCCGCCCAGCAGGGTGAAGCCGGCGTAGCCGAGCACGTAGGCGCTCATCACCCAGGCCGCGGTGCCGGTGGCAAGGCCCAGATCGGCGCGGACGGCCGGGATCGCCACCGCCATCATCGCGACGTCGATGCCTTCGAGGAAGATCGTTCCGCACAGAACGAGCAGTAGCGCCCAGGCACGGGTGCCCATGAGTCAACACTCCTCCGCTGAGGGGCGGTTACGCAAGTGAGGGTCGGTTCCCTCTTGTAACCACGGCCCACCCTGCGGCAGCATCGACAGACATGGAAGAAGGCACTTCAAAGTCACCGAGTCACTGCGGGAGCACCGTGGACCACGGCGACGCCGATCCCTTCCAGTGGGACACCCGCGAGGACTGCCAGGTCCGGCAGATCCTCGACCGGATCGCCGACAAGTGGTCGCTGCTGGTCATCGCGCTGCTGGACAACCGGCGGCTGCGCTTCACCGAGCTGCGCCGGGAGATCGACGGTGTCAGCCAGCGGATGCTGACGGTGACGCTGCGCTCCCTGGAGCGGGACGGCCTGGTCAAGCGGACGGTGCACCCGGTGGTTCCGCCGCGGGTCGACTACGAACTGACCTCCCTCGGCGGGACGCTGCACACCACGATCCAGTCCCTGGTGACCTGGACGGAGGCGCACCAGGAGGAGATCGCGCAGGCCCGGACCGCGTACGACACCCGTGCGGCCGAGGGCGCGGAGGCTACGGCTCCGTAGACGCCTGGCGGGCGCGGTGCGCCCGGACCTTCTCGCGGTTGCCGCAGTGCTCCATCGCGCACCAGCGGCGGCGGCCCGGGCGGGAGGTGTCGACGAAGAGCAGGTGGCAGTTGTGGGCGCCGCACTCGCGGACGCGGTCGGCGTGGGGCCCGGTGAACAGGTCGATCGCGTCGCGGGCGACGGTCGCGAGCAGGTGGGTGCCGGTGGCGCCGGGGGCCCAGGCACGGGTGCCGTCGGGCCCTATGCGGGCGATGAGCGGGGGCTCGGCCGCTGCCGCGTTGACGACGTCCAGCTGCGCGGCGCGCAGGGGGCGTCCGTGGGCACGGTCGGCCGCGAGCAGGAACACCGCGTCGCGCAGGGCGCGGGCCCGTTGCAGTTCCCCGGCGGAGACGGTGAGGTCCAGTCCGTCGGGCAGCCGGCTGCGTCCGGCCCAGGTGACCAGGTCGGCCGGTTCGTGCAGCACTTCCCAGCGGGCGAAGGCCCCGGGGCCGCCCGTCACCGTCAGCTCCAGGCACAGGGTGCCGGGGTCGAAGCGGTAGTGCTTGCCCTGGCCCGAGACCAGCGTCAGGCCGGGCGTTCGATCCGGCGTTTCCCCTGCGCGTCCACTCACCTAACCAGTATAAGTGGTTACATGACGCAGACACCCGCATCACCGACTCCCGTGCACTGGAAACTCGTCATCGACGCGAACGACCCGCATGCGCAGGCCGACTTCTGGGCCGCCGCCCTTCACTACGAGGTGGAGGACAACAGCGCCCTGATCGGGAAGCTGCTCGGCTTCGGCGCCCTGCCGGAGGAGGCCACGGTCGACTTCCACGGCCGCCGCGCCTTCCGGGACCTCGTCGCCGTACGGCACCCCGAGGATCCGTTCGAGGAGGAGAGCGGGACCGGGCTGGGGCGCAGGCTGCTGTTCCAGCGGGTGCCGGAGGCGAAGACGGGCAAGAACCGGCTGCACCTCGATCTGCACCCGGGCGAGGGACGCCGCGACGAGGAGGTCGCACGGCTGGAGGGGCTCGGGGCCGGTGCGCTGCGGCGGGTGCAGGAGCGGGGCGGCGAGTGGGTCGTGATGGCGGATCCGGAAGGGAACGAGTTCTGCGTGCACTGACCCGGGCGCCGGTGGGTGCGGCGACCCGGGCGCCCGCGGGGAAGGACCGATGTTCCGCACCCTGCGACCCGGGCGCCGGAGGCCCGCACTCCGTACGCGCTTCGTTACGCGCTCCGTATCGCCTTCCGTAACGCCCTGGCGAAATACGTACCTTGACGGAGAGTCAATACCAGCTTCACCATCCAGGCACCCCATTCACTGTGGGCGGCCCGTGGACACCCCATGGGCTTCCCGACGGAATCCGGAGCCCCCACATGAAGCTCTCCGTTTCCGCGCGCGCCGTCGCCGCAGGCAGCATGGCAACAGCCATGCTCCTGACCGGCGGTGCCGTGGCCGACGCCGCGTCGTCCGCTTTCCCCGGAGCGGCCGCCGCGCCGGACATACCCGTGGCGAACGTCAAGACCCACCTGTCCCAGCTGCAGTCCATAGCCACCGCCAACGGCGGCAACCGGGCGCACGGCAGGACCGGTTACAAGGCCTCGCTCGACTATGTGAAGGCCAAGCTGGACGCCGCCGGATACACCACCGCCATCCAGCAGTTCACCGCGTCCGGCCGCACCGGCTACAACCTGATCGCCGACTGGCCGGGCGGCGACGCGAACCAGGTCGTGATGGCCGGTTCGCACCTCGACAGCGTCTCCTCCGGGGCCGGCATCAACGACAACGGCTCCGGCTCGGCCGCCGTCCTGGAGACCGCCCTGGCCGTGTCCCGGGCGCAGTACAAGCCCACCAAGCACCTGCGGTTCGCCTGGTGGGGCGCGGAGGAGCTCGGCCTGGTCGGCTCCCGCTACTACGTCAACCGGCTGGCCACCGGCGACCGTTCCAGGATCAGCGCCTACCTGAACTTCGACATGATCGGCTCCCCGAACCCCGGCTACTTCGTCTACGACGACGACCCGGCGATCGAGAAGACCTTCAAGGACTACTTCGGCGGCATCGGCGTCCCGACCGAGATCGAGACCGAGGGCGACGGCCGCTCCGACCACGCGCCCTTCAAGAGCGCGGGCGTGCCGGTGGGCGGTCTGTTCACCGGGGCGAGCCGGACGATGACGGCGGCGCAGGCGGCCAAGTGGGGCGGTACGGCGGGGCGGGCCTTCGACCGCTGCTACCACTCCTCCTGCGACACCACCGCCAACATCAACGACACCGCCCTGAACCGCAACAGCGACGCTCTCGCGTACGCCGTGTGGGAGCTGTCGGAGTAGCCCCGGGGCAGCGCCTACCGGTTGCGGGCGGCGCGTTCGGTGAGGCGGCCCATGCGGGCGCGGGCCGCCTCCAGCTGCTCGACCTCCTCGGCGGCCGGGCCGTCCTCGGCGGCGAGCTCCGTCCACAGCCCGATCAGGTCGCGCCCCAGCTCCAGTCCCAGCGCCGGGTCGCGCACCGCCCGCCAGGCGGTGGCCGCGCTCTCCACGTTGCCGTAGGCGGCCTCCGCGTCGCCGGCCCGGCGGCGGGCACCGGCCAGATCGAGCGACAGCCGGCAGGCGCGCAGCGGGTCGCCCGCCAAGTAGGCGATGTACGCGGTGAGTTCACGCAGCCGGAGCACCTCGGGGTGCTCCGGCCCGAGTGTGCCCGACGCCTGCACGACGGTCTGCTCCGCCAGTCCGGCCGCAGCCTCGATCCTGCCTTCCTTCACCGCCTCGTTGATCCGCGCGACCGGCTCCGCGAGGAGCGCGGGCGTGTGGGGGTCGCCCGGGGCGGTGAGGGGTTCGTCCCCGAGCACGGCCTCCGCGACGGCGTCGAAGCCGCGGGGAGGGGTGGGCTTGGGATCGGGGTCGGCGGCGATCAGGGCGGGGTCGGGAAGCGCTCCGCGTCGCGGAGCCGGGGGCGACTCCGGAACGGGGAGCGGCCTCGCGTCCATGGGCGGGGGCGGGCCGAACGCGCCGGTGGGCGGCGCGACGGTGCCGGGCGGCATCGCCGTGCCCGGGGCCGGTGGCGCGTCCTCGGGCACGGGCTCCGCCGACTCCGGTACGGCTCGCGGCTCGAACGTCGGCACGACCTCATCGGCCGGCTGCGGCTCGGGCACGGCCCGCAGCGGGAACGTCGGCGCCGAACCGGACCCCCGCAGCGGGCGCAGCACGTGCGTGGCGCTGTCCTCGCGCGGGTGCCGGGGCTCGGCCGCTGGGGCGCCGCCGCTCGGGGCGTGCTCCGGCTCGGGCGGCGTCATGGCGTCGACATCCCGGGCGTGCTGCGGCTCCGGAGGCGTCATGGCGTCGGCGCCCTGAGCGTGCTGCGGCTGCGGCGGCGGCAGGTCATCACGGACGGGCCGCGGCGGCTCCGCCGGAACCGTGGCGAACGGCTCCGCCGTGAAGTGGCTGGAGCCGTCCGGGTCGACCTGGAGCGGGACGACGTAGCCGATGCGCTCGTCGCGGATCGTGGCGAGGACGGGGTGGCCGGTGGCGAGGGCGATGTGGTGGAGGCGGTTCAGGACGGCCCGCTGGATCTCCTCGCCGGGGGCCGCGAAGACCGGGACGCCACCGACGGAGGCACCGTCGGACACCCCGCCCGCTCCCCCTCCCACGTCCGTTCCGGCCCCGGGGACATGGACGTCGATCGGCGCCGCCGGGGTCGCCGCGTGTGCGGCCTGCTGCTGTTCCCGCTTCTTCTCGCGGCTGAGTCGCGACATCGTCCCCTCACTCGGCGTCGTACACCTACTGTCGAGTGTGTCCGCTCGCCCCCGTTTCTCACGTCACTACGGTGTCACAGGCTCGTCCCAAGGGCCGTCGGCCCCGGCAGGGTCGTGGTGACGGGCATGATGACCGGGCGCACGAGGGAGGAGAGGGGCATGCACACAGGCATGCGACAGGGACCGGAGATCTGGCTGCGCGGCCCGGTGACGCCCCCGGAGCCGATGTCGCCGGAGCCCGCGCACGCCCATGCCGCGGCCCGGCGCTTCTCCTGGGTCGGCACGCACGGCGGTGCGGGCGTCTCCACGCTCACCGCGGTCTACGGCGGTCAGGACTGCGGCCGGTCCTGGCCCGGGCCCGGCGATCCCCCGTCGGTGCTGCTGGTCGCGCGGACGCACGCGGCCGGTCTGGACACGGTCGCCGGGGCCGTGGAGATCTTCCGGCGCGGCCGGGCTCCGCAGGGGCTCGACCTGGACGCCGTCGTCCTCGTGGCGGACGCCCCGGGCCGGCTGCCGCGCCCGCTCGCCCAGCGGGTCAGGGCACTGGAGTCGGTCATCGACGTGTACCGCGTGCCGTGGGTGCCGTCCTGGCGGCTCGGCGAGCTCGGGCGCCCGCCGCGCGAGACGGAGGCCCTGGCCCGGCTGACGGGAGCGGCACGCTGACGGCCGTCCCCGGGCTGGCCGCACCCCTGTCGGGCGTCCCGCTGTCGGACGTCCCGCTGTCGCCCGCGCCCCTGCCGGACATACCGCTGTCGGACGTACCCCTGTCGGCCGTGGAGATCGCGGCGGGTGTGCGGGCCCGGGAGCTGCGCGCGGTGGACGTGGTCGCGCAGACCCTGGGCCGGATCGAGCGGATCGATCCGCGGCTGTGCGCGTTCGTCGAGGTGTGGGCCGACGAGGCGTTGCGGCGGGCGGGTGAGGTGGACGGGCGACTCGACCGTGGGGGCGCGGATCCCTCCCTTCCGCTGGCCGGTGTGCCGGTCGCGGTGAAGGGGCGGCACGGGCTGCGCGCGGCTGGTCCGCTGCTCGCGGCCGGGGCGGTGGCCGTGGGGGCGACGTCCGTGCCCGGGCCGGGCACGCCCTGGCAGACCTGGGGGCTCGGGGCCCGGGGCCGTACCGTCAATCCGTGGCGGACCGACCGTACGCCGGGTGGCTCGTCGGCCGGGGCGGCGGCGGCCGTTGCGGCCGGGCTGGTGCCGCTGGCGACGGGGAGCGACGGGGCCGGGTCGGTGCGGATACCGGCGGCGTGGTGCGGGGTGGCCGGGCTGAAGACCACGGCCGGGCGGCTGCCCTCCGCCGACCGTACGGGGCTCGCGGTCCCCGGTGTGCTCGCCCGCTGCGCCGCGGACGCGGCGAGTTGGTGGCAGGTGGTGGCGGGCGAGCCGGAGCCCGCTTTCCCCGCCCTCCCCGTCACCGCCGTCTGGTCCCCCGACCTCGGTTTCGCCGGGCCGGATCCGGAGCCGGTCGCGCTCGGCCGGGCCGCGGTGGAACGGCTCGTGGCGGCGGGTGTCGTGCGGCTCGTACGGCCGCGGGTGCCGGTGAGGCTCATGGATCCCGGGCCCGCGTGGCTCGCGCTGCGCACGCCCGGTGCCGACCTGGCCGGGGCCCACCGCGTCCGGGCGGAGAACGACCGGCGCCTCGCCGCGCTGTTCGCCGACGCCGGGCTGCTGCTGACCCCTACGGCCCCCACGGCCCCGCACGGTCACGAGGGGCCCGGGGACCGCTACTCCACCTCGCTCACCTGGGCGTTCAACGTCAGCGGGCACCCGGCGCTGAGCCTCCCGGCCGGCTTAGGCGGGGACGGCTGCCCGGCCGGGCTTCAGCTGGTCGCACCGCACGGGCGGGAGGCGCTGCTGCTGGCCGTGGCACGGGAGGCGGAGGCGCGGACCGAAGGCTGACGAACCCTTCTGACGGAGCGGAGGCTGACGAACCCTTCTGGCGGAGCGGAGGCTGACGGGCACCCCTGGCGGAGCGGAGGCTGACGGGTACCCCTGGCGGATTTGAATGCGCACACATATGATGCACGCGCATGCAATCGCCTTCTTCTGGGGGACACCATGACCCGCCGTTTCCTTTTCGTCCTGGGCAGCGCTCGCGCCGAGGGCAACTCCGAGCTGCTGGCCCGCCGGGCCGCCGAGCAACTGCCCCCGGACGTCGAGCAGGAGTGGATCGACCTCACCCAGCTCCCCGTGCCGGACTTCGAGGACCTGCGGCACGACAGCGACCACGTCCGCCCGACCGAGGGCAACGTGGCCCGGCTGCTGGATGCCACGCTCGCCGCGACGGACATCGTGATCGTCTCGCCCCTGTACTGGTACTCGGTCTCCGCGCAGACCAAGCGCTACCTCGACTACTGGTCGGGCTGGCTGCGCACGCCCGGCCTCGACTTCAAGGCGACCCTGGCCGGCCGCACCCTGTGGGGCGTCACCGCCCTCGCGCACACCCAGGAGGTGGTCGCCGACCCGCTCGTCGGGACACTCCACAACTCCGCGGCGTACATGGGGATGCGCTTCGGCGGGGTGCTGCTCGGCAACGGCAGCAAGCCCGGTGACGTGCTGACCGACGACGCCGCACTGACCCGCGCCAAGACCTTCTTCGAGCAGGAGGCGCCCCCGGCCAGGTTCCTCTACGAGGACTGAGCGCCACGCGGTGATGTCCTTGTGGTCTTGCCGGAGCCGTTCGGGCCGAGGAAGCCGAAGACCCTGCCCGCCGGGACGGTCGGGTCCAGGCCGTCGACGGCGAGCTGTCCGCCGCGGTGGCGCTTGGTGAGCCCGCGGGTGGCGATGACCGGTTCCCCGGCCTCGGCCCCCGCCGCACTCCGCTCCGTTTCCGCGGCGGACACCTCGCCCACCGGCTTCCTCTCGTTCTCTCGGCTCCCGTACGCCTCCGGGAGCTACTTCCCGGCGTCGGCCGCCTTCACCAGCGCGTCCTTGGTGACCAGACCGGCGTAGACCTTGCCGTCGTCGGTGACGAGGGCGTTGACCAGACGGGTCGAGAAGACCGTGCCCGAGCCGAACTCGCCGTGGACCTTGTCACCGAGCGAGTCCATGAAGCCGCCGAGGTCGCCGCCGGCACCGCCGGAGGGCACGCCCTCGCCGCCGGTGTCGAAGGTGGCGATGGCGCTCCAGCCCTCGCCGATGGTCTTCATTCCGTCGGGGCCCTTGCCGAAGTCCTCCTCGTCCTTCGGGGCGTGCTCGCGCGCCCCGCCCTTGCCGAAGGTCGTGCCGGGAGCCTCCTTCGAGCCCTTGTCGAGGTCCTTCTCCTCGGTCACCTTCGCGCCCTTGGGCGGGGTGAAGTCGAAGGTCGAGGCGGCCGGCTTGGCGAAGCTGACCTTCGTGAAGCCGACGTCGATCACCGCCGCGCCGCCGCTCGCCGGGGTGAGGGTGAACTTCAGCGGCATGCCGGTCCTGGCGTCCACGGCGATGCTGATCGCGCCGACCGTCGAGCCGGACTGCTTCGGCTCGACGACGAGCTTGTAGGCGTCCCGGCCGGCGACCTGGGCGGTGCCGCCGACGGTCACGGAGGTCGTGTCGTCGGCCGCCTTCAGGGCCTCCTCGGCGAAGTCCTTCGGCGTGGCGGGCGGCTGCTGGTCCTTGCCGCGCTCCGGGCTCGTCGAAGAGGTGCCGTGGTAGACCTCGTTGGACTTGCTGTCGTAGCCCCAGACGTCCTTGCCGTTGTGGATGACGCTGTACTCGGCGGCGTTCTCCAGCAGCGACAGCTTCTGCCGGTCGGGGCCGTCGGCGGCGACGCGCAAGGTGTGCGTGCCGGAGGCGAGTTCGGTGAGCTTGGCCGTCGGGTCGGCCGAGGAGCCGCCCTCGCCCTGGCCCGCGGCGCCGGACAGCAGGCCGGACTCCAGGCCGCCGAGATTCGGCAGGCCGAGGTCGGTGCTGACCTTCACCGTGCCGGACAGCTGCTGG
The DNA here is from genome assembly GCF_014701095.1 of Streptomyces tuirus. Lineage (NCBI taxonomy): Bacteria > Bacillati > Actinomycetota > Actinomycetes > Kitasatosporales > Streptomycetaceae > Streptomyces > Streptomyces tuirus. Next base: position 4,474,144 of record NZ_AP023439.1, on the reverse strand, counting down.
ACGTCCGAGGTGGCGATCTTCTCGATGAGCTGCTGTGCGGTGATCTTCGGGAGGTCGGGGTCACCGGAGTCGGCGAGCGCGGGGACCAGCCCGATCGTCGCGGCCGCCACCCCTATCACCGTGACCGGGACGACGTACCGCGCGGCTTTGCGCCGCCCGGAGCGCTGCTCGTCGACCTCCCCGGCGGTCGTGCTGTCGTCGGATGCGTACGGTGCCATGTGTGCCCTACCTCCGTGGTCGGCGGCGGCTGTCCGTGTCGTCCACGCACTCGTCCCTGAGCCGCCATTCTCACCCGAACAGGTGAGGAGTGGTGTTTTCCGTGGTCACCATCTGACCAAATCGGCAAGGGAGATACGTCAGACCCCGGGCTCAACTCCGTCTACTGCTGGGGTATGACACGGAGGGGCGACTTCTCCCCCGACCCGTAGGGGTCGCAGGAGGGAGACGAGTCAGCCGGCCCGGTGCACCACCGCGTCGCACAGCTCCAGGAGCGCCGCCTTCGCGGTGCACTCCGGCAGCGGTGCCAGCGCCGAACGGGCGTCCTGGGTGTAGCGGACGGTGTCCTGCCGGGCCTGCTCCAGCGCCGGGTGGGCCCGCAGCAGGCGCAGTGCCTCGGCGTGCCGTGCGTCGTCGGTGAGGTCGGAGTCAAGGAGCTCGGACAGGGCGATGTCCTCGGCGAGCCCGAGCCGGGCCGCCCGCTCGCGCAGCCTCAGCACCGGCAGCGTGGGGATCCCCTCGCGCAGGTCGGTGCCGGGGGTCTTGCCGGACTCGTGGGAGTCGGAGGCGATGTCCAGGACGTCGTCCGCGAGCTGGAAGGCGACGCCGAGCCGCTCGCCGTACTGGGTCAGGACGTCCACGACCGTGTCGTCGGCGCCGGACATCATCGCGCCGAACCGGCACGACACGGCGACCAGCGAGCCGGTCTTGCCGCCCAGCACGTCCAGGTAGTGCTCGACGGGGTCGCGGCCGTCCTGCGGTCCGGCCGTCTCCAGGATCTGGCCGGTCACCAGGCGCTCGAACGCCTCGGCCTGCACCCGCACGGCCTCCGGGCCGAGGTCGGCCAGGATGTGCGAGGCGCGGGCGAAGAGGAAGTCGCCGGTGAGGACCGCGACGGAGTTGTCCCAGCGGGTGTTCGCGCTCTCGACGCCGCGGCGCACGGCGGCCTCGTCCATGACGTCGTCGTGGTACAGCGTGGCGAGGTGGGTCAGCTCCACGACGACGGCCGACGGCACGATGCCGGGCGCGTGGCGGTCACCGAACTGGGCGGACAGCATGACGAGCAGCGGGCGGAACCGCTTGCCGCCGGCCCGGACCAGATGCTGGGCGGCCTCCGTGATGAAGGGCACCTCACTCTTGGTGGCCTCGAGCAAGCCTTCCTCGACAGCCGCCAATCCGGCCTGGACATCGGCCTCCAGAGCCTGGTCCCGCACGCTCAGCCCGAACGGCCCGACGTCGGTCACGAGGGGTCTCCTGTCTGCTGTGTCTGCCGGTGATTACGCGGATTGTCGATAGGTCGCTGCCCTCACTCGAGTCAGCGTATCCGGTCACGTTTCGATCACCGCCAGCGCCCATGGTTACAGGCCGGGTGGTATCCGATCACGACCCTTATGTTTTCGATCAACCTATAAGAACAGATATTTATCGACTTACCCCGGGGTAGCGAGTTATGCACGATTTGCCGTGATGAGTCGGTGAATTCCCCTTGAGGAAAATTGCCCCAGGGACTCGTGATCAGTGAGTTGAATCACTTCCTCCGCTTTTCCCCGTCACTGCGGCAGCGGCCTCTAACGCCTTCCCCCGAAAGCCAGTTGAGCCTTGGCTTCCGCAAAGGATCAAGCGGCCCAAACGCCCCCGACCAAGGTCAACCGCGCGATATGTGACTGAGGCGCTTGTTCCCGACATGTGCTCTCGCATACGTTCCGGCCCTGTCCGGCGGACGCCTAATCCTGCCGCCGCCCGGACTCCCCACAGGAACCGACTCACTCACGCGTGGCAGGAGCGGGGGACCCAGGTAAGTCGCCGGTCCGCACAGCGGCCCGGCTCGGGGTGAAGCCGCGTACGGCACACAGCGCCGTACGCGGCCGGGCACCTCCCGGCCCGAACCCGACAGCTCACCTCGCAGGCGCCGGAGAGGAACATCGCCATGGCCGGACGAGGCAAGCACCGTCGCCCCGGAACCAACCCGCTGACCCGAGGCCTCATGGCCGCCGGTACCGGCGGAGCAGCACTCACCCTTCCGCTTCTCGGCGCCACCCACGCGAGCGCCGCCGAGCCCCAGAACGCACCCGCCGCCGCACAGTCCGTGCAGCGGGCGGCCCAGCCCGCCAAGTCCCTCGCGTACACCGTGGTCAAGGGCGACTCGCTCGCCCGCATCGCGGCCACGTACGACGTCTCGGGCGGCTGGAAGCAGCTCTACAAGGACAACCGCGCCGCCGTCGGCGACAACCCGAAGCTGATCCACCCGGGTCTGAAGCTGACGGTGAAGACCACCAAGACGGACGCGGCGAAGAAGACGGCGACCAAGTCGTCGGCCCCCGCCAAGCCGGCCGCCAAGCCCGCCGGCGGCGTCGCCAAGGCCACCCAGGCGTCCGCGAAGACCTACGCGAACAACCTCGACGGGTGGATCCGCGAGTCGCTCGACATCATGGCGCAGAAGGGGATCCCGGGCTCCTACGACGGCATCCACCGCAACATCATGCGCGAGTCGTCCGGCAACCCCCAGGCCATCAACAACTGGGACTCCAACGCCGCCGCGGGCACCCCGTCCAAGGGCCTGCTCCAGGTGATCGACCCGACGTTCGCCGCCTACCACGTGGCCGGCACCCCCTTCGACCCGTACGACCCGGTCGCCAACATCACGGCTGCCTGCAACTACGCGGCCGACCGCTACGGCTCGATCGACAACGTCAACGGCCCGTACTGAGCCGTCCCGCCCAGCAGTCGCTCGAGGACGACGGCGATGCCGTCGTCCTCGTTCGACAGGGTGACCTCGTCGGCCACGGCCTTGAGTTCGGGATGGGCGTTGGCCATCGCGACGCCGTGGCCGGCCCAGTCGAACATCGGGATGTCGTTGGGCATATCGCCGAAGGCGACGGTGTCCGCCGGCCGCAGTCCCAGATGCTCGGCGGCCAGCGCCAGCCCCGTGGCCTTGGTGATCCCGCACGGCTGGAGCTCGACCGTGCCGGGCCCCGACATCGTCACCGTGGCCAGCGAGCCGACCACCGAGCGGGCCGTCGCCGCCAACTCGTCGTCCGTCAGGTGGGGATGGCGCAGCAGCACCTTGCTGATGGGCTCGCCCCACAGCTCCTCGCGCCGGTCGACCCGCACGGCGGGCAGGGTCGGGTGCGGCATCAGATACCCCGGCTCGATCAGCGTGAGCCCGTCGACCCCGTCCTGGTCGACCGCCGCGTACACCTGCCCCACCTCGGCCTCGATCTTGCCGAGGGCGGTCTCGGCCAGCTCCCGGTCCAGCCTGATGGACCACAGCAACCGGCCCGCGCCGGCGTCGTACACCTGCGCGCCCTGTCCGCACACCGCGAGCCCCCTGCACCCGAGGTCGTCCAGGAGCGGCCGCACTCTCGGCGCCGGCCGGCCGGTCACCACGAGGTGCTGGGCACCGGCGTCCGCCACCCGCGCGAGCGCGGCGAGGGACCGGTCGGAGAGGGTGTCGTCGCCGCGCAGCAGCGTCCCGTCCAGGTCGGTGGCGATGAGTGAATATGCGAGGGGTGCGGCCATGATCAGAGAATACGGACAGTGCGGCCCTTCGTTTCATCGCACGGTGGACGCCGATTGCCCGGTTGAAGGCCTCTGCACCGGTTGGCAACAACATGCTCCGCTACCTACCCGTGGGGCCGCATAGAGCGGTACCTTCCAAGTGTCCAGGGGGGACTTGATCGGGGGGTCAGGTTGAGCAGTGGGCGCATTCGCGTGGCTGGGCCCGGGGAGCTCGGCGAGGGGGAGAGGGAGCGCTGGCGTGCGCTGCGCGCCGCCTCGGAGGCACCGCGCAACCCTTTCATGGAGCCGGAGTTCACCGATGCCGTCGGCCGGGTCAGGCCCGGGGCCCGGGTGGCCGTGGTGTACGAGGGCACGGAGCCGGCCGGCTTCCTGCCCTACGAACGGGGCCCGTTGGGCCAGGGCCGGGCGATCGGGCTCGGCGTCTCGGACGCGCAGGGCGCGATCCTGCGGCCGGGCCTCGATCTGGAGACGGGCGAACTGCTGAGGGCCTGCTCGCTGTCGAGCTTCGCCTTCGACAATCTGGAGGCCGAGCAGCGGCTGTTCGTCCGGTACGCGGCCGAGGAGTACGCCACCTACGTCATCGACGTGGAGAAGGGCTACGAGACGTACGAGTCGGTGCTGCGCGCGCAGTCGCCGAAGTTCCTGAAGACCACACTGGCCAAGGAGCGCAGGCTGGGCCGGCAGGCCGGCGAGCTGCGCTTCGTGTTCGACGAACGCGATCCGGCCGCGCTGCGCACGCTCATGGAGTGGAAGTCAGCGCAGTACCGCAGGACCGGCCGCCGGGACCGGTTCGCCCAGGAGTGGATCACCCGGCTCGTCGGGCAGCTGGCCCGGACCCGGGCGCCGGAGTGCAGCGGCACGCTGTCCGTGCTGTACGCCGGTGAGCGGCCCGTCGCCGCGCACTTCGGGCTGCGTTCGGCCTCGGTGCTGGCCTGCTGGTTCCCGGCCTACGACCCGGAGTTCTCGAAGTTCTCGCCGGGTCTGGTGCTGCACCTGCGGATGGCCGAGGCAGCCGCCGCCGAAGGCATCGGCACGCTCGACCTGGGCAGGGGCGCGGCCGAGTACAAGGACGCGCTGAAGACGGGCGAACTGCCCGTGTACGAGGGCGCGGTGACCCGTCCGGGGGTGGGCGCGGCACTGCACTGGCTGAGCCGCGAACCGGCACGCCGCGCGCACAGCTTCGTCCGCAGCAGGCCCCAGCTCGCGTCGCTGGCCGCGCGGACGCTGAAGGGCGCGGCTCGGCTGCGCCGTGGCTGACTTCACGAGGGGGGTGGGCGCATGGCCCGTTCGGCGCGTGCGCAGGAGGAGATACGGCGGTTCCTGGACATCGGGGCGGTACAGGTCGCCGAGCTGGACCTCGACGGTGAGGAGGCGGTGCTCAGACCCGGCCCGGGGAGTCCGCCGGTGACGCACGGGGAGGTGTTCGTCCTGGTCAGGAGGGGCGGCCGGCCCGTGGGCACGCTGCTCGGGCGGGTACCGGGGGGCGCGGACGCGAAGGCCGTGCTGGCGGACCGGGCGCGGGCGGAGTGCGGGCCGGCCGTGTTCGCCGGGCCCGGGGAGCCGCCGATCACGACCGTCGTCGTCGCGACCCGGGAGCGGGCCGGGCAGCTGGCGCGGGCGCTGGACTCGCTGCTGGCGCAGGACCATCCGCGGTTCGACATCGTCGTCGTGGACAACGCACCGGTCACGGACGAGACGCGGGAGCTCATCGAGCGGAAGTACGCCGAGCGCGTGCGGTACGTCTGTGAGCCCGTTCCGGGGCTCGCAGCCGCCCACAACGCCGGGCTGGACGCCGTGCGTGGCGAGGTGGTCGCCTTCACCGACGACGACGTGGTCGCCGACCCGCGCTGGCTGACCGAGCTGACCGCGCCCTTCGCCGCCGACGCCGGACTGGGGTGCAGCACCGGGCTGATCCTGCCGGCGCGGCTGACGACCCCGGCCCAGGTGCTGCTGGAGAGCCACGGCGGCTTCGCCAAAGGCTTCACTCCAAGGACGTACGATCCGGCGCACCCGCCGGGCGACGAGCCGCTGTTCCCGTTCACGGCCGGGCGGTTCGGCTCGGGCGCGAACATGGCGTTCCGCACGGCGGTGCTGCGTTCCGTCGGCGGTTTCGACCCGGCCACCGGGGCCGGCACGGCGGCCCGGGGCGGCGACGACCTCTACGGCTTCGTCCGCGTCCTGGCCCAGGGGCACCGGCTGCACTACACGCCGTACGCCCTGGTGTGGCACCACCACCGGGAGACCTGGCGGGACCTGGAGACCCAGGCGTACGGCTACGGCGCCGGGCTCACGGCGTATCTCACCGCGGTGCTCGTGAACCGGCCCGCGCTGCTGCCGGCGTTCCTCGCGAGGCTGCCCCGCGGCCTCGCCCACGCCCGCACGCTGACGGCGGTGCGCGAGACGGACACGGCGGACGGCGCCGGCCCGCCGGGCGACCACGACGAGCGGACGCATCCCTGGCCGCGGCGGCTGTCGCGGTTGCAGCGCAGGGGGATGGTCTACGGGCCCGTCGGCTATCTGCGGGCGCGGTACGCGCTGCGCGCGGCGGTTCGGGAGAAGACGGCTCGGCGGGAGAAGACCGCTCGGCGGAAGACCACCGCTCAAGGGGAGAACACCGCTCGGCGGGAGACCACCGCTCAAGGGGAGAACACCGCTCAGGGGGCGAGATGACGACGTCGGCGCGTACACGTGGTGAGGGGCCGATATCGCCCTCGGGCACCCCGGCCATCCCCGTCTTCCTCTACCACGCCGTGATGGACGACCCACCCGGGTGGATCGCCGAGTTCACGGTCACGCCACGGCAGTTCGCGGCGCATCTGGACGTCATCGCCGGCAGCGGGCGTACGCCCGTCACGATCAGTACGGTCGCCGATCATCTGGCCGGGCGGGCGCCCCTGCCGCCCCGGCCCGTGCTGCTCACCTTCGACGACGGGTTCGCCGATCTTCCCGGCCCGACCGCCGAGGTCCTGGCCGCGCGCGGGCTGCCCGCCACCGCCTACCTCACCACCGGCGCCATCGCCCCGGGCGGCCGCAGTCTGCTGCCGCCCGCCCCGATGATGACCCTGGCCCGGGCGGCGGAGCTTGAACGTTCCGGCATGGAGATCGGCAGTCACACCGTCACACACGCCCAGCTCGACACCCTGTCCGCCAAGGCCCTGGCGTACGAACTGCGCACCTCCAAGGCCGTGCTGGAGGACGCTCTCGGCCACGAGATCCGGCACCTCGCCTATCCGCACGGCTACAACAGCCCCCGGGTGCGGGCCATGTCGGCCCGGGCGGGCTACGAGACGGCGACGGCGGTGCGGCACGCGCTCAGCTCCGAGCGCGACGAGCGCTACCGCATCGCCCGGCTCATCGTCCGGCGCACCCACACCGTCGCCGATGTCGAGGGCTGGCTGGCGGGGGTGGGCGCGCGGGTCGCGCCGTACCGGGACGGGCCGAAGACGATCGCCTGGCGCTGGTACCGGCGGGCCCGTGCGGTGGTGCACGGGCCCGAGTTCGCGGGGTGACCCCGGCGGGGACTACCGCAGCGGCTGGTTGAGGTAGGGGTCGGCGACCGCCTTGCGCAGGCTGTCCCAGGCCGCGTCGTTCGCCAGCGCCAGGTTGCAGTGCGGTCCGGGGTCCCGGTAGTTCCACTGGAGGGCGGCCTTGACGCCGTCCAGGCCCTTCAGCACCCCGGGCACCTGCGCGTACCACTCGGCCTGCCGCTGCGGGCGGTTCGCGTCCGTGGCCGTGCCGAACTCGGAGAGCATCAGCGGCTTGTCGTCGGAGATGTTCGCGCGGATCCAGTCGTGTGTGGCGGCTTGCGTCTGCGCGAAGGAGAGCCAGCCGGCGTCGTGACAGCGGTAGTAGTTGTACTGGTTGTAGCCGACCCAGTCGACGTAGTCGTCGCCCGGGTACATCTTCTTGATCTCGTCCGCGTGGTCGAGGTACCCGGTGGTGATCCAGGTCCACACCACGTTGTCCACGCCCAGTGCGCGGAACCGGTCGTGGATGTGCCGGTAGGCATTCACGTAGTCGGTGGGGGTGCCGCTGGCGGGGGTGCGGGTGTCCATCTCCAGGTCGAAGGAGAGAAACACCTTCTTGCCGTAGTCCTTGATGCGCCGGGCCTGGACGTCGATGACCTTGTCGTCCAGCTCGCCGGAGGCGATCTGCTTCCAGTTCGGCTGCTGCCGCTCGGTGCCGCCCCACCACTTGCTCTCCCAGGAGAGCAGCAGCAGGTGGTCCTCGCCGACGCGCCGCTCCTCCGGGGTGAGCAACTGCCCCTCGCGCCGGGTGCCCGAGGGCAGGGACATGTCGTGGTACGTGTACACGATGTCCAGCTCGCGGCCCACGCGCTTCTCGTAGGCGCGCACCTTCTCCGGGAGGTCGTCCCGCTCGTGCGGCACGAACGCGCCGAACCAGGCGCCGCAGGGCGGTTCGAGGAGGGCCGTGGGGCGGCAGTCCGCCTTGGAGCCGGCGGCTCCCGAGTCCGGTCCCGACGCGTCGCGCAGGGCGAACGCGGCGACCAGGACGGCGCTGACGACGGTGGCGGACGTGATCAGCAGGCGGCGCCGGCCCGATGCCGACGGGCCGCCGGGCCGCTCCTGGTGCGGTTCTTTCCGGTGCTGTCCTCCGGTCGTGCTCGGCGTGCGGCGAAAGGGACGGTGGGGACGGTTGAACCTCACTGAGCGGAACCCTTCGGTGTCCTCGGCCGCGGGGAGGCGCGCAGGGGCGGGCAGAACGCGGCGAGTGTGGTCAGCAGCGTCAGCGTCAGCAGCACCCGCTGCGCGCTGAAGGTGTGCGTGGCGATCAGTACGGTCGCGACGAGCATCAGGGCGCCGATGCTCAGGAACAGCGTCAGCATCAGCCGCTCCAGCAGGTCGGAGTGGCGGGCGAAGTCCGCCTCCCGGCGCTCCACGGGCCCTTCGGCGGGCCGTGCCCCCAGGGCGGGGGCGCAGACTCTGACCATGGCCGCGCCCGGGCCCGCCGCCAGGAAGAGCACGACCGCCGCGCCCCGCAGCGGCGATCCGCCGGGCAGGGCGAGCGCGGCCAGCGCCAGCCAGCCGCCGAACGGGGGCAGCATCCGGACCACTAGCTCCTGCGGTGTCATCGCTCCGCTCCCCCTGACTGCTTCAGCACGTAGAGCCACCCGGCGCTGTTCTCCGCCACCAGCCGGAAGCGCGGCGAGGCGGCGACGGACGTCCGGATGCGGTCCAGCTGCGCCTTGTCGAGCTGCCCGTTCATCTCGGAGTTGGCCAGCTGCCCCTGGGTGAGCAGGAAGTAGGCCCGGCCCGGCCGCTCCACTCCGGCCATGTCCCGGGCGAGGGTGGCGGCGGGGCTCCTGACGATCCGGTCGACGTGACTGCGGGCGTCGTCGAGGAACCAGTAGTGGTCGACGCTCCCGTAGGAGGCGTACGCGTCCGGGTAGTTGCGGTTGGCGGCCACGACCAGCGAGCCGTCCGGTGCCTGGTCGAAGAGCTGCCGTACGAGGGCGACTTCCTGCGGCGGGAAGTAGTTGATCCGGTCCTTGCCCGAGTAGGCCGGGACGAACGCCAGGGTTCCGCCGAGCAGCGCCGCCAGCGGCACCCAGGTGCCGGTCACCCACCGGCGGGCCTTGGCGGGGCCGGTGGCCTGCCGGTGGCCGGCGTCCTGTGCGGCGGGGCCGGTGGCGGTCTGCCGGTGGCCGGCCCGCTGTGCGGCGGCGTCGGCGGCCAGCGTGCGGACCTTCGGCAGCAGCGCCGCGGCGGCGAAGAAGGCGGCGCCGGGCAGCATGAACAGCAGCACCCGGAAGATCATCTCGCTGCCGTAGCTGCTCGCCGCGAACATCGGCAGCGGGGCCGCCGCGACCAGCAGCAGGGGCCGGGCGCGGTGGCGCAGCACCCGCTGGCGCAGCACTCCGACGGCCGCGAGCAGCAGCACGGAACCGGACAGCAGCCGGGCCGCCCAGGACGTGGCGATGGCTCCCGTGCCGGTCGGGGTGGCGCCGTAGCCCGTCTCGACGTTGGCCCCGACGTCGCCGATGGAGCGGATCATGTCGGGCATCGCCGCGGACAGGAAGGGCAGCGCGGCCGTGAGGCACCAGGCCAGGAAGATCACGACGGTCGTGACCACCGGCACCCAGTCGCGGTGGCGGCGGCTCAGGCACAGGGCGAGCAGGCAGACGACCAGCATGCCCGGGGTGAGCTGGTGGGAGATGACGATCGCCACGATCATGACGGTGATCACCACCGTCCACACGGCCTGCCGCGGCCGGCCCCGCCGCACCGCCGACCGGCCGAAGCGCCGCAGGACGACGGCGAGCACGCCCACGTGCAGCGCGTACGCCACCGACTGGGGGGAGAAGTAGTCCTGCCCGACCCAGTTGGCGACGTAGAAGAGCCAGACCGCCGTCCAGATCAGCCGCCGGTCCTCGGTGAAGGTGCGGTAGATCAGCAGCAGCGGGAGCAGCAGCATCAGACTGGAGGCCAGGGGCCACCAGGCCATGAACATCGCCGCCGAGTCGACGCCCAGCAGTCGCTGCAGGGCGGCCTGGGCGGCGAAGAAGCCCGGCCACTGGTCGTACACGGCCATGTCGCCGACCTGATCGGCCGTCTGCAGACCGCCTGCCGTGAGCAGATGGTCGATGACGGCCTCGTGCTTCCACGCCCAGGCGTACAGCGGGGTCGGGTAGAGCACCGCCTGCGTGGCCCGCTCCATCACCAGCAGGCCGAGCACGTACGCCGCCGACCAGGCGGCCGGTCGGCGCGCGTCGCGGACCGTGAACCAGAAGCCGGTGGTGAGCACCGCGAGCCCCGCCCAGAAGGCCGGGTGCAGCGCGCTGACCAGCCCGTAGTCGTCGAGCCGCGAGACGTCGGTGTGCCGCACGGCGTACGCCCACAGGGCGAGCGCGACGAGCAGCGGAACGGCGGGCCAGGCCTGAGCGCCCCGCCCGGACCAGGCGGGGGGCAGGTCGGCCAGGTCCGTCAGGGGCTCGTGGGCGGGGCTGGAGGACTCCGAGGAGGAGGGACTCGAGGACTGGCTGGCCGTCTCGGGGCCGCTGCCGGAGGTGTTCGCGCCGTCCCGTGCGGGTGTGGGTTCCGGCGTGGATCTCTCCCTCGGTGTGGTTGGCGGACGCACGGTGGTTCCCCCCTGGCGGTTGCTCTCTTCGGCTCTGTGTCGGCTCTGCTTGACGTTTGCTTCGGGTCTGCTTGGGTGCTTCGGGTCTGCTTGGGATCTGCTTCGGCCTTTTGGCCTTGTGCCCGGATCGGTCTCGGCTTCGGGTGTGATCAGTCGTGGGGCGGGCCGCTCGGTGGTCCGCCGGCCGTTCGGTTGGCTCTGGGGCCTGGTGAGGCCGTGGTGCGGGAGCGTGTCCACGCTGTCGCGGCGCGATGGAGCAGCAGGAGCAGCGCGAGGGCGGCGAGCAGGGGCGGCGCGAGGGGTGCGAGCGCGTCGCGCCACACCCAGCCGCCGACCGCGACGAGATACAAAACCCCCCAGCGCCCCGGCCACGTCAGCCGCGCGCCCGCCCTCGCGAGCAGCAGCCCCAGCGGTACGAGACACAGCAGCTGGCAGGCCGGCGGCGCCCAGCGCAGCAGCGGCTCGGGCCCGTCGAGCCCGACCGCGTCCGCCAGGAAGCCGGCCGCCTTCTCATACAACGCCCCGTCCACCGGCCGCGGTTCCCGTCCGAGGGCGACCGGTGCGGCGTACAGGGCGAGCAGGGCGGCGGCCAGTGCCGTGCCGGGCAGCCACGGGTCGCGCCGGGTGCTCAGCGTGACGGCGGCGACGAACACCACGAGCAGCAGGCCGCCCGCGGTGAGCGACGGCAGGGGCAGGCCCTCCAGCAGCTGCCGTCCGGTCAGCGCGGCCCGCGAGGCGCCGTCGAGCCATGGCAGGTCCCGCAGCGGTGCGAGGAAGAAGAGGGAGGCCACCGCCAGCAGGCTCCACAAGGCGCCGCTCAGCCGCCGCTCCCGCAGGTCCTGGTCCGGTTCCCCGGGCTCGGGGGGCGGGGGTTCCCTGGTCGGTCCCTCCGGTCGCACGATCAGCGCCAGCGTGTCCGCCTGGAGCGCCTCGCGTTCGTATCCGGGGCGTCCGATGAACAGCGTGACCGTGTCCTGGTCGCCGTTCCTGGGCTGGTAGGCGGCCCGGCGGGCCCAGGTCGTGCCGTAGCCGGCGGTGGCGTTGAGTTTCGCCCAGTGGGTGCCGTAGGCGGGGTCGGCGGGCGTCCGGGCGGGGGGTGCGCCGTCGTCGTTGCGCAGGGCCGTGCGCAGTCCGGCCATGGAGACGACGGCGATCAGCGTCATGCTCAGCAGCACCGCCCAGCCGGCGCCCGCGATCCCCGCCGGGGTGAACAGCACGGCGGCGCTGCCCAGCACCAGGGCGCACATGGCCCCTTGGAGCGCTGCCAGCACACCCGTGCGCCCCTGGACGCGCAGCACGCCGATGTACAGCTCCACCACCACCCGCGGCAGGGCGCCGAGGGCCAGCAGCCGCAGCACGGTCGAGCCGTGCTCGGCGTAGTCCGGGCTGAACGGCGTGAGGATGTACGGGGCGAAGACGACCAGCACGGCCACGACCGGGACCAGCAGCAAGGTCATGCGCCGCAGGGCGCCCCGGACACCGTCGGCGAGCTGGCGCGGGTCGTGCGAGGCGTGCGCGGTGAGCGACGAGGCCATGTTGATGGCCATGAACTCCATCGTGCCGCCGACGGTGTAGGCCACGTAGAAGTAGCCGTTCTCGGCGGCGCTGAAGCGGACGGCGACCATCACCGGCAGCAGGTTGATCATCGCCAGGCTGAACAGGGCGCCCAGCGAGTCCCCGGCCAGGAAGCGGCCCATGTCCTTGATCTTCGGGGGTTCCTTGTCGCGGTCGGCCTCCGCCTGCCGCGGGATGAGCCGGCGGAAGATCAGCCAGCCCAGCGGCAGGGTGGAGAAGGCGATCGCCACCGCCCAGGAGACGAAGATGCCGAGGACGGGCAGCGTCCCGGCGAAGACGGCCAGGAGGGCCAGCTTCCCGACCGAGAACACCGCGTTCCCGGCGGGCACCCACTCCGCCTTGCGCAGTCCGGTGAGCACCCCGTCCTGCAGGGTGAGCAACGCCCAGGCCACACAGGCCGCGACGAACACCGCGCCCGCCATGGGCGTGCCCAGTGGGGCGTAGGACGCTCCCCAGGCGTCGAGCGTGAGCAGGAAGACGGCGGCGGCGAGCGCCACGACCAGCGAACTGGCCACGTACGTGCCCCACACCAGCCGCCCGGTCTCCCGTCCCGCGCGCGGGACGAAGCGGACGACGGCGCCGATCATCGTCGTCGCCGTGATGCTGGCGAGCAGCCGCATCGCGGCGATCGCGGCCGAGCCCTGGCCGACGGCCTCCTCCGTGTAGTAGCGGGCGGCCACCAGCCAGAACCCCAGGCCCAGTACGGCGGAGACGCCGGTGCTGAGCATGAGGAAGTAGGCGTTCTTGAACAGGGAGTCGTGGGTGTGGTCGGCGCCGGCAGGCTTCGGTCCGCCGCCGTCGGTGCGCGCGGCGGCGGGCTCGTGCACCTGGATCTCAGCCACGGGACTGTCCCAGCCCTCCCGCTGCCGGCGCGTTCCCGGGCAGTTCTCCCGGCGCCCGGACGGGCTGCGCCCCGGAGCGCTCCAGCACCTCGACGACCGTGCGCGCCCGCAGCGGGTCCACGGGCAGCGCGTGCCGCGCGAACCAGCGGGCCGCCTCGGGGGCCGGTGAGGGGTCGGTGAACTCCGCGCCGGCGTAGTCGTCCAGGGGCGGGTCGTAGAGGTAGCCGACGACGATGCCCTGCCGGGCCAGGGCCGCGAGCGCCGCGTCCCGGTCGGCCACGAACAGCGGGACGCGGAACAGCGGCTGCGTCCCGTGGCCCTCGCGCGGCTTGGCCCAGGGCGTGGACAGCAGCAGTTCCGTCCCTGCCCGGCAGGCGTCCAGCACCTCGTCCAGCCGGTCGAGCTTGTGGCCGATGCGCCGCAGCCGCAGCCGGCCGGGCTCCAGGCGGTAGTCGTGCATGTCGACGCGCACCCACGGGTGGTGGGCGTCGAGCCCGGGCGTCTCGCGGGCGGCGAGGGCGAGTTCGTCCGGGCGCAGGGGCATCCGGATCTCCTCGCGGTCCGCCAGGCCCAGCAGCCGGATCGCGGCCCAGGCGGCGCGCCGCAGCCGCAGCCCGCGCACCGTCGCCTCCGCGTACGGCCGGACCAGGTAGGCGAGTTCGGCGCTCGCCCGGCGCGGTGCGAGCAGTCCTTCGCAGGTCTTCTCCACCGCCTCCCGTAACCCGGGGTCGGCGAGCGAGAGCATGCCTCCGGCCTTCGCCCCGACGTGCTTGGACAGGCTGAACACCGACGCCTCGCCCCACGCCCCGACCGGCCGGTCCCCCACCCGGCTGCCGATCGCGTGCGCCCCGTCCTCGAACAGCGGGATCCCCAGCGCGTCGCACTTCTGCCTGAGGCGCGGCGCCGGGTCCGGGTTGCCGTACAGGTTCGTCGTGAGCACGGCCGACACCGAGCCCCACACCTCGTCCGGCACGGCGTCGAGATCGATGGACGCGTCGAGCGGGTTCAACGGCGCCTGCACCGGGCGCAGTCCGGCCGCGAGCACGACGAAGAAGATCACGTCGTCGTTGACCGGCGACATCAGCACGCGTCCGCCGGGCGGGCACCAGTGGCGCAGCGCCACGTACAGCCCGAAACGGCACGACGGTACATACACACATTCCCGGCCGAGCCGGGTGCGCATGGTCTCTTCCAGCCGCTTCGGCTGTGCACCACGCCGCACCGAACCCGGACCGGCCTCCCCTATGGCCATCCGCCCCCCAGATGTGCCGTGGGAAAGCCCCCTCCCCGAGGCCTTCCGGCACCCGCCCAGAGTCGCCCCGTTCGCACCGCTCCGTCAAGATTGCGTCGCGTCCTGTGGATAACTTCCGGCACGTACGAATGCGGCGTCCCGTCCGGCCCGCCGGAGTCGCCCCGTCCGGTCCCACCCGGGCCCACCTGCCCCGTTCGTCCCCCTCCACCTCCTCGGACTCTGCCCAGGACCGGTGTGTCACCCGTAACGTGTGGCACGACCACGAATACGTGGTGACGACTTGGCACACCCGAAAGCGAGGCAGCACCCGATGCCCCCCTTCGATGTCCCCGAGGGCGACCCCTTCGGCCCGCACAATCTGCCGTACGGCGTGTTCTCCCTGCCCGGTTCGTCCCACCGGACCGTGGGCGTCCGGCTCGGCGACCATGTGCTGGACGCGGGCGCCGCGGCCCACGCGCTCGGCTCGCCGTACGCCTCCCTGCTCGCCCGGCCGACCCTCAACGCGCTGATGGCCGCGGGGCGCACGACTTGGTCGGACGTGCGCCGGGCGCTGACCGCCTGGGTGACCGTGCCGTCCCACCGCGAGACCGTCGCCCCGCTGTTCCACCCCCTGTCGTCGGTGGAGCTGCACCTGCCGTTCGAGGTCGCGGACTACGTCGACTTCTACGCCTCCGAGAACCACGCCCGCAACGTCGGGCAGATCTTCCGCCCCGACGCGGAGGACTCCCTCACCCCCAACTGGAAGCACCTGCCCATCGGCTACCACGGCCGCTCCGGCACGGTCGTCGTCTCCGGCACGGAGGTCGCACGGCCGTCCGGCCAGCGCAAGGCCCCCACGGACGCCGCTCCCGTCTTCGGACCGTCCGTCCGCCTGGACATCGAGGCCGAGGTCGGTTTCGTCGTCGGCGTGCCGTCCCGGATGGGCGCGCCGGTGGCTCTCGGCGACTTCCGCGAGCACGTGTTCGGGCTCTGCCTCCTCAACGACTGGTCCGCCCGCGACGTCCAGGCCTGGGAGTACGTGCCCCTCGGCCCGTTCCTCGGCAAGTCCTTCGCCACGTCGGTGTCGGCGTGGATCACCCCGCTGGACGCCCTGGAGGAGGCCCTCGTGGCGCCCCCGGCCCGGACGCACGAGCTGCTGCCCTACCTGGACGACAGCGACGAGGAACCCGGCGGTTACGACCTGCGGATCAGCGTCGCCGTCAACGGCCACGTCGTCTCCGAACCGCCCTTCTCCACCATGTACTGGACGGCCGCCCAGCAGCTGGCCCACATGACCGTCAACGGCGCCTCGCTGCGCACCGGCGACCTCTACGGCTCCGGCACGGTCAGCGGCCCGGCGGAACGGGAGCGCGGCTCCCTGCTGGAGCTGACCTGGAACGGCCGCGAGCCCCTCGAACTCCCCGACGGCAAGCGGACGTTCCTGGAGGACGGCGACGAGGTGACCCTCTCGGCCTGGGCCCCGGGACCGCACGGCGTCCGGGTGGGGCTGGGCGAGGTGACCGGGCGCGTGGCCCAGGGCTGAGGGCGGACGCGCGGGGGCCGGCCGGTGGCCGCCCCCGAGGTCCCTTCCGTTGTCGTTCGAACCCTCGCGCACACCGCCCGGCCCGTCATACTGGGCGCGGGGCGGTGTGCCCGCACGTACGTCACGCTCGGCGTGGTCATCGGCGCGCACGGCGGCCGCCCTCCCCCGCACCACCCGTGTCCGCCCCTCTTCCGACGAGGAACCGGAGCCCGTGGCCATGACCGTCTGCCTGCTCCTGCTGAGCGTCGTCGCCGTGACGGCCGCCGTCCCCGTTCCCCGGGCGCTGACCCGGGCCGGGTGGCCCGAGCGGGAACCGGTGGTCGCGCTGTGGGTCTGGCAGTGTCTGGTCGCCACCGTCCTGCTGGCCTGCGTGACGGCGCTCTCGCTGGGCGCCGCAGCCGTCTTCGGCACGGTCCGCGCCCAGTTGTTCGCCCCGGCACCGCCCGCGGTCACCGCGGCGTACGACCTGTCCACCGCCCCGCCGTGGGCCGCCGCCCTCACCCTGCTGCTGGCCTGCGGCGCCGCCTGGACGACGGCGATGCTCGCGCGGGAGCTCGTCGAGGCGCGCCGGCGCCGCGCCCAGGCCCGCGCCCAGCTGCGCGAACGCGCCCCCGACCTGCCGGCCGGCCTGCCGGCGGCCCGGGGTCCGCTGCTGGTCCTCGAGGACGAGTACCCGGACGCCTGGTGGATGCCGGGGAACCCGCCCCAGTTGATCGTCACCACGGGCGCCCTGCACCGCCTCACCGGCCACCAGCTCGACGCCGTCCTCACCCACGAGCGCGGCCACGCCCGGGCCCGCCACGACTGGCTGCTGCACCTGTCCACCGCCCTGGCCACCGGCTTCCCCCGCATCCCGCTGTTCGCCCACTTCTGCGACCAGACGCACCGCCTGGTCGAACTGGCCGCCGACGACACGGCCTCCCGCCGCTGCGGCCACCTGACGACCGCCCTGGCCCTGATCGAGCTCAACCAGCACCGCGGCGTCCTGTCCTGCGCCTCCAGCAACCGTCTGCTGGGCGAGCGGGTCGACCGGCTCCTGGAACCGCCGCCCCGGCTGGACCGC
This sequence comes from Streptomyces tuirus, assembly GCF_014701095.1. Taxonomy (NCBI): domain Bacteria; kingdom Bacillati; phylum Actinomycetota; class Actinomycetes; order Kitasatosporales; family Streptomycetaceae; genus Streptomyces; species Streptomyces tuirus. Next base: position 4,457,057 of record NZ_AP023439.1, on the reverse strand, counting down.
CTGCACCGCGCCCTGACCACCACGACGGCCGCGCTCGTCCCGCTGCTGCCCCTGCTGATCGCGTTCGCCCCGGGGCTGACGGCGCTGTCGTAGCCGGGCGGGCCCGTGCCGTGGTGGCAGATCTCCCCACGGGCCGGCCGAATCCGCAGCTCAGCAGTCGAACAGGTCACACTCCCGGTGGCGCAACATTCCCGCAACACCACTTTTCCTATCGGATAGGTATGGTCCGAGCCATGCCCAGTGACCGCATCCGAGACCACGCCGGACAGGGAGCCGCGACCACCGTCGCCGCCCACCGCGCGCGGCGACGGCTGCGCGCCGACCGGGCCCGGCAACTGGCCGACCTGCTCCGCCAGCAGGCGCTCACCGGCGCCTTCCCCGGCGGCACGCTCCCCCACGAGTCGACCCTCGCCACCGAGTACGGCACCAGCCGCAACACGGTCCGCGAGGCGCTCGACCTGCTGCGGGCCGAGGGTCTCGTGGAGCGTCAGCCCGGCGTCGGCACCGTGGTCGTGGCCCACAAGTACCCCCACGGCCTGGACCGCCTGATGGGCCTCGCGGAAACCCTCCGCGAACACGGGCGGGTCACCAACGAGGTCCGTACCGTGGGCCCCGCCCCGGCACCCGCCCCGGTCGCCGACCGCCTCCGGCTCGCGCCCGGCACCGACGTCCTCTACATCGAACGCCTGCGCAGGCTCGGCGGTCTGCCCCTGTCCCTCGACCTCACCTACATCCCGCTCGACATCGGCACCGAACTGCTCGGCGCCGACCTGGAGAACACCGACGTCTTCCGCCTCCTGGAAGCCGTCACCGGCCAGCACCTCGGCCACGCCGAGATCACCCTGGAAGCGGTCAGCGCGGACACCCACTCGGCCGCCGTGCTCGAGGCCCCGCGCGGCGCCGCCGTCCTCATGCTGGAACGCCTCACCCACCTCGCGGACGGCCGCCCGGTCGACCTGGAATTCATTCGTTTCCGCGGCGACCGCATCACCATGAGCGGCCTGCTGCACCGGACCCGGTAACCACCCCGCTCGCGCACAATCCTGGAGACAGCCATGCCCTTGGCGCCCCAGCGGGCCGACGTGCCCGTGACCATCGACGAGTCGAAGTGCATCGACGGCTGCACGCTCTGCGTGGACATGTGCCCGCTGGACTCCCTCGCCATCGACGAGCGCAACGGCAAGGCCTACATGCATGTCGACGAGTGCTGGTACTGCGGCCCGTGCGCGGCCCGCTGCCCCACCGGAGCCGTCACGGTCAACATGCCCTATCTGCTCCGGTGAGAGGCCCGAACCATCATGAAACGCACAGTCGTCGCCACGTCCGCCGCCGTCCTCCTGCTCCCGCTCAGCGCCTGCGGCGGTGACGCCGAGGCAGGGAACGGCTCCACGGTCACCGTCACCGTCGGCTACCAGTCCCGGACCATCAACACCGTCACCGCGGGCACCCTGCTGCGCTCGCTCGGCGCCTTCGAGAAGCAGCTGAACTCCCTGCACGACGGCGTCCACTACAAGGTGGACTGGCAGGACTACGCCACCGGCGCCCCCATCACCGCCCAGATGACCGCCGGGAAGATAGACATCGGCTCGATGGGTGACTTCCCGCTGCTCATCAACGCGGCCCGCGGCAAGCAGCTGAACAGCCCCACCCGCCTGGTCTCGGTCACCGGCTACAACCTGCGCGGCGGCCTCAACACCATCGTCACCGCGCCCGGCTCCAAGCTGACCTCGCTGAAGGACCTGAAGGGCAAGAAGGTCTCCACGAGCGTCGGCTCGGCCGCCGACGGCACTCTCGTACGGGCTCTCCAACGTGCCGGCATCGACCCGAACGACGGCATCGAGAAGCTCAACCAGCAGCCCTCCGTCGGCGCCTCCGCGCTCACGGCGGGCAGCACGGACGCGCTCTCCCAGTTCGTCGCCTGGCCCGGCCTGCTCGCCTTCCAGGGCAAGGCGAAGGCGATCTACGACGGCGCCCGGCTGAACCTGCCCACCTTCCACGGCGTCACCGCCCGCGAGGACTTCGCGAAGAAGCGCCCGGCCGTGCTGGACGCGTTCCTGAAGGCCCAGGCGGAGGCGACCGCCTACCTGAACGACCACCCGGTGGACGCCGCCGAGAAGGTCGCGAAGGCGACGGGCCTGCCCGCCGAGGTCGTCTACCTCTACAACGGCGATCACGGCATCGCCACCTTCGACCCGGCCATCAAGCCCCAGCTCGTCTCCGCGCTGAAGCAGGACGTGTCGATCCTCAAGTCGGCGAAGCTCACCGGCGACGTGGACGTCGACTCCTTCGTCGACGACCGGTACGTGAAGAAGGCCCTCGGACCGGCGGCGTACGCCAAGCATCTCGCCACGAAGCCCGCACCGGCCGCGAGCGAGGCCTGGCCCAAGGGCGCCTCGAAGACCGTCACGTTCGACTCCCCCTCCAAGCTGTTGCGTTACGTCGCCGGACACCGCGACGCCCTGCGCGCCGCCTACGTGCCCGACACCACCACCGGCACCCTCTGGTTCGCCGACAAGGCCGTGTGGGTGGCCGACGGGGACAAGCTGCTGCCCTTCGTCGCCCCCGACACCGCTCAGGCGTACGTCGCCGGGCACGGCGGGGCGCGGGTCGTCCCGTACGCCGACGCCCTGGAGCGGGCGTCGTGAAGCGGTACGCGCTCCGCGTGCTGTCGCTGACCGTCGCGCTGGGGCTGTGGCAGGCGCTGACCAGCCTGAACGTCGACCTGTGGCTGCGCTTCTCGCAGTTCCCGGCGGTCACCGACGTGGCCCGGACCTTCGCCGCCCGGGTGTCCGGGCCGGACTACTGGACGGACCTCACCGACAGCCTCACCCGGATCCTCACCGGCTTCCTGCTGGCGGCCGTCCTCGGGGTGGCCACGGGCGTGCTCGTGGCGCGCTCGCGGCTCGCCGAGGACCTGCTCGGTCCGGTGCTGGAGGTGATCCGGCCGATCCCGGCCATCGCCCTGGTCCCCGTCGCGATCCTGCTGTTCCCCTCCAACGAGCAGGGCATCGTCTTCATCACCTGCACCGCCGCCTTCTTCCCGGTCCTGGTCTCCACCCGGCACGCGGTGCGTGCCCTGACCCCCGTGTGGGAGGAGGCCGTGCGCACCATGGGCGGCGGCCGGTATCGGATCCTCGGCCAGGTCGTGCTGCCGGGCGCGCTGCCCGGTGTGTTCGGCGGTCTGTCCGTCGGCATCGGCGTCTCGTGGATCTGTGTGATCTCCGCCGAGATGATCTCCGGCCAGTACGGCGTGGGTTACCGCACCTGGCAGGACTACACGGTCGTCGACTACCCCGGGGTGTTCGTCGGCATGGTCACCATCGGCGTCCTCGGCTGGCTCACCTCCACGGCCGTGGAACTCCTGGGCCGCCGGCTCACCCGCTGGCTGCCCCGCACCGCGTACGTGCCCGGGGCCCGGCCGCCCCGGGCCGACCGGTCCTTGACACCGGCACCGGCCACGACCGCCCCCGGCGGGACCCGATCCGAGGAGGCACGCGATGAGCACCTCGTCTGAGACCGTCTCGAACACCCCGGCCGGGGATGTGAAGGACGCCTCGCCCAAGACGGCCCCCGGGACCGCCCCCGGCACCCCGGTGCGCGGCACCCGGCTCACCCTCACCGGCGCCTCCCTCGGCCGCCCCGGCGCGCCCGCCCTGGACAAGGTCGGCCTGGACGTCGCTCCCGGTGAGATCCTCACCGTCGTCGGCCCGTCCGGCTGCGGCAAGTCGACCCTGCTGCGCACCCTGGCCGGCCTGCTGGCGCCGCTCGCGGGCGAGATCGCCCAGGACGGACACCCGCTGACCGGCCCCTCGGCCGACCGGGCCCTGGTCTTCCAGGAGGACGCCCTGCTCCCTTGGCGCACCCTGCGCGCCAACGTCGAACTGCCCCTCGCCATCCGCGGCGTGCCCCGCGCCGAACGCCGCGAGGAGGCCCGGGCCTGGCTCGAACGGGTCGGACTCGGCTCGCAGGCCCGGCAGTTGCCGCATCGGGTCTCCGGCGGGCAGCGCCAGCGCGTCCAGCTGGCCCGCGCCCTGGCCGGGCGCCCGCGCGCCGTCCTGATGGACGAGCCGTTCGGCGCGCTCGACGCGCAGAACCGGGCGGGCATGCAGGACCTGCTGGTGGAGGTGCTCCAGGGCACGGGCGCCACCGTCGTCTTCGTCACCCACGACGTGGACGAGGCCCTGTTCCTCGGCGACCGCGTGGCCCTGCTCGGCGCGGGCGGCCTCGTCGCCGTCCGGGACATCCCCCGCCCGCGCGAGCGCGGCGCGCACGACGACCCGGCGCGCGTGGCCCTGCGGCGCGACGTCCTCACCTCGCTCGGTACGTGAAAGGCACCCCGGTGACCACCTCCGTGAACCCCCCTGCGGACACCCCCCTGGCCGTCCCGTCCCTCGCCGACGCCGAGGAACTGACCTGCGACGTCCTGGTCATCGGCGGCGGCACCGCCGGCACCATGGCCGCGCTGACCGCCGCCGAGCACGGCGCGAACGTGCTGCTGCTGGAGAAGGCGCACGTCCGCCACTCCGGCGCGCTCGCCATGGGCATGGACGGCGTCAACAACGCGGTCATCCCGGGCCGCGCCGAACCCGACGACTACGTCGCCGAGATCACCCGCGCCAATGACGGCATCGTCGACCAGTCCACCGTCCGCCAGACCGCCACCCGCGGCTTCGGCATGGTGCAGCGGCTGGAGTCCTACGGCGTGAAGTTCGAGAAGGACGAGCACGGCGACTACGCGGTCCGCCAGGTCCACCGCTCCGGCTCCTACGTGCTGCCGATGCCGGAGGGCAAGGACGTCAAGAAGGTCCTCTACCGGCAGCTGCGGCGGCGCGAGATGCGGGAGAGGATCCGCATCGAGAACCGGGTGATGCCGGTGCGGGTCCTCACGGCGGACGGGCGGGCCGTCGGAGCGGCTGGCTTCAACACCCGTACGGGGCAGTTCGTGCAGGTCCGCGCGGGCGCGGTGATCCTCGCGACCGGCGCCTGCGGCCGTCTCGGCCTGCCCGCCTCCGGCTATCTCTACGGCACCTACGAGAACCCCACCAACGCGGGCGACGGCTACGCCATGGCCTACCACGCGGGCGCCGAGCTCACCGGCATCGAGTGCTTCCAGATCAATCCGCTGATCAAGGACTACAACGGCCCGGCCTGCGCCTACGTCGCCAACCCCTTCGGCGGCTACCAGGTCAACCGGCACGGCGAGCGCTTCGTCGACTCCGACTACTGGTCCGGCCAGATGATGGCCGAGTTCGCCGCCGAGGTGGCCTCCGACCGGGGGCCCGTCTACCTGAAGCTGAGCCACCTCCCCGAAGAGTCGGTCTCGGCCCTGGAGACGATCCTGCACTCCACCGAGCGGCCCACCCGCGGCACCTTCCACTCCGGCCGAGGCCACGACTACCGCACCCACGACATCGAGATGCACATCTCCGAGATCGGCCTGTGCGGCGGCCACTCCGCCTCCGGCGTCCGCGTGGACGAGCACGCCCGCACCACCGTCCCCCGGCTGTACGCCGCCGGCGACCTGGCCTGCGTGCCGCACAACTACATGATCGGCGCGTTCGTCTTCGGAGACCTGGCGGGCGCGGACGCGTCCCGGTACCGGGCCTACGCGGGCGAGTTGCCGTCCGATCAGCTGCGGGAGGCGCACGAGCTGATCTACCGCCCGCTGCGCAACCCCGACGGCCCGCCGCAGCCCCAGGTCGAGTACAAGCTGCGCCGCTTCGTGAACGACTACGTCGCCCCGCCCAAGTCCGGCGCCCGGCTGTCGCTGGCCCTGGAGGCCTTCGAGCGGATGCACACCGACATCGCCGGGATGGGCGCGCGCACCGCGCACGAGCTGATGCGCTGCGCCGAGGTCACTTTCATCCGCGACTGCGCGGAGATGGCCGCCCGCTCCTCCCTGGCCCGCACGGAGTCCCGCTGGGGCCTCTACCACGACCGCCTCGACCATCCGCAGCGCGACGACGCGTCCTGGTTCCACCATCTCGATCTGCACAAGTCCCCCTCTGGTGCGATGGAGTTCACGGCCCGTCCCGTGGCTCCCTATCTCGTTCCTGTCGACGGCTTCGACCCCGTCGGCGGCCCGCCCCGTGCCCTCGGCGAGGTCCACGCCGAGCAGGTGGCCACAGCGGGCTCACGTGACCTGGCCCCGGTCGCGGCGGCCGCGGGGGCGGCTGCCGCGACGACGGAGCCGGTCCCGCCACCGCGGCCTTCGGCCGCCGCGCCCTCCGACGAGCAGTCCGCCACCCGTCTCCTCGAACTCGTCGCCCTTGCCGAGGAGGAGCCCGAACTCGAAGCCCTCCGGCCCTACTTGGCCGACCCCGTGGCCGCCGTCCGCCGTGAGGCCGTCGCCGTGCTCACCGAGACGCTCCCGCCCGGGACGGGCACCGCCCTCGCCGCCGCCCTGCGCGACAGCGCCGCCGAGGTGCGTGCGGCCGCCGCCGCCTCACTGCGCGAGCTGGTCGAGACGCTCCCGGCCGAGCCCGACCTGCGCGACGGTCTCGCCGCCGCCCTGGCCGAGCCGGACCAGGTGGTGCGCGCCGCGGCCCTGGACGTCCTGCGCGCCCTGCGCCTCGGGGACGCCGCCCTGTTCGCGCACTCCCTCGCGGACTCCGACATCGCCGTCCGCATCGAGGCCGTACGCGCCCTGGTGTCCGTCGACGCCGCCGGCGAACTGGCCCGCGCGGCGCTCTCCGACCCCTCCCGCGAGGTCCGGGTCGCGATCGCCAAGGGCCTCGCCACGGTGGGTGCGGAGCGGCTCGCGGCTGACGCCCCTGCCGCCGTTGATCCCGCCGCGGGCGCCATCGAAGCGGCCCTCACCGGCCTCCTCGACGACTCCGATGCCCTGGTGCGGGCCGCGGCCTACGGAGCACTCGGCACCACCGGCTGCCCGGCGCCCCTCACCGCACGCGCCGTGGCCGCCCTGTCCGAGACGGCCTGGCAGGTCCGCTCCGGCGCTGCCACCGCCCTGTCGGTCGCCGACCCCGAGGCGGCCGTCCCGGCGCTCGCCAAGGTCCTGGCGGACCCCAACGCCGACGTCCGCAAGGCCGCCGTCCTGGCACTGACCCGGCACCGCGGGACCGAGGAGGCCCGGGCGGCGCTCGCCACGGCGACGACGGACTCCGACGCGGATGTCAGGGCGTACGCGGGACGGGCGCTGTGACCGCCCCGGCAGGTCGCCGATCCCGGTGATCCGGCCGGAGCCAGGCGTCTATATCCAGTCGTCGGGCTCCGGCTCCTCGTCCATCTCCGGCCAGTGATCCGGCTCGCCCGCGTCCTGACCCGGGGCGTGAGCCGGTCCTTGGCATGCGGCGTGAGCCGGCCCCTGGCCGGACGCTGCCGGGGCCGGGGACGAGTCGCCCGCGGGGGCGGAACCGGCCGGCCCGCCCAGCGACGCGAGCACCTCCAGCACACCCTCCCCGTATGTGGTGAGCTTCTTCTCGCCGACCCCGCTGATGCCGCCGAGCTCCCCCACCGACGTCGGCCACACCGTGGCGATCTCCCGCAGCGTGGCGTCATGGAAGATCACATACGCCGGGACGCCCTGCTCGCGAGCCTGCTCGGCGCGCCAGGCGCGCAGCGCCTCGAAGGCCGGCACCAGCTCCTCGGGCAGCTCGGCGGCAGCAGCCTTGCCCTTGCGCTCGCCCCGCCCGGAGCCCGACGAGGACCCCGACCGGGAGGCCACCGGCTTCTTGGGCTCCTTGCGCAGCGGCACCTCCCGCTCCCGCCGCAGCACCGCCCCACTGGCCTCGGTCAGCACCAGCGTGCCGTACTCGCCCTCCACCGCGAGCAGCCCCTGGGCGAGCAACTGCCGGATCACGCCCCGCCATTCGCCCTCGGTGAGCTCCTCGCCGATGCCGAACACGGACAGCTGGTCATGGTCGAACTGGATGACCTTGCCGGTCCGCTTCCCCAGCAGGATGTCGACGATCTGCACCGCGCCGAACTTCTGCCCGCGCTCCCGCTGCAGCCGGACCACCGTGGACAGGGCCTTCTGCGCCGCGACGGTGCCGTCCCAGGTCTCCGGCGGGGTCAGGCAGGTGTCGCAGTTGCCGCAGCCGGACGGGTCGGGGTCCTGGCCGAAGTAGGCGAGCAGCTGGCCCCGGCGGCACTGGGCCGTCTCGCACAGTGCCAGCATCGAGTCCAGGTGGGCCTGGGCGCGGCGCCGGAAGGCCTCGTCGCCCTCCCCGGACTGGATCAGCTTGCGCTGCTGGATGACGTCGTTCAGCCCGTAGGCCATCCAGGCCGTCGACGGCAGCCCGTCGCGGCCGGCCCGGCCCGTCTCCTGGTAGTAGCCCTCGACCGACTTGGGCAGGTCGAGGTGGGCGACGAAACGGACGTCCGGCTTGTCGATGCCCATGCCGAAGGCGATGGTCGCCACCACGACCAGGCCGTCCTCGCGCAGGAAGCGGGACTGGTGGGCCGCGCGAGTGCCCGCGTCCAGGCCCGCGTGGTACGGCACCGCCTCGACGCCGTTGCGGCTGAGGAACTCGGCGGTCTTCTCCACCGAATTGCGCGACAGGCAGTAGACGATGCCCGCGTCGCCCGCGTGCTCCTCGCGCAGGAAGCTCAGCAGCTGCTTCTTCGGGTCGGCCTTGGGCACGATCCGGTACTGGATGTTGGGCCGGTCGAAGCTCGCCACGAAGTGCCGGGCCGCCGGCATGTGCAGCCGCTCGGTGATCTCCTGGTGCGTCGCGTGCGTGGCCGTCGCCGTCAGCGCGATGCGCGGCACGTCCGGCCAGCGCTCGCCGAGCAGGGACAGCGCCAGGTAGTCGGGCCGGAAGTCGTGGCCCCACTGGGAGACGCAGTGCGCTTCGTCGATCGCGAAGAGGGAGATCTTGCCGCGGGAGAGTAGATCGAGCGTGCTCCCCAGCCGCAGCCGCTCCGGCGCCAGGTACAGCAGGTCCAGCTCGCCGGCGAGGAACTCGGCCTCCACCATCCGCCGCTCGTCGAAGTCCTGCGTGGAGTTCATGAACCCGGCCCGCACGCCCAGCGCCCGCAGTGCGTCCACCTGGTCCTGCATCAGGGCGATGAGCGGGGAGACGACCACACCCGTGCCCGGCCTGACCAGGGACGGGATCTGGTAGCACAGCGACTTGCCGCCACCGGTGGGCATGAGCACGACGGCGTCGCCGCCCGCCACCACATGCTCGATGACCGCTTCCTGCTCGCCGCGGAAGGCCTCGTACCCGAAGACCCGGTGCAGCGCGGCCAGCGCCTCGCTCGCGTCGGCGCCGAGGGGCCCGGCAGGACCACTGCCCGCGCCGACCCCGGCACCGGCCGACCCGGCCCCGGTCGCCCCGGCTCCGGTCACCGCGTCCAGTTCCGTCATCACACCCGTCCCGCCCGTCGCGCCCATCGTTGCGTCCCCCGTGCGTCGCGCCTCGACCACTGCGTCCACCATAGGCGCCCGCACCGACAGCCCCGGAGTTATCCACAGGTCCCGCCCGGCGAAGGCGGTACCCGTACCTTCGTTCGACCTGACTCGGCACGACAGCCGCCCGCCCGGAAACGCCGTGGGGCCCGGCCCCCGAAGGAGACCGGACCCCACGCAGCCGTACGCGGACGTCAGCGGACGAAGACGCCCGCCTGGCCCGCCAGGTCAAGGAAGTACTGCGGCGCCACACCGAGGACCAGCGTGACCGCCACGCCGACCCCGATCGCCGTGATCGTCAGCGGCGACGGCACGGCCACCGTCGGGCCCTCCGGCCGCGGCTCGCTGAAGAACATCAGCACGATGACGCGGATGTAGAAGAACGCCGCGATCGCCGACGAGATCACACCGATGACGACGAGCGGGGCGGCCCCGCCCTCCGCCGCCGCCTTGAACACGGCGAACTTCCCGGCGAACCCGGACGTCAGCGGAATGCCCGCGAAGGCCAGCAGGAACACCGCGAACACGGCCGCCACCAGCGGCGAACGCCGGCCCAGCCCCGCCCACTTGGACAGGTGTGTCGCCTCACCGCCCGCGTCGCGCACCAGCGTGACCACCGCGAAGGCGCCGATCGTCACGAACGAGTACGCCGCCAGGTAGAACAGCACCGACGAGACACCGTCGGGCGTGGTCGCGATGACACCCGCGAGGATGAACCCGGCGTGCGCGATCGACGAGTACGCCAGCAGCCGCTTGATGTCGGTCTGCGTGATCGCGACGATCGCACCGCCCAGCATGGTGACGATGGCCACGGCCCACATGACCGGCCGCCAGTCCCAGCGCAGGCCCGGCAGCACGACGTAGAGCAGCCGCAGCAGCGCGCCGAACGCCGCCACCTTCGTCGCCGCCGCCATGAAGCCGGTCACCGGCGTCGGCGCGCCCTGGTACACGTCCGGCGTCCACATGTGGAACGGCACCGCGCCCACCTTGAACAGCAGGCCCATGACCAGCAGCGCGGCGCCGATCAGCAGCAGCGCGTCGTTGCCCATAGTGCCGGCGAGCGCCGGGTTGACGTCCTGCACGGTGCCGTCGACGACCTGCGCGATCGTCGCGTACGACATCGAGCCCGCGTAGCCGTAGAGCAGCGCGATGCCGAACAGCGTGAACGCGGAGGCGAAGGCGCCGAGCAGGAAGTACTTGACCGCCGCCTCCTGCGACATGAGCCGCTTGCGGCGGGCCAGCGCGCACAGCAGGTACAGCGGAAGGGAGAGGACCTCCAGCGCCACGAACAGCGTCAGCAGGTCGTTGGCCGCCGGGAAGATCAGCATGCCGGCGACGGCGAACATCAGCAGCGGGAACACCTCGGTGGTGGTGAACCCGGCCTTGACCGCGGCCTTCTCGCTCTCGCTGCCCGGGACGGACGCGGCCTGCGCGGCGAAGGAGTCGACGCGGTTGCCGTGCGCCTCCGGGTCCAGGCGCCGCTCGGCGAAGGTGAACAGGCCCACCAGGGCCGCCAGCAGGATCGTGCCCTGGAGGAACAGGGCCGGTCCGTCGACGGCGATCGCGCCCATCGCCGCGATGCGTGCCTTGGTCGTGCCGTACCCGTCCGCCGCGAGCGCCACGACCGCGGCGAAGGCGGCCGCGAGGGCGACGACGGAGACGAACATCTGGGCGTAGTACCGCGACTTCCGCGGGACGAACGCCTCGATCAGGATCCCGAGGATCGCCGCGCCGACGACGATCAGGGTCGGCGACAGCTGGCCGTACTCGAACGTCGGCGCGTCGATCTTGGTGATCGGATCGGCCGCTGTTGTCCACAGGCTGTGGACGGCTGTTGCGCTCACTTGGCCGCCTCCACCTCGGGCTGGGGGTCCTTCTTCTGGACGTCGGACAGGGTCTGCTTGACCGCCGGATCGATGATCTGCGTGACGGGCTTCGGGTAGACGCCGAGGAAGATCAGCAGGACGACCAGCGGGGCGACGACCGCGATCTCACGGATCCTGAGGTCCGGCATCGCGGAGACCTCCGGCTTCACCGGGCCCGTCATCGTCCGCTGGTAGAGGACGAGGGTGTAGAGCGCGGCGAGGACGATGCCGAAGGTGGCGATGATGCCGATCACCGGGTAGCGCGTGAACGTGCCGACCAGGACCAGGAACTCGCTGACGAACGGTGCCAGCCCCGGCAGGGACAGGGTCGCGAGGCTGCCGATCAGGAACATGCCGGCGAGCACCGGGGCGACCTTCTGCACTCCGCCGTAGTCGGCGATGAGCCGCGAGCCGCGCCGGGAGATCAGGAAGCCCGCCACCAGCATCAGCGCGGCTGTCGAGATGCCGTGGTTGATCATGTAGAGCGTCGCGCCGGACTGGCCCTGGCTGGTCATCGCGAAGATGCCCATGATGATGAAGCCGAAGTGGGAGATCGACGCGTACGCCACCAGCCGCTTGATGTCCCGCTGGCCGACCGCGAGCAGCGCCCCGTAGATGATGCTGATCAGGGCGAGGACGAGGATGGCCGGCGTGGCCCACTTGCTGGCCTCCGGGAACAGCTGGAGGCAGAAGCGGAGCATCGCGAAGGTGCCGACCTTGTCGACGACCGCCGTGATGAGCACGGCGACCGGGGCGGTGGACTCCTGCATGGCGTTGGGCAGCCAGGTGTGCAGCGGCCACAGCGGCGCCTTCACCGCGAAGGCGAAGAAGAACCCGAGGAACAGCCAGCGTTCGGTGCTGGTCGCCATGTCGAGCGTGCCGTTGGCGCGGGCCTCGGCGATCTCCTGGAGCGAGAAGTTCCCGGCGACCACGTACAGGCCGATCACCGCGGCCAGCATGATCAGACCGCCGACCAGGTTGTAGAGGAGGAACTTGACGGCAGCGTACGAGCGTTGGGTCGCCGCCGCCTTCTCGCCGTGCTCGTGGGCACGGTCCCCGAAGCCGCCGATGAGGAAGTACATCGGGATCAGCATGGCTTCGAAGAAGATGTAGAAGAGGAAGACGTCGGTGGCCTCGAAGGAGAGGATCACCATCGCCTCGACGGCAAGGATCAGGGCGAAGAAGCCCTGCGTCGGCCGCCACCGGCTGCTGCCGGTCTCCAAGGGGTCGGCGTCGTGCCAGCCCGCGAGAATGATGAACGGGATCAGCAGCGCCGTGAGCGCGATGAGCGCCACGCCGATGCCGTCCACACCCAGTTCGTAGCGGACACCGAAGTCGGCGATCCAGGCGTGGGACTCGGTGAGCTGGTAGCGGTCGCCGTCCGGGTCGAAGCGGACCAGGACGGTGATCGCCAGGACGAGCGTGGCGAGCGAGAAGAGCAGCGCCAGCCACTTGGCGGCGGTGCGCTTCGCGGCCGGTACGGCGGCCGTGGCGATCGCCCCGACGGCCGGGAGCGCCGCTGTCGCTGTCAGCAGAGGAAAGGACATCGGTATCAGACCGCCCTCATCAGCAGGGTCGCGGCGACGATGACCGCCGCGCCCCCGAACATCGAGACCGCGTAGGAGCGGACGAAGCCGTTCTGCAGCTTGCGCATCCGCCCGGAGAGGCCGCCGACCGAGGCCGCCGTGCCGTTGACGACGCCGTCGACCAGGGTGTGGTCGACGTAGACCAGGGACCGCGTGAGGTGCTCCCCGCCGCGGACCAGGACGACGTGGTTGAAGTCGTCCTGGAGCAGATCGCGCCGGGCCGCCCGGGTGAGCAGCGAGCCGCGCGGGGCGACGGCCGGGACCGGGCGGCGGCCGTACTGGGCCCAGGCGATGGCGACGCCGATGACCATGCAGGCGACGGTCGCGCCGGTGACCACACCCGCGCTGATCGGCGGGTTGCCGTGACTGTGGCCGGTGACGGGCTCCAGCCAGTGCATGAAGCGGTCGCCGATGCTGAAGAACGCGCCTCCGGCCACCGACCCGACGGCCAGCACGATCATCGGGATCGTCATGACCTTGGGCGACTCGTGCGGGTGCGGCGGAGTGTATTCGCCGCGCGTCTCGGCGGCGGGCTCCACGTCCGGGCTGGCCGGGGACGGCGTCGGGGCGTTGCGCCAGCGCTCTTCGCCGAAGAACGTCATCAGCATCACGCGCGTCATGTAGAACGCGGTGATGGCCGCGCCGAGCAGGGCGCAGGCGCCGAGGATCCAGCCCTCGGTGCCGCCCTTGGCGAACGCCGCCTCGATGATCTTGTCCTTGGAGAAGAAGCCGGACAGGCCCGGGAAGCCGATGATGGCCAGGTAGCCGAGGCCGAAGGTGACGAAGGTGACCGGCATGTACTTGCGCAGTCCGCCGTAGCGGCGCATGTCGACCTCGTCGTTCATGCCGTGCATGACCGAGCCGGCGCCGAGGAACAGGCCGGCCTTGAAGAAGCCGTGCGTCACCAGGTGCATGATCGCGAAGACGTAGCCGATGGGGCCGAGGCCGGCGGCGAGGATCATGTAGCCGATCTGCGACATGGTCGAGCCGGCCAGGGCCTTCTTGATGTCGTCCTTCGCGCAACCGACGATCGCACCGAACAGCAGCGTGACCGCACCGACGATGGTGACGACCAGTTGCGCGTCCGGGGCGCCGTTGAAGACGGCCGCGGAGCGGACGATCAGGTAGACGCCCGCCGTCACCATCGTCGCGGCGTGGATGAGGGCCGAGACCGGGGTCGGGCCCTCCATCGCGTCCCCGAGCCAGGACTGCAGCGGCACCTGGGCGGACTTGCCGCAGGCGGCGAGGAGCAGCATCAGCGCGATCGCGGTCAGCTTGTCCTCACCGGCGGCACCGGCGAGCCCGGCCTCCGTGTGGGTGCCGAGCACCGGCCCGAAGGCGAAGGTGCCGAACCACAGGAACATCAGCATGATCGCGATGGACAGGCCCATGTCGCCGACGCGGTTGACCAGGAAGGCCTTCTTCGCGGCCGTGGCGGCGCTGGGCTTGTGCTGCCAGAAGCCGATCAGCAGGTAGGAGGCGAGACCGACGCCCTCCCAGCCGACGTACAGCAGCAGGTAGTTGTCGGCGAGGACGAGGATCAGCATCGCCGCGAGGAACAGGTTGAGATAGCCGAAGAAGCGGCGGCGCCGCTCGTCGTGCTCCATGTACCCGACGGAATACAGGTGGATCAGCGATCCGACGCCGGTGATCAGCAGCACGAACGTCATGGACAGCTGGTCGAGCTGGAAGGCGACGTCCGCCTGGAAGCTCCCGACCGGGATCCAGCTGAACAAGTGCTGGGACATCTCGCGGTGTTCGGCGCTCTGCCCCAGCATGTGGGTGAACAGCACCAGGCCGAGCACGAAGGAGACGGCCGCGAACAGCGTGCCGATCCAGTGGCCGACGGCGTCCAGCCGCCGGCCGCCGCACAGCAGGACCGCCGCTCCGAGCAGGGGCGCCGCCACCAGCAGCGCAATGAGGTTCTCCACGATTCTTCCGACCCCTTACAGCTTCATCAGGCTGGCGTCGTCGACCGAGGCCGAGTGGCGGGCACGGAACAGGGACACGATGATCGCGAGCCCGACCACGACCTCGGCGGCGGCCACGACCATCGTGAAGAAGGCGATGATCTGCCCGTCGAGGTTGCCGTGCATCCGGGAGAAGGCGACGAACGCGAGGTTGCAGGCGTTGAGCATGAGCTCGATGCACATGAACACGACGATCGCGTTGCGCCTGATGAGCACGCCGGTGGCGCCGATCGTGAACAGCAGGGCCGCGAGATAGAGGTAGTTGACGGGGTTCACTTCGACGCCTCCTCGGACCGCTGGAACTTCGCCGGCCCGACCGCCCTGCGCTCCAGACGCTCCTCGGACCGCTGCTCCAGGGCCTTGAGGTCGTTGAGCGCCTCCTGCGACACGTCACGGATCTGGCCGCGCTCGCGCAGGGTCTTGCTGACGGTGAGGTCGGACGGGGTGCCGTCGGGCAGCAGGCCCGCGATGTCGACCGCGTTGTGCCGGGCGTACACACCGGGTGCCGGCAGGGGCGGCAGCTGCTTGCCCGACCGGACGCGCTCCACCGCGAGCTCCCGCTGCGTCTTGGCGCGCTCGGTGCGCTCGCGGTGGGTGAGCACCATGGCGCCGACGGCGGCCGTGATGAGCAGCGCGCCGGTGATCTCGAACGCGAAGACGTACTTGGTGAACAGGAGGGCGGCGAGGCCCTCCACATTGCCCCCGGCGTTCGCCTGGCCGATGCCGTTGAACTCCGTCAGGGACGCGTTGCCGATCCCGCCGATCAGCAGGACGCCGAAGCCGAGTCCGCAGAGCACGGCCAGCCAGCGCTGGCCCTTGATGGTCTCCTTCAGGGAGTCCGCCGCGGTGACGCCGACGAGCATCACCACGAACAGGAACAGCATCATGATCGCGCCGGTGTAGACGACGATCTGGACGACGCCCAGGAAGTAGGCGCCGTTCGCGAGGTAGAACACCGCCAGGACGATCATGGTGCCGGCGAGGCAGAGCGCGCTGTGCACGGCCCTCTTCATGAGGATGGTGCACAGGGCGCCGATCACCGCGACGGTGCCGAGGATCCAGAACTGGACGGCCTCTCCGGTGGAGGTGGAGTAGGCGGCGAGCTGGGCGGTCATCGGCCGATCACCTTCTCCGAGGCGGGTTCGCTCCCGCCGAAGGTGGAGTCGGCCTCCTGCACGACCTCGCCCTTGGAGTGGGCGACCTGCTGCTCCGTGCCGGGCGCGGCCTCCGTGACCAGGCCCCGGTAGTAGTCCTGTTCGTCCGTGCCCGGGTAGATGGCGTGGGGCGAGTCGACCATGCCCTCCTCCAGACCGGCGAGCAGCTGCTCCTTGGTGTAGATGAGGTTGGCCCGGCTGGAGTCGGCCAGCTCGAACTCGTTGGTCATCGTGAGCGCCCGGGTGGGGCAGGCCTCGATGCACAGGCCGCACAGGATGCAGCGGGCGTAGTTGATCTGGTAGACGCGGCCGTACCGCTCGCCCGGCGAGTAGCGCTCCTCGTCGGTGTTGTCCGCGCCCTCCACGTAGATGGCGTCGGCGGGGCAGGCCCAGGCGCACAGTTCGCAGCCGACGCACTTCTCCAGGCCGTCCGGATGGCGGTTGAGCTGGTGCCGTCCGTGGAAACGCGGAGCCGTGGTCTTCTGCTGCTCCGGGTACTGCTCGGTCAGCCGCTTCTTGAACATGGCCTTGAAGGTCACGCCGAAGCCGGCCACGGGGTTCTGGAAACCGGGCTTGGTGTCCTTGGGTTCCTCGGCCTTCGAACGCTCGAGTTCCTCAGCCATCGGACGCCTCCTTTCCATCCGTAGATCCGCCCAGAGATTCGTCACTCTGAGTATCGGGCCCACCACTGACAATCAGCTCCCGCTCACGGCGCGAGCGGCGGCGCGGGACCGGCGGAAGTTCCTGTCCGGGCAGGGGCGGTACGGGGAATCCGCCCGCCATCGGGTCGAAGGCGGCCGGGGTCTCGGCCGGCTGCTCGGCCTTCTTGGCCTTCTCGCGGAACATGTCGGCGACGAAGGAGAGCAGCAGCAGGGCGAGGACGCCGCCGCCCACGTACAGGGCGATGTCGGCGAAGTCGTAGCCCTCGTTGCGGAAGGCCCGCACGCTCGCGACGAGCATCAGCCACACCAGCGAGACCGGGATGAGGACCTTCCAGCCGAGCTTCATCAGCTGGTCGTAGCGGACGCGCGGGAGGGTGCCGCGGATCCAGATGAACATGAACAGCAGCAGCTGGACCTTGACCGTGAACCAGAGCAGCGGCCACCAGCCGTGGTTGGCGCCCTCCCAGAAGGTGCTGACGGGCCAGGGGGCCCGCCAGCCGCCGAGGAACAGGGTGGTGGCGACGGCCGAGACGGTCACCATGTTGACGTACTCGGCGAGCATGAACATCGCGAACTTGATCGACGAGTACTCGGTGTTGAAGCCGCCGACCAGGTCGCCCTCGGACTCCGGCATGTCGAAGGGGGCGCGGTTGGTCTCGCCGACCATCGTGACGATGTAGATGATGAAGGAGACCGGCAGCAGCACGATGTACCAGCGGTCGGCCTGCTGCTCGACGATCGTCGAGGTCGACATGGACCCCGAGTAGAGGAAGACGGAGGCGAAGGCGGCGCCCATCGCGATCTCGTAGGAGATCATCTGCGCGCAGGAGCGCAGGCCTCCCAGCAGCGGGTACGTCGAGCCGGAGCTCCAGCCCGCCAGGACGATGCCGTAGATGCCGACCGAGGCGACGGCGAGGATGTAGAGCATCGCGATCGGCAGGTCGGTGAGCTGCATCGTGGTGCGCTGGCCGAAGATCGAGATCTCGTTGCCGGCCGGGCCGAAGGGGATCACCGCGATCGCCATGAAGGCCGGGATGGCCGCGATGACCGGCGCGAGGACGTAGACCGCCTTGTCCGCGCGCTTGACGATCACGTCCTCCTTCAGCATCAGTTTGATGCCGTCGGCGAGCGACTGGAGCATGCCCCAGGGGCCGTGCCGGTTGGGGCCGATGCGCAGCTGCATCCAGGCGACGACCTTGCGCTCCATCACGATGGAGACCAGCACGGTCACCATCAGGAAGGCGAAGCAGAACACCGCCTTGATGACGACCAGCCACCAGGGGTCGGTGCCGAACATCGAGAGGTCTTCAGCGGCGAGGTACGGGCTCATGCCGCCGCCTCCTCGAAGGCTCATGCCTCCACCTCCTTGTGGGCCTCGCCGGCGAGCGTCGCCGGGCCGATGCGGACGAGGGAGCCGGGCCGCGCCCCGGTGTCGGAGGCGACGCCGCCGCCGGTGGAGTTCAGCGGCAGCCACACCACCCGGTCCGGCATGTCGCTGATCTGGAGCGGGAGTTCCACGACCCCCTGGGGGCCGGTCACGGCGAGCAGGTCGCCGTCCTTGACGCCGGCCTCGGCGGCCGTCGCGGACGACACCCGCGCGCGGGCGGCGTGCCGGGTGCCGGCGAGTGCCTCGTCGCCCTGCTGGAGGACGCCCTGGTCGAGCAGCAGCCGGTGGCCCGCGAGCACGGCTTCCCCGGCGGCGGGCCGCGGCAGCGCGGCCGCGGTCTCCAGCGGCTCGCCGGCCCGCGGGCCGTCCCAGGCGCCGAGCCGGTCGATCTCGCCGCGCACGGTGCGCAGATCCGGCAGTCCGAGGTGGACGTCCATGGCGTCGGCCAGCATCTGCAGCACCCGCGCGTCGGTGGGCGCGGAGCGGCGGGTCATCTGGTCGGGCTTGAGCGCCGCCTCGAAGAAGCGGATGCGGCCTTCCCAGTTGAGGAAGGTGCCGGCCTTCTCGGCGACCGCCGCGACCGGCAGGACCACGTCGGCCTTGCGGCTGATCTCGCTCGGCCGCAGCTCCAGCGAGACCAGGAAGCCCACCTCGTCCAGCGCCGCACGCGCGCGTGCCGGGTCGGGCAGGTCGGCGACCTCCACGCCCGCCACCAGCAGGGCCTGGAGCTCGCCTCTCGCGGCGGCCTCCACGATCTGGCCGGTGTCCCGCCCGTAGCGGTGCGGGAGGCCCGCGACGCCCCAGACGCCGGCGACCTCGTCACGCGCGCGCGGGTCGGTGGCCGGGCGCCCGCCCGGCAGCAGCGACGGCAGCGCGCCCGCCTCGATCGCACCGCGTTCCCCGGCCCGGCGCGGGATCCACACCAGTTGGGCGCCGGTGGCGGAGGCGGTGCGCGCGGCGGCGGTGAGCCCGCCGGCCACGGCGGCCAGCCGCTCGCCGACGACGATCACCGCGCCATCGGCGCGCAGCGCCTCGGCGGCGAGTGCGCCGTCGTCCTCCAGGCCGGCGCCGCCCGCGAGCGCGTCCAGCCACTCCGTCTCGGTGCCGGGAGCCGCCGGCAGCAGCGTGCCACCGGCCTTCTCCAGACCGCGCGTGGCGTGCGTGGCCAGGGAGTAGACCTTCTGCCCGTGCTGACGCCAGGCCTTGCGCAGCCGCAGGAAGACGCCGGGGGCCTCCTCCTCCGCCTCGAACCCGACGAGCAGGACGGCGGGGGCCTTCTCCAGCGCGGTGTACGTGACGCCCGTGCCGTCGAGGTCCCGGCCGCGCCCGGCGATCCGGGCGGCGAGGAAGTCGGCCTCCTCGCTGCTGTGCACGCGCGCGCGGAAGTCGATGTCGTTGGTGTCGAGCGCCACGCGCGCGAACTTGCTGTACGCGTAGGCGTCCTCGACGGTGAGGCGGCCGCCGGTGAGGACTCCGGTGCGGCCCCGGGAGGCCAGCAGCCCCTGGGCCGCGATCTGGAGCGCCTCGGGCCAGGAGGCCGGTTCCAGCTCGCCCTCGGCGTTGCGCACCAGCGGCGTCTCGAGCCGGTCGCGCTGCTGCGCGTACCGGAACCCGAACCGCCCCTTGTCGCAGATCCACTCCTCGTTGACCTCGGGGTCGTCGGCGGCGAGGCGCCGCATGACCTTGCCGCGCCGGTGGTCGGTGCGCGTGGCGCAGCCGCCGGAGCAGTGCTCGCACACCGACGGCGAGGAGACCAGGTCGAAGGGGCGGGAGCGGAATCGGTACGCCGCCGAGGTCAGCGCGCCGACCGGGCAGATCTGGATGGTGTTGCCGGAGAAGTACGACTCGAAGGGGTCGCCCTCGCCGGTGCCGACCTGCTGGAGCGCGCCCCGCTCGATCAGCTCGATCATCGGGTCGCCCGCGACCTGGTTGGAGAACCGGGTGCAGCGGGCGCACAGCACGCACCGCTCGCGGTCGAGCAGCACCTGGGTGGAGATCGGGACGGGCTTCTCGTAGGTCCGCTTGCGGCCCTCGAAGCGGGAGTCGGCGTCGCCGTGCGACATGGCCTGGTTCTGCAGCGGGCACTCGCCGCCCTTGTCGCAGACCGGGCAGTCCAGCGGGTGGTTGATGAGCAGGAGCTCCATCACACCCTTCTGGGCCTTCTCGGCGACCGGGGAGGTGAGGTGAGTCCTGACGACCATCCCGTCCGTACAGGTGATCGTGCAGGACGCCATGGGCTTGCGCTGGCCCTCGACCTCGACGATGCACTGGCGGCAGGCGCCGGCCGGGTCGAGCAGGGGGTGGTCGCAGAACCGGGGGATCTCGATGCCGAGCTGCTCGGCGGCCCGGATGACCAGGGTGCCCTTGGGCACGCTGATCTCCGCGCCGTCGATCGTCAGCGACACGAGGTCCTCCGGCGGGACCGCCGCTTCCCCGCCGGAGGGAGAGCTGGTGGTCACGGTCATGCGTTCACCTCCGTGCGGTCGGCCCAGGCCGTCGACTTGGCCGGGTCGAAGGGGCAGCCCCGGCCCGTGATGTGCTGCTCGTACTCCTCGCGGAAGTACTTGAGCGAGGAGAAGATCGGCGAGGCGGCGCCGTCGCCGAGGGCGCAGAAGGACTTGCCGTTGATGTTGTCGGCGATGTCGTTCAGCTTGTCGAGATCGGACATCTGTCCCTTGCCGGCCTCGATGTCGCGCAGCAACTGCACGAGCCAGTAGGTCCCTTCGCGGCAGGGCGTGCACTTGCCGCAGGACTCGTGTGCGTAGAACTCCGTCCAGCGGGTGACGGCCCGCACCACGCAGGTCGTCTCGTCGAAGCACTGGAGGGCCTTGGTGCCGAGCATGGAACCCGCGGCGCCCACCCCTTCGTAGTCGAGGGGGACGTCGAGGTGCTCGTCGGTGAACATCGGGGTCGAGGAGCCGCCCGGCGTCCAGAACTTCAGGCGGTGCCCGGGGCGCATCCCGCCGCTCATGTCGAGGAGCTGGCGGAGCGTGATCCCGAGCGGCGCCTCGTACTGGCCGGGGCCGGCGACGTGGCCGGAGAGGGAGTAGAGCGTGAAGCCGGGCGACTTCTCACTCCCCATCGACCGGAACCATTCCTTGCCCCGCTGCATGATCGCGGGAACCGACGCGATCGATTCGACGTTGTTCACCACAGTCGGGCACGCATAGAGGCCCGCGACGGCAGGGAAGGGGGGACGAAGCCGCGGCTGGCCCCGGCGGCCTTCGAGCGAGTCGAGCAGTGCGGTCTCCTCACCGCAGATGTACGCGCCCGCGCCCGCGTGCACGGTGATGTCGAGGTCGAGTCCGCTGCCCTGGATGTTCTCGCCGAGGAAGCCGGCCTCGTACGCCTCGCGCACGGCCGAGTGCAACCGCCGCAGCACCGGGACGACTTCACCCCGCAGATAGATGAAGGCATGCGACGACCTGATGGCGTAGCACGCGATGATCATGCCCTCGATGAGGCTGTGCGGGTTCGCGAAGAGGAGCGGGATGTCCTTGCACGTCCCGGGCTCCGACTCGTCGGCGTTGACAACAAGATAGTGAGGCTTGCCGTCTCCCTGCGGGATGAACTGCCACTTCATGCCGGTGGGGAAGCCCGCGCCGCCGCGTCCGCGCAGACCGGATTCCTTGACGTACGCGATCACGTCGTCCGGCGTCATGGCGAGCGCCTTGCGCAGCCCCTCGTAGCCGTCGTGCCTGCGGTACACGTCCAGCGTCCAGGACTTGTCCTCGTCCCAGAAGGCCGACAGCACCGGTGCGAGCAGCTTCTCGGGGCTCATGTCTTTCAGCTCGGGTGCCAAGGTCATCACTCCCCCTCCTCGGCGGTGGGCCCGGCCGGGTGGGCCGGGTCGGAGGCCGATGTGTCCTGCGGCGCGTCGTGCGAGCTCAGGTGCTCGGTCGGTGACGGCTCGTGCGGTGCCCCGCTCCGGGCCGCCTCACCGCGCGGGTGCACCACGCGTGCGGGAGATGCCTCCCCCTTGGCGAGCTTCAGGCCGATCAGGGAGGCGGGTCCCGCGCTTCCGCCGGACTCGACGGCTCCGTCCCGCTCGTCGGGGAAGCCGGCCAGGATTCGCGCGGTCTCCTTGAAGGTGCACATGCGCGCGCCGCGGGTGGGCGTGACCGGCCGTCCCGCGCGCAGGTCGTCGACGAGGCTCTTGGCGCTGTCGGGGGTCTGGTTGTCGAAGAACTCCCAGTTGACCATCACGACCGGCGCGAAGTCGCAGGCCGCGTTGCACTCGATGTGCTCCAGGGTGACCTTGCCGTCGCCGGTGGTCTCGCCGTTGCCGACGCCGAGGTGCTCCTGGAGCTCCTCGAAGATCGCGTCCCCGCCCATGACGGCGCACAGGGTGTTGGTGCACACCCCCACCTGGTAGTCGCCGCTCGGCCGGCGGCGGTACATGGTGTAGAAGGTGGCGACCGCGGTCACCTCGGCCGTGGTCAGTCCGAGCACGTCCGCGCAGAACTGCATGCCGGTGCGGGTGACGTGCCCCTCCTCGGCCTGGACGAGGTGCAGCAGCGGCAGCAGGGCGGACCGGGAGTCGGGGTAGCGGGCGATGACCTCGCGCGCGTCCGTCTCCAGACGGGCCCGGACGTCGTCCGGGTAGGCGGGGGCGGGCAGTTCGGGCATGCCCAGGCTGACGCCCCGCTCGGAAGACGATGTGGTCACCGGTCGACGCCTCCCATCACGGGGTCGATGGACGCGACGGCGACGATGACGTCGGCGACCTGGCCGCCCTCGCACATCGCCGCCATGGCCTGAAGGTTGGTGAAGGACGGATCCCGGAAGTGGACCCGGTAGGGACGGGTGCCGCCGTCGGAGACGACGTGCACCCCGAGTTCGCCCTTGGGCGACTCGACCGCCGCGTACGCCTGTCCCGGCGGGACGCGGAAGCCCTCGGTCACCAGCTTGAAGTGGTGGATCAGGGCCTCCATGGAGGTGCCCATGATCTTCTTGATGTGGTCGAGGGAGTTGCCGAGGCCGTCGGGACCGAGGGCCAGCTGGGCCGGCCAGGCGATCTTCTTGTCGGCGACCATGACCGGGCCGGGCTGGAGCCGGTCCAGGCACTGCTCGACGATCCTGAGGGACTGGCGCATCTCCTCCAGCCGGATGAGGAAGCGGCCGTAGGAGTCGCAGGTGTCCGCGGTCGGGATCTCGAAGTCGTAGGTCTCGTAGCCGCAGTAGGGCTGCGCCTTGCGCAGGTCGTGCGGCAGGCCGGTGGAGCGCAGGATCGGGCCCGTCGCGCCGAGGGCCATGCAGCCGGCCAGGTCGAGGTAGCCGACGTCCTGCATACGCGCCTTGAAGATGGGGTTCCCGGTGGCGAGCTTGTCGTACTCCGGGAGGTTCTTCTTCATCTTCTTCACGAACTCGCGGATCTGGTCCACCGCGCCGGGCGGCAGGTCCTGGGCGAGTCCGCCGGGGCGGATGTACGCGTGGTTCATCCGCAGGCCGGTGATCAGCTCGTAGATATCGAGAATGAGTTCACGATCACGAAAGCCGTAGATCATGATCGTGGTCGCGCCGAGCTCCATGCCGCCGGTGGCGATGCACACCAGGTGCGAGGAGAGGCGGTTCAGCTCCATCAGGAGCACGCGGATGATCGAGGCGCGGTCCGGGATCTGGTCCTCGATGCCGAGGAGCTTCTCGACGCCGAGGCAGTACGCCGTCTCGTTGAAGAACGGCGTCAGGTAGTCCATGCGCGTCACGAACGTGGTGCCCTGCGTCCACGTGCGGTATTCGAGGTTCTTCTCGATGCCGGTGTGCAGATAACCGATTCCGCAGCGGGCCTCGGTGACGGTCTCGCCGTCGATCTCCAGGATCAGGCGGAGCACACCGTGGGTGGACGGGTGCTGCGGGCCCATGTTGACGACGATGCGCTCGTCGTCGGCCCGGGCCGCGGACTGGACGACCTCGTCCCAGTCGCCGCCGGTGACCGTGTAGACGGTGCCCTCGGTCGTCTCCCGAGGGGAGGCGTGGGAAGTGCTCATGAGTACGACCTCCGCTGGTCCGGAGCCGGGATCTGGGCGCCCTTGTACTCGACGGGGATACCGCCGAGGGGGTAGTCCTTGCGCTGCGGGAAGCCCTGCCAGTCGTCCGGCATCATGATCCGCGTCAGGGCCGGGTGACCGTCGAAGACGATTCCGAAGAAGTCGTAGGTCTCGCGCTCGTGCCAGTCGTTCGTCGGATAGACCTCGAACAGCGACGGGATGTGCGGGTCGCTGTCGGGGGCGCTGACCTCCAGGCGGATCACCCGGTTGTGGGTGATCGACCGCAGGTGGTAGACGGCGTGCAGCTCGCGGCCCTTGTCGTTGGGGTAGTGCACGCCGCTGACGCCGGTGCACAGTTCGAAGCGCAGGGCCGGGTCGTCGCGCAGGGTGCGGGCGACGCGGACGAGGTGTTCGCGCTCGATGTGGAAGGTCAGCTCGTCGCGGTCGACGACCGTCTTCTCGATGGCGTTGCCGGGGACCAGGCCCTGCTCCTCCAGGGCGCCCTCCAGCTCGTCGGCGACGTCGTCGAACCATCCGCCGTAGGGGCGGCTCGCCGGTCCCGGGAGCCGGACCGAGCGGACCAGGCCGCCGTAGCCGGAGGTGTCTCCGCCGTTGCCGGCTCCGAACATGCCGCGCTGGACGCGGATCTCCTCACCGCCCTGGCCGCGCTGGCCCGGGAGGTTCTCCGCGGAGAGGTCCTTCTCGGGGTTGACCCCGTTGCCGTTCGCGTCGCTCACCGCAGCAGCCCCTTCATCTCGATGGTGGGCAGCGCCTTGAGCGCCGCTTCCTCCGCCTCGCGGGCCGCCTCCTCGGCGTTCACGCCGAGCTTGGAGCTCTGGATCTTCTGGTGGAGCTTGAGGATCGCGTCCAAGAGCATCTCCGGCCGGGGCGGGCAGCCGGGGAGGTAGATGTCGACCGGCACGATGTGGTCGACGCCCTGGACGATGGCGTAGTTGTTGAACATGCCGCCCGACGAGGCGCAGACCCCCATGGAGATCACCCACTTGGGGTTCGGCATCTGGTCGTAGACCTGCCGGAGCACCGGCGCCATCTTCTGGCTGACCCGGCCGGCGACGATCATCAGGTCCGCCTGGCGCGGCGAGCCCCGGAAGACCTCCATGCCGAAGCGCGCCAGGTCGTAGCGGCCCGCGCCGGTGGTCATCATCTCGATGGCACAGCAGGCGAGGCCGAACGTGGCCGGAAAGACCGAGGCCTTGCGCACCCAGCCCGCGGCCTGCTCGACGGTGGTCAGCAGGAAGCCGCTCGGCAGCTTTTCTTCGAGTCCCATGACGTGTGGCCCCTCAGTCCCATTCCAGGCCGCCGCGCCGCCATACGTACGCGTACGCGACGAAGACGGTGAGCACGAAGAGCAGCATCTCCACGAGCCCGAAGATCCCCAGGGCGTCGAAGGTGACGGCCCAGGGGTAGAGGAAGACGATCTCGATATCGAAAATGATGAAGAGCATCGCCGTCAGGTAGTACTTGATGGGGAACCGCCCGCCGCCGGCCGGCGTGGGGGTCGGCTCGATACCGCACTCGTAGGCCTCGAGCTTGGCGCGGTTGTACCGCTTGGGCCCGATCAACGTGGCCATGACCACGGAGAAGATCGCAAAGCCTGCCCCGAGGGCTCCCAGTACGAGGATGGGCGCATAAGCGTTCACCGCTCCTCGCTCCTCTCAGTCGGCACTGACTGCTGGCGGTGTGCATCGGGCTCACATCCGTCCCACCTGTCCCTCGAACCCCGCCCGCCCCGACGAAGATCGGGAACATGTGAAGCAGGTCACAAGCCCAACCGCGTGCATCTTATGCCCGACGCTCTGTGATCTGCGACACGGGGTATTACTCAACCTTTGTGATCTCCACCACCTGACGATCGATCATGAAGTCGGATGAGCGGTGATCTTCACACGCGAAGCGTCCGAGTGATCACGAGAGGTGACATTTTGGCTCGTCAGTGCAGGCCGGAGGGGTCGTCTCAATATCAAGAGGGTTCTCTTGCATGCAAATTGGCGATGGACTTGATCTCTTGATAGAAGCGCGTTCACACATCAGGGGGGATGCGAGGCGGGGTGTGGACGCGTGCACGCGTTCACGATCTTCGGGAGGCCGTGACCCGGTCGTGATCGATGTACCGGGACGCGACCGGCGGGGCAGCCGTTCCGTGACCTCCGTCACATGGATGAGAGATCCATGAGAACGGGGCTTGGCCAATCAACCCAACCGGTGGTAGGCGCGGGGCAATTCGGGCGTATTGATCAAACACCGTGATCACAGGCCGATCACGGACCGCCCGCAATGTCCGTTACGGCGTCAATAAAGGGGCTCGTCGGGGGTTTTTGAGGGCCCGGTTGAACAACTGTGGCGCAGCACACGTTTCTTGAAGATATGAAGGAGCCCCTGGTACCGGTTGTTCCCATGTCCCACACCGCTCACATACGCAGCCACCGGAAACCCCGCCGCAGCGCGACCTCTTCGATCGCCGTGCGTGCCGGAGTCGCCGGTGGTGTTCTCAGCATGGCAGCGGCGGGTGCGTCGGCCTCGGCGAGCGCCGCCGAGCCGGTGACGCAGACCATCGAACTGCCCACCCTGACGGCCGACCTGTCCGCTCAGGTCGCCCAGTCCGCGGCCGCCACCCAGCAGGCCGCCGCGAACTACGAGCTGCGCGCCGAGCGTGACGCGGCCGCCGCCGAGGCCGCCGCGGAAGCCAAGAAGGACCTCGCCGCCGCGAAGAAGGCCGAGGCCAAGAAGAAGGCCGCCGAGGCCGCCCGCAAGGCCGCCGCCGAGCGCGCCACGCGCAGCGCCGAGCGCACCACCCTCTCCGCCTCCGCGTCCACCTCGACCTCCGTGTCGGCGCCCGCCAGCGGCAGCGTCGCGACGGTCGTCGCGTTCCTCAAGGCCCAGGTGGGCGACGCCTACGTCATGGGCGCCACCGGTCCCAATGCCTGGGACTGCTCCTCCCTCGTGCAGGCCGCGTACAAGCAGGTTGGTGTGGATCTGCCGCGCGTCTCGCAGGACCAGTCGATGGCCGGCACGGACGTGCCGCTCTCTAGCGTCCAGGTCGGCGACATCCTGTACTGGGGCGGCAAGGGCTCCGCGTACCACGTGGGTGTCTACATCGGGAACGGCCAGTACCTGGACGCGGCCAACCCGTCCAAGGGCGTCGTCATCCAGGACCTGTCGGGCTACCCGGCGTCGGGCGCGGTCCGCGTCCTGTGACGTCACGCGTCGTCTGACCCGTCTGACACGTCTGACACATTTGTACGTTCGGGCTCGAGGGCCGTTGCCGCTGTACGGCACCGGCCCTCCCGGCCTGTCCGGGGCCGTTCGGGCCCCGTAGCCCCGTAACCCTCTCGGCCCGTCCCCGGGCCGCTCCAGGGGCCTTCAGGGCCCTCCTGGGGGCCACGTGACCTCGCGGCACGCCCGTCCGCTCCTGTCACTCCGGCATCATGCGCCCGAATTGTCCCGGCGTGGCCGGGTGTTGACGCCGTACCGATCACTGCCTGCATGCACGACGGCAGACGGCGGCCCGGCGCGCGTCGGTGTACGCGCGCCGGGCCGCCGGCAGCGAGGCGTCGAACGCCCGGTCAGGCCTTGGGGGCCACCCTGCTCAGCCCGTTGATGATGCGGTCCATCGCGTCGCCGCCCGTCGGGTCGGTGAGGTTCGCGAGGAGCTTCAGGGTGAACTTCATCAACATCGGGTGCGTGAGACCGCGCTGGGCCGCGATCTGCATGACCTTCGGGTTGCCGATGAGCTTCACGAAGGCCCGGCCGAGCGTGTAGTAGCCGCCGTAGGTGTCCTTCAGGACGCGCGGGTATCGCTGGAGGGCCAGTTCGCGGCTCGCCGGGGTCGGCCGGGCGTGGGCCTGGACGATGACGTCGGCGGCGATCTGGCCGGACTCCATGGCGTAGGCGATGCCCTCGCCGTTGAAGGGGTTCACCAGGCCGCCGGCGTCGCCGACGAGCAGCAGGCCCTTGGTGTAGTGCGGCTGGCGGTTGAAGGCCATGGGGAGCGCGGCGCCGCGGATCGGGCCGGTCATGTTGTCCGGGGTGTAGCCCCAGTCCTCCGGCATGGACGCGCACCAGGCCTTCAGCACCTCGCGCCAGTCCAGCTCCTTGAAGGAGTCTGAGGTGTTGAGGACACCGAGCCCGACGTTGGACGTGCCGTCGCCCATGCCGAAGATCCAGCCGTAGCCGGGCAGCAGCCGGTCCTGCGGGCCGCGCCGGTCCCACAGCTCCAGCCAGGACTCCAGGTAGTCGTCGTCGTGGCGCGGGCTGGTGAAGTACGTGCGCACCGCCACGCCCATCGGGCGGTCCTCGCGCCGGTGCAGGCCCATCGCCAGGGACAGCCGGGTGGAGTTGCCGTCGGCGGCCACCACCAGCGGGGCGTGGAAGGTGACCTCGCGCTTGTCCTCACCGAGCTTGGCGTGCACCCCGGTGATGCGGCCCGTGCGCTCGTCCAGGATCGGCGCGCCCACGTTGCACCGCTCGAAGAGCCGGGCACCGGCCTTCTGGGCGTTGTGGGCGAGCTGCTCGTCGAAGTCGTCGCGCTTGCGGACGAGGCCGTAGTCGGGGAAGGAGGCGAGATCCGGCCAGTCGAGCTGGAGCCGCACCCCGCCGCCGATGATGCGCAGGCCCTTGTTGCGCAGCCAGCCGGCCTCCTCCGAGATGTCGATGCCCATCGCGACCAGCTGCTTGACGGCGCGCGGGGTGAGGCCGTCGCCGCAGACCTTCTCGCGGGGGAACTCGGTCTTCTCCAGCAGGAGGACGTCGAGTCCGGCCTTGGCGAGGTGGTAGGCGGTGGTGGAGCCGGCCGGCCCCGCGCCCACGACGATCACATCGGCGGTGTTCTCGGAGAGGGGCTCGGTCACGACGGTCACGGCGGGATCTCCCCAAGTTCGTCAATCTTGCGTGCCGACCGGCACTGGACATGGGCAGTCTATGCAGCAGCATTCGTCACCCGGCTGAAGGGCTGCCTCTGTGAATCGCGCTCTCCCCGCTGTGCGGCTTCGCGTTCCCACCCACGAGGACGCGTTCGTCTGGCACCGGATCTTCGACGATCCGGACGTCATGGAGTACCAGGGCGGCCGGGCCGCGGAACTCTCGGTCTACGAGGAGCTCACCGCCCGCCAGCGCCGGCACGACGCGGAGCTCGGCTTCTGCCTGTGGACCGTGCTCGACGAGTCGGGGCAGGTCATCGGCTTCACCGGCGCCCAGCCGTGGGAGCGGTCCTGGCGCCCGGCCGGGGAGATCGAGATCGGCTGGCGGCTGGGCCGGGAGCACTGGGGCAAGGGCTACGTCACCGCCGCCGCGCTGCAGACGCTGGAGCGGATGCGGGCCAGCGGCGTCCCGGGCGTCGTCGCGATGGTCGACGCCCGCAACAGCCGGTCCATCGCGGTGACCAAGCGCCTCGGGATGCGCCTCGCGGAGACGTTCACGACCCCGGCCTCGCAGCGGGAGGGTCACTGCTACCGGCTCGAACTCCAGTCTGTTGACGGAGAGTAGTCGACTGTCACAGACCGACATCGGTCGCTTCCGGTCGGTACGGGGCGGGAGTTACCCTTCCTGTACCGCTGGGGGTGACATCTGTGCAGATATCCCACAAAACACCCGAAGTGCGCGTACCGCGTCTGGTCGGCCTGATGGCCGTGGACGCGCGGGAGACGGCCCGGGCGCAGGGCCTCCTCCTCACCGCACCGGACCGGCCCGAGCTCCCTCTCGCCGTCGTCGACTACGTCGTACGCCAGTACCCGCAGCCCGGTGCCGAGGTGCCGCGGGACTCGATGGTCTACGTGTGGTTCGACTTCGGCCCCGGTGAGGGCGGCGGGGGCGTGCACGAACCGCGGATCCCGCGTCCGCCCAGGGGCGGTCTCCAGCGCGAGCTG